>JABSPO010000008.1 GCA_013214625.1 Flavobacteriaceae bacterium
TTACTTCTTTTCTTAATTGGTGATGTCTAGGCAATACTTCTTGCGCTAAACTATCGTTTGAACTTTTATCTTTATATTTTATAAAATGAACTGTATAAAAATGTTTCTCTTTTTTTTCTTTATACGTCCCTAATACTTTAGGTATAGGAATATTATAATCTGTATGCTGCAGTGCATTTTTATCACTATTTATTTGATATTTCTTAAGACTCTTATTTATTTCAAAAGCAGAATTTTTAGGAACTATTCTTGTTTCAAAAGATTTAATATTCTGAAACTTTCTGCTATCATTAATTGCCATTTGCAATAAAGCTGTTTCATAAATGCTGTCATCTGGAATAAAATATTCTTTTCTATCCTGATATGTAGAAAAGTTAGCGAAACCAACCTTTTTATTTACTTGTATTAATTCTGATCTAAACTGATTTTTAATTGAAATATAGGCATGTAATAATTTTTCTATTTTAAAACTTGATTCTTTTTCAGCATAAATATATTTAAATGCTTTATACAATAATCGTCTTTCACCATACATAATAAAAGAGCCATCAAAATTATCAAAATGCATGTCTTTAGTTATGGCGTAATCTGCAACGTCATGCCTTCCTTTATGGTAAAACTCATATCCATAAAGCTTTTTCTTTTCGTTTATTTCAATTTGAATTTCAGACAACCCCATTAAGACTTCAAAAGAATCATTTTTATTAGATGCAGGGAACAGCAATGGTTTAATTTCTGATGGTTTAATTTCTTTATCTTCAAATAAAGCTTCAAATAGTACTAATCGTATTTTTGAAGCTTTATAAACAAGTATGTCAATTTCTTTATTCTGATTATTAAATGAATAGGACATTGTTCCATTTAACTTTACCCCTTCTTTTAACTCGTTAAACTTTTTATAATGACTATTTATAGTATTCATTAAAGATACCCAAGACAAATCAAAAACTGGGGCTGATCCTTTTAAATGAAAGTGATTTTCTGCGATACCTTTAGCTAATAATTTTTTAAGCCTGTTATTCGTTGAAAAAGCTACTGTACGCCAAGAAAAGAAATCTCTTTCTCTTTTAGAGCGGTTATCCATATAAGCAAAATAAGAACAGGTAAATAAATCCTCTCCTAAAGTAAACGACAAATCTCTCCAACGTAGTAAATGTTCATAGCTTACAAAAGGTTCTTTATCTCGCTCTTTTAATACTTGTTTATTAAAATGAGTTAACAGATTATAAATAGATTTTTGGCTGCTATTTCCTTGGTAGACATCTAACAACCAGTCTGAATCTAATTTATGATATAAATTCTCTATCTCATCAAAACTATAATTATTAAAAAGAACCAAACCTTGTTCTAAAAAACCTTTTTTTGAAAAAGTATCGTTGTCTAAATCATTATTATACATGTCCTGAATAATTAAATCAGGACATGTGTTCTTAAAAATAGCTTCTATGGATTTTCTTAGGTTATCCATTTGACTTTATTATTTTATCCAAAAATTCAATTATTTCTTTAATTATTTTGTCCTCATCTTCATTTTTTAATCTTTCACGAAAATCTTTTATTTCGTTAACAATTAAATCAGGTGCTTTTGCCATTATTAATTCATTTATAAGCCTAGTTACAGTTTTTATTTTTACATTATTTTTTATAATTCTATTCAGATAAACTCTCAATAGCTCTTTAATCTCTTTTGTAATCGAAGATTGACTTTTTAAGAACGATTCAAAAATTTCATTAAATATTTTTACAAATATTGATGATCCTCTATATTTATATACAGGATTATCTTCAATGTAGTTTACAGTATTTAAGTTATATTCGGAGTTAATCTTATTTAAAACGTCAATACCTAAGGTATTCATATATAAATCTACTGTTTCACCATATTCACCCAACTTATCACGGTGGTTTTTAGTTTTATTTTCTAATAAATTAATAAATTCTGAATAATAAAATGGATTTAAGATTAATGAAAAATCATTGTTTATAAACTTTTTAAGTTCTTTAAAAACATTTGTTTTTTCTATTTCTTCCCTCTCATCCTTTTTAAAACTTTCCATAATTTTTTTCAAATAAATTACACGAGTCAATGGGAAAACTGGAGAAAAGGTTGCCTTTGTAAATTGTCCTCCAGCACCATTATAGGGTTTAAAAAATATATTTTCAGGTTCGACTCTATACTTTTTAGGTTCTACTCCTAAATATGGGATATAAAAACTTAAAATAAATTTATCAATAAGTGAAAGTTTTTCTATTTCTTTTAAATCAAAACTTAACCAATCCCTAGAGGTTTTACCTCCATAAAGAGGAAAAATTTTAAAATATTCATTACTAAAGCCTCCTTGGGATATTTCGATATTTTCATTTAATTTTAATTGCTTTATTACAATAGCCAAGTAGACTTTAATTAAATTCAAAAACTTAATAACACTTATATTAGTAACTTTACCATTCTCTTCAATAATTTTTAATAAAGAGTAAACATCCCCTAAAGATGTGTTATTATTGTTTCTTGGGTTCAGTAAATCGTATTTATCTTTGGGAATGTTAAATTCAATTTCACTAGAGTTTATTTCACCAATCAAATTACAAAACTGTACATTAAAATCTAAAATATTAGTTTCTTCTAGAACAGAAAATATTTTAAATAAATCTTCAGGCAAACTTCTTTTAGCGGTAGTTATTATATAATCTTTAAACGTAATTTTCTTATTATTTGAATTGTATATTAATGAAATCAGATTATTTAACTCCCTAAGAGTTTTAGGAATAATTGAAATATTATGATTATTCGATGTTGTAATAAATATCTCAGTCTCTTGATATATAAAATCTAATACTAAAGATTGAAGGTTATCATTTTCATATAAAATTTTATCTTCTTTTTTTATAACAAATGATTTTTCATTTTCTGAATCTTCTTCAAGTAGGATTTTTTCTCTTATATTTAATTCTGGTATAACTGTACGTCTATTTAAAGGAATTAACTTTAAAAGAAATTTGGAAGCCATATCTGCAGGCTTATCACTTAAATAATTAATCCCATCTGAAGGCATCATTACTTCATATTCAGTTCGGAAATTTTGTTCAATAGAATCTTCTAACTGTTCAATCTTACAAGCTATTAAAATAATTACATTACTTTGAATAAGAAATTGACGAATATCTTCTAACATTTCATAAGCTCCAGAAATATTTAAATCGAAATCATCTATAGGAATTAAGAGAAAACCATTTTTATCTTTCTTATTGTCAATGCTATACATACATAACAAGTATTCATCAACTAATTTTTTAAAATTCTCTTTTAAATTAATTCCGTAAGCTAAATCACTTAAAGCTTCAATTGCCTCTTTATCATAAACTTGAGATTTACCATTGTGTAATATTTTTAAATTATTAAAAACTTCCTGAAACTTCTTTATTAAATCTCTTTTATTATCATTTTTAATTTTATTATCATTTTCTTTAAGTTTTAATTGAAATTTAGAGAACATCTTAGAAATAATAATTTCAAAAAGCTTGTCTTCATTTCTAAATAACGAAGGGTCAATTATATCTAAAGATTTTATTTTTGCTTTTTTAAGATTTTCGTTGTCTTTCCAAAATGTATCTGAATCACATTTATTTTTTAAAGCATCGGCAAAAGAAATCATAGAAGAACTTTTACCTGTACCTCTTTCTCCGGTAAAAGCAATTACATTATTATAATCATCATTACTAATGCTATTTCTATTATCATTAGTTATAGCTTGTAAAATAATCTCTTCTACGTTTTTTGCTGCTTGTGTATAAACCTCTTTAAATATTGAATCCTTAAACTCCGATTCTTTCTCTATCTTAATTTTATATTCTTCTCCTATATTAATTTCTAATGCCATGTTGTACTGTATTTTTTTAATTCTCTTTAATATCTATCCCTAATAATCCAAAAATATCCTCACCAATATTCGTATTTAAGGCGCCTTTATTCATCACTTTCACAAAGCCTAGTTTGCATTTATTCTCTCCTTTTTTACCTTTATGATATTTACCAAACTCAGTATCTTTTATTTCTGATGTTGGGTAAAGTAGCATGCTCTTAGAAGCATTCCAATACATATTGTAGGCATACATTTGTTTCAAATCGTCATCTCCTGGCTTTTCAGGATCTATGATTTTCCATTTGGTGTCTATTACATAGAATTCAACCTCACCATTATCAAGTTTTTCCTCAATCACAATATCTGGCTTGATCAGTTTAGACTCCCAAAATTCCTTCCTATTTTGAAACTTCACCTTTAAAGTGTCAGTTTGTTGTTTGGCTAACATCCTGTAGATATATTCTTCCCAAAGCTTGTTCATATCAAACAATAACGCCAACATATTTTCATTACCTCCTTTGATATCAGGTGAGTAATTTAATAGTATCATTTTTGCTATTTTGATAGCTTCACTATACGCCGAAGTTTTTCTGTTGCCTATTACTTTATCGAAATGACTTTTACCAATTGCTATTTCTTTTACTTCTGGAAAACTACTTAAGGTTCTTTCAATACTATCTTTTAAAAAAGAATCATTCGTTATTCTTTTTAATACCAACAATGCCTTAAAAAGTATTTGATTGATTACATGGTCGTAATCATACACTTGATGACTGGTATAAAAACGCTCTTTATGTACTAGGTTTTTTTGAATATTTTTAGAGAAATCTAAACGCCCTTTTAACGCTAGGACATTACCGTTTTCCTTTCTGTATTGTTTTATTAATCCTTGATGCAATAACTGATTTACCTCAGCAATAAATAACTCAAAATATAAATCTAATAAAGAGTGATGTCTTTTTTTAAGTGCTGCTTCACTTACGGAAACTACTTTTACTTTTTTACAATGCTCCAGCATTTTAAGCAATACCTTATGCCATTGCCCTTTTTCATCATCATTAGTACTATTTTTATCTGCTTTGGGTAATATTTCAATAGTGATATTCCCTATTTGAATAACCCCAACATAATTCTTAAACTTAACCCCATGACGGATTGCTTCGAAATAGATATTCTTATTCGCGTCATTAAATTGCCATAGCTTATCTATAACTTTATCACCAAGTTCTTTATTTTCAGAACAGAGTGATTTGGCTGTTAGTTTTTCGTATTCAAAAACACGGATTAATCTACTCATCCTTATATTTTATTGAATTCCCACTCTGTTGATTCCTTAATTTTAAACACGGAGCGTTCTTTTAAGTCTTCTTTTACATCACTGTCATAATGTTTAAAAGAAGCAAACTTAAAGTCTCCGTTTTCTAAATCAATAAAAGAATCACCTAACACTAAGCCAATTTTTCCAAAATCTCCAAAGAAGTACTCTTCTAACAACGGAATAATTTTGTTTTTAAAAGCATGAATTAAACTCTTCTCATCATTTACTTTTAAAAAGTAGGAGTGTCCAATTTTGTGATCTTTATCGATCAATTTTTCTATCCGGCTATTTATTTTTATAAGTAGCTTTTCTAAGTCAACAATATTGCCATTCTCTACTTTTATGATACCCTGAACTTTACCCGATTTACCTGCTGTTTTTAACAATTTAGGTTTTGGTGGCATTTCTTCAAACACAAAACGTCTTCTTAACGCTGTGTCCAATGCTTCTATACTTCTATCTGCTGTATTCATAGTACCAACAATAAAAAGGTTTGGAGGCACACCAAATTCTGTTTTACTATATGGCAATTTTACTCTTAATGCTTCATCTTCACCTAATCGCTTATCTTTTTCAATTAATGTAATTAACTCTCCAAAAATCTGAGATACGTTCCCTCTGTTTATTTCGTCAATAATTAAGACATAGTTCTTTTTTGAATTATCAACATTATCAATACTTATATCATAGTTTGACTTTAAATGCTCTCCAATGGCAGTTGTATATGTTTTCCAATCTCTAACTACCCCATTAACTACATAATCTTTCACCATTTCTCTAGTAATCCCCATTTCTGTAGCTTTTTCTGTTTGTGGAATCGCTACAGTAGTTTCATTACTATTAATTCTTACATTAAAAGGTTTTCCTTGTGCCAAGGACCTTAACTCAACAAGTCCATTTTCTATTACATTTTCAGTAAATTTAGAATAGGCTTCATCAAAATTTATAGCTTCATTTTTTTCTGAGCATTTAATACAGATGTTTTTAAATATTCCATTTTCAATATTATAAACAACATCTTTATCTATAGTTTTAGGTTTTATACCTTCTACAAAATCTTCATAAGACATATTTTGGTGGAAGGTTGTAAATACTACTTGACCATTAGAAACATACTCTTTATAGCGACTCAACACATTACTTCTAGTCTCATTTTGTATTTCATCAACAGTTTTATCCTCAATAATTGCAACGGCATGATTTATACTGTTATATGTTTTCCCTGTTCCTGGAGGTCCGAAAAGTATTTGGTTTAATTCGTTTTTAGGAACTATATTTTTTTGAGGTGCGTTACTCATTTCCTTTGGTTTACTATGTTTCTCTTCTAAATACTCTATATACTTCCTTATCCCTGCAGAGTAAAACCCTTTTTTACCATAAGATGGAGCTTTGATATTATTATACTTACCGCCTTCATCTTTTTGGTTTTCTATTAAATCATCATATAATTTCTCTAATGTAGTAATGTCATTAATAGAAAACACATCATATCCTAAAGGATCAGATAGAGATTCTATTGCTCTTATGTATGAACTATTTGTACCAGACTCCTTGGTGACGTTCTTATTTAACCAGGTTTTAAATTCTTCTTTATTGCCATCATCAAAAAACTCTACATTAAAATAAGGGTTGAACAATAACTCATTAGCTTCTTTTAAATTAATTGATTTAACTTCAGCAATAGTTGTATTTCCACTAGGATAAAAGGCCTTAGAGCTTTTCAACTCAATAGGACCTTTTCTAATCGGATCTTTAATCATTTCAATTTCTCGAAATATCCATCCCTCATCTTGAGTAATTTCTTCAGGAATATAATTACATAAATTAGAAACGATTTTTGCTATACCTATTAATTCTTTGGAACCTAAGGTAATGTATACGTAATCTCCTATTCTAAGTTTATTTTTAAAATTATCTGCTTGCCCCTTAGCCGTGTCTTTATGTATGGCTATCCAATTATTTTCTTTAAAAGCTTCAATTACATCTTTATCTTTTTTGGCTTTAAAAGAACCATGAGACATTTTAAATAACCTTCTTCCCCCTAAAGATATCCTCTGTAATTTTGAGTATTCAGAACTATCATTTACTCCCATATGATCATTATTTTTTTTTGTGATTTTAAATCCACACCTTTCAAAAGCCTTAAAACAATCAGTATCTAAACCACCTTTAAAGTATCTTGAAATTGGTTTACTTATAGCATGGAAATTAGCATAAACCATTATAGCTTTTGGAGGGTATCTTTTATCAACAATAATTAAATCGTAAGAAGTAGATGCCCTAAAACCATTTGGTAAGCCTTTTTCTTCAAAATCCTTAATTCCTTTACGTATATGTTCTGACGTTACTTTATCGAATAGCATATTATCTTATAAATTTTGTATTGAAAGCCTTACTTTTTAATAATATCTTTTCTTTTCTAGAATGGGATTTTCCATAGATGTCTTTCCGAAAGATTTCTTACCTGTTTTATGGCAATTTTATTTAATAAGGATATTGACCATCACCAGAAATGTACTTAATCAAATTAGATTCAATATCTAATGTAGCTGACTTATTGAATCTTTCGCTTGTTATTAAATGAACAGCTGTAAGTTTGTTTTTAGAACTATTTTTTAAATGACTACTCATTCTGGCATAAGCATCAGTTGTTTCGCCTACATATGCTTCTTTCGTTTTGCCATCACTTAATATATAAACTAGAGGCCAAAGATCTTTTGCGTAGTGTAGGTTATTAAACTCTTCAAATAAATTTGTATTGAAATCATACCTTTTAACTGCGAGGTTACTGTTTGACATCATAAATCGGTATACTTTTTTGCTGTACCCTTTGCTTTTTCTACTGGATACTTTTGGGCATTAATTTTAATTTTTTCAGATACTATATCAAAAGGATCTAAGCCATGTTTATCGGCTAATAAAAATGAGAAGGATAAAATATCTGCTAACTCTTCTTTAATTTTATTAATATCAACTTCCTCAGATTCTTTACTAGTCTTCCATAGGTACAATTCATTTAACTCTGCAGCTTCAATTGAAATAGCAATCGCTAAGTTTTTAGAGTCGTGAAATTGCTTCCAATCTCTTTCATCTCTGAATTTTTGCAACTCCTCAATTACCTTTTTATACTTTTCCATTTGATCAAAATTAAAGCCTCAATATACAGGCTCTTAAAAATAGTAAACTCATCATTAAAAGTAGCTTTAAGAACAGGCTTTTTTAAATAAATCTCATCCTTTTTCAACTTACTGTCTTTTAAATAATTATAACTATCCAATTTAAACAACATCACTATAAATGATGATTTAAAAATTATAACTTGTCACTAATTATAGTGAAGCCAACAATATCATAATCTCAATTACCCTCAAGAAAAACACTTAAATAGACTTTAATAACAGTTACATTTATAGGGGTCAATATATTTTAAGAATCTTTTTCCATAGGATTCAGAATCACCATAGCCTCCATATTGAAAACTACTCCAATGTGTACTTGAAATACCACAATAAATGTATTTTCTTGTGGTATAACTATATTCATTTTCTTTGATTTCAACAATCACGTAATTGTTATATTCATATGTGTATTTTGTTACTTTATATAACCAACTAGAATCCAAAGTATAACTATTCAATGAAGTTGAATAATACCCTTTTGTTTTAATGAAATCTATATAATCGTCACATGAAACATCTTGAGCAGATGAATTGTAAAAGAAGATTAAACAGATAATTAGTATTGTTTTTTTCATGAATACATTTTTTACTGATATTATATATTTTATTTAACGAAGAAAAGATGAGATTGAATAAACCGATATTGCTTTATATACTTCTGAACTCATTTGAGTTTTTCCATTATATTGAAATTTTATAGTTTCATTATTATCTCCTACAATTCTAATCAATTCATTCATTTTTATAGTTGTACTGTGGATTTGAAAACCAAATTTATCTAAAAAATTTATTGAAATACCACCACCATCATATCTTTTTCTCAAATCATTTAAGCCTTCTAAATCCATTTTGAAATATAAAAGATCCCCTCTATATACAGCTTTAAGATTTGCAGTTGCTCCCACTTTTACATAATCTAATTCTTTAGCACCATAGTTCTTGATTTTTGGGTTTAATACTGTGGACTTTGTAATTGAATCTACCTCTAAATTACCCAATTCAGTAATTTCATTATCAATGATTCTGAAAACTTTTTCTTGATGCACAAACGTATTTTCGCCAACTTGGATAGTATCATTCTTAACTCCTGTACAAGAAGATAGTATCGCTATTAAGACCGATATTAAAATAATTTTTTTCATACTTTATATTTAAATTAAACAACACACTGTATTTAAGTGCACTCAAAAATATATTATGTCTTTGATTATACCTTACGGGAATCCGTAGTATAGAAATTTGAGTATTTAACAAAGAGCTTATTACACAAGCAATGACACATTAAACACGTTTATCCTCTACTGATTTGTCAAAAGCTATTAAATTAAAAAGTAAACGCATTCTGGAACGTACGCGATTCCCATAACGTTCTTCTAGTTCCTGGGCATTGAGGTTAGTTGTGGCGTGAGTTAGTATTTTGCTTTTTAACAATAACTCATAACGAGATAATAATACCTCTCCCATAACATTACAATCCTTACCGAAATGCCTACCGATTGGTTCTACTCCTAAATCGTCAAAACAAAAGAATTTGTTATTTCCGAATTCCTCAATTGTTTTAAACCCAATATTATTAAACCCAAAAGTGATGTTACGCGTTGGAATGACCTCATAAGGCTTGAAATGTGGTACTATATTCCGAAGTAATTTCATCAAGCTAGTTTTACCACAACCTACTGGTCCTGATAACAGAATTCCCTTGTTGAGGTCGATACCAATTTTTTTACAACTTGCTTTATCTTTGATGAAATAGACACTGAGTTTATACAAGATTTGCATATCGTCTTCATAAATTTTGAAGTTTTTACCAAAGAGTAGTTTTCCTTTTGCTTCGAGATAAATTAATATCTGATTGAAATTGTAGTGAATATGATCTGATTTTAGTGTTCCTATTTGGAACTGGGTTGCTCCTTCTGAGATTATGTGAGGTGATGATTGGTTCATAATGGTTGATTATAATTTTTATCTTTTGCTATTTTTAGGTTGTCCTGATTATGGTTATGTCTGTTATTTGTTTTTAACGTATTCTTAATTTCTTCTGATTTTAACATCCAATTATTTGCAGTAGCATGCCAATTGACAATTTTTGTTTTTCCACCAACTCTCCATCCAATTCCCAAGTAATGATTGTAAAATTTTTTAGCTTCTAGTATTGGCCAATTTTCCTTTTTAAAAAAATCAATTACTTCATTTTCATTTTTAGGCTGGTCAAGTTTATATATGTTTTCTTTTTGTTTATATATGTTTGTATTAGATACCAGTGCTTGTCCAGTACTTGTCTCTATATTAGTACTGTTCGGGTACACAACTTGTCCAGCACTTGTACCAAAATTAGTCAACTTAACTTGACTCCCTTTATACGGATTATGAGAAGGTAGATAAATGATGTAATTCCAAGCACTTAACTCCTTTATACACTTATGATACGTTGATTTAGAGCCAATTTTAGAAAACTGCATGACCTCATCACGATAAATATAAAACACCTCAACAAATCGATTGCAATTCCATATTTTAAACAATGCCATGTATAAACTGACGTGAGAAGGGTTTAACCTATTGTCTTGCTCTATTTTTAGAAATGCATTGTTGAGGTGTTTGATGTAATTGGTTTGTTCCATATTTTCTTTTCATTTTTGTCTTGACACAAAAACGAAACAAAAAAGTCAAGCCTTGGGTGTTCAGCGGTCAATTAAATTTTTAATACCTAAAAGAAATAAAACTCGCTTAGCTCAAACAGTATTTCTTTTTGCGGTACTATCAAATCATTGACACTCGCCTCCACACCCTAGGGCGTTTAAAATTTTATTAAAATTTATTGTGGATTCTGTTTTGTTCGAATACGGTTACAATTTCTTCATAATCGTAGTAGATCACTCCTCCAACTTTAGTGTATGGTAAGGTTCCGTTTATACGTAAGTTTTGGAGTGTCCCTGGAGAAATACTTAGTAGTTCTCGAACTGCTGGAGATTTCAACCATTTTTTCATTTTCATACCTGTTTGGGTATTTAAAATTTCTTTGATGTTTGATAATAGTTCAATTTTGAACTCCATTAAGTCTTCTGTGGTAATGATGTTTACTGCCATTGGTTAATAGGTTTTAGTTATAAATAAATGAATAAAAAAGAAGCTGCTCCATCTATAAAGATCAAAACAGCTTCTTTGCGGTGATTTGACTTCCGTTTGTCAAAATTGCAACAGTTTGTTGTATTCTATTCACAAGTTGGCACCAACTTGGGTGATTTTTTTATGACATTTTATTTATACTATCTTACTGCTTATTGACACTTATAACCCATCATTCACCGACTAAAACCTATTATATTTTATGCTTTTTTAAACACTATATTATTTACCCCAGTTTTAAGTTAATTTACCCCAGTTGGACTCAACTTGGGTTTTTAGTATTCTTCGTCTGAAGCTTCCATTTTAATGATTAATTGAGCTTTTAATTTATCTAGAAATTTAGTTCTACCTGTTTTACGCATTCTGATTTCTGCATAGGTACGGTAATAATCCCCTAAATCAACATTAAAGACATCTGACACCAAATTTGCAATGCCCTTTATACCTGTTTCTCCTTTATTAATAACCTTTGCAGTATGCAAAGCATAAATTAATTCAATTAATGCAACTTTACTTCCAGTCCATTTTATATATTCATTATTTGAACTAGGGGTAGACATATTATTTTGACCTAGTTTAGCTGGAGTAATCTTATTTTCTAGATAGATTTGTAGCTTTTCAGATGCTTTAATTTTAGCTACTAAGAAATCATTACTTGTTGAAAACTTAGAATCGAACTCAAAAGTATTACTCTGTAATTGTAATTTAATATCTTGATTACCCCGCACAAAGTATTTGTGATCCAAATGAGTGCAGTTTGTTTTGTAGTATTTATAAAAAACTTTGTTCTGATTTAGAAAACTCTTTACTTTTTTAAGTTCTAAAGCATAAATGTTCTTTTTAATTTTCGGAGACTCAACAACAAGGCTAGCCTCAATATTATATAACTTAATATAATACACAAGCTTTGCCACAAAGAGCGGTTTTATTTCTTTAAAGAAATCAACTTCTTCTTCCTGGGAATATATTTTTTGTCTTCCAAAATAAAGCTTGAGTTCATCAATAGATTTCAAGCACATTTTAATAGCTAATTCACTTCTCTCTACTACATTGTTATTTTCTCTTTCTAAAGTATTTAAGCCATATTCTAAATTAGTTAGTGCTTCATTATAAAACGAAGTAATCATAAATTAAGTAAATTGGTTAAGTCAGTACAAACAGAACGGAAACTTATTTAAAATATTGTAAATCAATATATTTTACACTCTATTAACTAACTATGAACCAGTTTCTTTATCTTCATTTCTCTTTTCTTCTTCAGCGAAATAATCACTTAACTTTTTCATATCATCCCCTACCTTACGCTCAATAATTTTGGCATAAATTTGAGTAGTTGTTATCTTTGAATGCCCTAATAATTTAGACACCGTTTCTATAGGCACACCGTTAGTTAATGTTACTGTAGTTGCAAATGTATGCCTAGCCATATGAAACGTCATATTCTTTTCAATTTCGCATATCTCTGCAATTTCTTTTAAATACGCATTCATCTTTTGATTAGATATTACCGGGAATAATGTTCCATTCTCTAAAGCTCTTGGATGTTTCTTATATTTAAACAACAACTTTGCTGCTTTTTCTAAAATTGGAATCTTAACAGTTGTGCTTGTTTTTTGTCTTATCGTATTTATCCAATACTCACCATCCATACCTCTTACCAAGTTTAACTTTGTAAGCATCATCATATCAATATAGGACAACCCGGTATAACAACTAAATACAAATAAATCTTTCACTACCTGTAAGCGATCTGTTTTAAACTCCCAATCCTCAATACGTTGCAATTCCAGTTTTGTTAGAAACCCTCTTTCTACTTTATCGTATTTTGCTTTGTACTGAATGAATGGGTCTTTATCTATCCATTCAATTCTATGCCCTAGGCTTATAATTTTACGAAGACGTTCAATATGCTTCATTACCGTATTATTACCCATTCGTTTATGGTGAGTTTTGGGTACATACTTTCTTAAAAATCGTTCAAAGTCAATTATAAACTTATACGATAACTGATGCAAATAAATATCTGATGTTTTAAACTGACTTTCAATAAACTCCTTTATATATCGTTGCGTAGTGAAATAATTCTTTAGAGTACCCCAACGTAAGGTTTCTGTCATTTGTGTATTGTGGTATTCTACTAAAGTGAGTAACGATTGATGCTGTTGATCCTCACCTAAGTATCTTGATTTTACAGCTCGAGCAGTGATAAGCTTGTTTTCCATCCTCAGATCCTGATAGCTTTCAAATAAACCACTATATACCTGATCAAGGTAACGATTCAATAACCTCGCTTCTTGTTTGGTACCTCTTGCCCTATTTTTTATAGGGTCCCAGTCGGAAATAACTATCTTTCTTTTTAAGCTAATAACCGCTCGTACACCATTGACAGTAATACGTGCATAAATTAATCCTTTTTCATTCTTCATTCTAGCTGAATTCAACCAAAATAAAATGCTAAATGTGCTTGTTGTTTTCATAGATTCGTCCTTTTTGTGTTAACAGATTATTACTAATCAGTATCAGACGGTAGTCAAATCACCTATAAAAACTATAAAATTCAACAATAACAAGGGCTAACAAGTTTTCTTAAACACTCTTGAAAATCAAAAGTGTTAACCGAATAGTTGACGTTTTATATCAAATACTATCAATTCTTATGATAGTCCTAAAACTACAAAACCTTGTTAATCATAGGATTAACAAGGTTTTGATATATATTGAATTAACTTCAGTCGGGGTGGCAGGATTCGAACCTGCGACCTCCTCGTCCCAAACGAGGCGCGATGACCGGGCTACGCTACACCCCGAAATTAAATAATACTATTATTGACTTAAAAAACTCATTAATACTACTACTGCTAGTTAACTTTAAGTGGCGTATTTTATGCAACACATGATGCGCTACTACACCCTAAATTAACGAGTGCAAATATACTACTAATTTATTCATATAACAAACTCTTGTTTGTCTTTTTTTAGTTTTGACTTTGCTAAAAATATAGCCTACTTTTGCAGCAAAAAAACACACATGCTCATCATAGGGATAACAGGCGGAACAGGTAGTGGGAAAACTACTGTTGTAAAGCAGATCTTAACTGAAATTTCAGAAAAAGAAATTTCAGTCATATCACAGGACTCATATTATAAAGATACCTCTGACCTAACTTATGAAGAGCGTACTCAAATTAACTTTGATCACCCAAAGTCAATAGATTTTGATTTACTTATTGAGCAATTAACTGCTTTAAAGGAAGGGGAAACAATTCAGCAACCTATATATTCCTTTGTAGAGCACAATAGAGTAAAAGAAACTATAACTACTACCCCAAAAAAAGTAATCATTGTTGAAGGTATTTTAATATTTAACAATCCTGTTTTAAGAGATTTGTTTGATATAAAAATTTATGTACATGCCGATTCTGACGAGCGATTAATCCGACGAATAAAAAGAGACATCACCGAACGAGGGAGAGATTTAATCGAAGTGCTTGATAGATATCAAAACACTTTAAAACCAATGCATCAAGAATTTATTGAGAGCACTAAAGAATATGCTGACATTATCATTCCTAACAACAAATTTAATACTGTTGGAATTAATGTTGTAAAAACCATTATTAACGAAAAATTGTCCTAAAGAAATTGTATTTTTAAGCTTTATTTTAAAAGAATGTTTCTAAAAAAACTAAAAAAACATAAATATTTCAAATACATACTCAACCCATATATTGCTGTATTTATTGCTTTTGTGGTCTGGATGTTGTTTTTTGATGATAATTCGTACTTATTTCACAGAGAACTAAATACTGTTATTAACGAAAAAAAAGCTGAAATAGAACTATATCAATCTGAAATAGAAAAAGATAAGAAAGATATTCATAAACTTGAGAATGATGATAATCTTGAAAACTTTGCTCGCGAAGAATATTACATGAAAAAAGACAACGAAGAGATTTATATTATAGAATACGAAAACAAACCTACTAAAGTGAGTACTAATGAGTAACTTCTTATTTAAAGAATTTGAAGAAGTGTCTTCAAGCGCTTGGAAACAGCAAATTCAAGTAGACCTAAAAGGCGCTGACTATAACGATACACTGTTATGGAAAACCAACGAGGGAATAACTGTAAAACCTTTTTATCATAAAGACGCCAATATTACAACTCCAGAAATTTCAAAAAACAACTGGTCTATTGCACAACTAATAAAGGTCATAGCTGCAAGTGATGGAAATAAAAATGCTATTGAAGCAATTGACAAAGGGGCAGAAGCAATTGTATTTGAGATTAGTACTGAATTAAATATTCATGACCTATTACTAAACATTGATACTAAAACTATTGAGCTTCAGTTTAAATTCAAGTTATTAAACCTTCAAATGGCTGAAGATTTAATTCAACTAAATTTACCTAAATGCTACCTGAATATTGATATTATAGGGAATTTAGCCCTAACAGGGAATTGGTATTCTTCTTTAAAGGAAGACTTTCAGTTTATCAAAACTTTAATTGCAAAGTATCCAGAAAATCACATCATAAGTGTTGATACTGCTATATATCAAAACGCTGGCGCTACAGTCACACAGCAATTAGCGTATGCTATTGCTCACACAAACGAATACTTTAACAATTTTAAAGACGCAGTATTACCAAAAATTCAGTTTATCACAGCTACTGGCGGGAATTATTTCTTTGAAATAGCAAAAATACGAGCGCTAAAATTGTTATTCAAAACAATTACTGAAGCTTATAATACCGACAAAACTGAATGTACCATATTAAGCTACCCTTCTTGCAGAAATAAAACTATATACGATTACAATGTAAATATGTTACGTTCTACTACTGAATGCATGAGTGTAATTTTAGGGGGCGCAAATACCATTTGTAACCTCCCCTATGATCATATATATCATAATTCAAATGAATTCGGAAATCGTATTGCGCGAAATCAGTTACTCGTTTTAAAACACGAAAGCGCTTTCACAAGTGTCAACAACCCTTCTGATGGTGCCTACTATATAGAAAGTATTACTCAGCAATTTGCAGAAAACGCATTAGAAATATTCAAGTTAATTGAAATCGGTGGTGGATTCTTAGCGCAATTAAAAGAAGGTACTATTCAAAGAAAAATAAAAGAAAGCGCTTTAAAAGAACAAGAACAATTTGACAATGGATCACTTGTATTATTAGGAACAAACAAATACCCTAATGAAAAAGACAAGATGAAACATGAGTTAGAAAAACAACCTTTTGTAATACGGGAAGCAAGAAAAACATTAATAGCCCCCATAACACCTCGAAGACTTTCAGAAAAGTCAGACAAAGAAAGATTAGATCAAGAATAAAAACCAATAAATACAATAATTTAAAGATGAAAAAAATAGTATTAGCAGCCGTAATAAGCATTTCAGTATTAAGCTGTAAAAAAGAAGCAATAACTGATTACAAACATGCTGACGAACCGGTAAGTATAACTTGTGAAGGAGTTGATGAAAAATTATTTAGTGAAGCATATTACGCTTTTGAAAACGCTATCCTGACTCAAGCTAAAAACTCCAACAGAAGACCTAATTTTACGATCACAATAGATAATGCTTTAAAAAACTTTATTGCTCGTTCAAGAGGAAACATTAGAATTACCGACTATGTTACTGAAGAAAGTTTAGCCGTTTTTAATCTTTTAAAAACTCAGGATATTTGGAATGGATCACAATTAAAAAGTAAAGCAGAAATTACTGAATGTATTGGAAATAGCATTTCGAACAAAATCATTAAAGGAACTTTTAACACCTTACGTTCTGTTGAAAGTTTAACTCCAAAATTAATGGTTTCAGCAATAACAGACAATAGAGCAATCAGGGGCCAATACAGGGATAAAGCTTTAATGACCTATGTTGCATTGGACATGTATTATGCGAAATTTTTTGACACTGATTTTTCTGCAGCTACTTTTTTAACTGAACAAGCACAACCCACAGGACAACCTACAGCAACTCCAATTATAAAGACCGCTCCAAAAACCCCTCAAATAGGAAAAGCATTGGATCTTGATGTAAAAAAGAAAAAAACAGCAGCACACGGTCCGCATGATGGACACAATCACTAAGATGAAAAGAAAAGACGTACAACATATAAGCCTTTCTACAACGGGTTCTAATAAAACGAATTCACAGGATATCAGCACTTCAAATACAGCTGAGGATATCCTTGTAAAATCGTCATATTCAAAAGAGGATATCTCACATTTGAAGCACTTAAATTTTGTTGCCGGAATCGCACCTAATTTACGTGGTCCATATTCTACAATGTATGTTAGAAGACCATGGACTATTCGTCAATATGCCGGATTTTCTACCGCTGAGGAGTCAAATTCATTTTACAGACGTAATTTAGCTGCAGGGCAAAAAGGATTGTCTGTTGCTTTTGATTTAGCAACACACAGAGGATATGATTCCGATCATGAACGTGTAGTTGGCGATGTTGGAAAAGCTGGTGTAGCTATAGATTCAGTTGAGGATATGAAGGTTTTGTTTGATCAAATTCCTTTGGATAAAATGTCCGTTTCCATGACAATGAATGGAGCTGTACTGCCAATTATGGCTTTCTATATTGTTGCTGCTCAAGAACAAGGTGCTGATCAAAAATTATTAGCGGGTACCATTCAAAATGATATTTTAAAAGAATTTATGGTTAGGAACACCTACATATACCCTCCTAGCCCATCAATGAAAATCATATCTGATATTTTTGAATACACCACAGCTAACATGCCAAAATTCAATTCCATTAGTATCTCTGGTTACCATATGCAAGAAGCAGGTGCTACTTGTGATATTGAACTGGCATACACTTTAGCAGACGGATTAGAATATATCAGAAAAGGGATTGCAGCCGGAATGGATATTGATGCATTCGCACCTCGCTTATCCTTCTTTTGGGCTATTGGGATGAATCATTTTATGGAAATAGCTAAAATGCGTGCTGCACGTATGCTTTGGGCTAAATTGGTAAAACAATTTAACCCTAAAAACACAAAATCACTAACCCTACGTACGCATTGTCAAACTTCTGGGTGGAGTTTAACAGAACAAGATCCGTTTAATAACGTTGCTCGTACTTGCATTGAAGCTACCGCAGCTGCGCTAGGAGGAACACAAAGTTTACATACGAACGCGCTAGACGAAGCTATCGCTTTACCTACAGATTTTTCTGCAAGAATAGCACGTAACACACAAATTTATTTACAAGAAGAAACGCATATTACCAAAACGGTTGATCCTTGGGCAGGAAGTTATTATGTTGAAAATTTAACTAATGACATTGCCGAGAAAGCATGGGATTTAATACAAGAAGTTGAAGAACTTGGAGGGATGACCAAAGCTATTGAAGCAGGAATCCCTAAAATGCGTATTGAAGAAGCCGCAGCAAGAAAACAAGCAAGGATAGATTCTGAGCAAGACATTATTGTTGGAGTAAACAAATATCGTTTAGAGAAAGAAGATCCACTTCATATTTTAGAGGTTGATAATACTGTTGTTCGTAAATCGCAAATTGAGCGTTTGGACAAACTAAAAAAGGACAGAAATACAGTACAAGTATCAGCTTGTTTAAAGAAGCTTTCTGAGGCCGCTCATACAGGAAAAGGAAACTTATTAGCTTTGGCTATAGATGCCGCAAGAGAAAGAGCTACATTAGGAGAGATCTCTGATGCGCTGGAATTAGCGTTTGGCAGGCATAAAGCCGAAATTAAATCATTTACTGGTGTGTATAGTAAAGAAATAAAAAACAATAAAGCGTTTGAAAAAGCAAAACAACTCGCCAATAAATTTGCGGAGTTAGATGGTCGAAGACCGAGAATAATGATTGCCAAAATGGGACAAGATGGCCATGATCGTGGCGCAAAAGTTGTCGCTACTGGTTATGCTGATATTGGTTTTGATGTAGATATCGGACCATTATTTCAAACTCCAAAAGAAGCTGCTAAACAAGCTGTTGAAAATGATGTGCATATTTTAGGTGTTTCCTCATTAGCTGCTGGACATAAAACATTAGTACCTGCAGTAATTGAAGAACTGAAAAAATACGGAAGAGAAGACATTATGGTTATTGTTGGCGGAGTTATTCCTCATCAAGACTATCAATACCTATTCGATGCTGGAGCTATTGCTGTTTTTGGCCCAGGAACCAAAATTAGTGAAGCCGCAATTGAAATATTACAAATATTAATTAATGGTTTTGAATAGAATACGGCTTAGTTTTTGATAGTTGTTTGCCAGCTTATAAACAACTATCAAAAATTTCTTTATGAAAAACTTTATTCTTTCGCTCTTATTACTGACCACATTGAGCATTTCAGCTCAAAACAACAAATTTATTGGTGAGTACGAATTAAGTCCCTCCTACAATATTGATTCTAATGAATTAAAAAAGTCGCTTAACATCAATAATGACAATACTTTTTCCTTTCACTATTACCAAAACTCTAAAGGAATGCTTAGTGAGAAGAGTTTATATGGAAAAGGTACTTGGACTGCAAAAGGAAACTACATCTATTTTCATACTCAAGAAAGTGATCTTAATGAAAAATACACCCTAAATTTCAATAACAGTAAAGCTGTATTTAAAAGCAAACACCTAAGAGACAAATCTAGCAGAATAATTATCCCGAATTTATTATTCATAAAAACGGACATATTCTGGATGGAACGAGTAAAACTGGATAGACAATAATCTTACAAAATCAATATTATTTAATAATAACCCGACATAATTCGTGTATTTATAGCCTTTTCAATAAAGCATAAGCTTACTCTAAATGGTTAACAACTTTCACTTGAATAAATCATAAAATAATGTATTTTTACATCTTACAATAAATTTCAAATTAATGGGTAAAATCATTGCAATCGCAAATCAAAAAGGTGGCGTTGGAAAAACAACTACATCTATAAATTTAGCTGCCTCTTTAGGTGTGCTGGAAAAAAAAGTGCTTTTAATTGATGCTGACCCTCAAGCAAACGCTACTTCTGGATTAGGAATAGATGTGGAATCTATAGAAATTGGTACGTATCAAATTTTAGAGCACTCCAATACTGCAAAGGAAGCGATCATAAAAACTAGCTCACCAAATGTAGATCTCATTGCTTCTCATATTGATTTAGTTGCTATTGAAATTGAACTAGTTGATAAAGTAGATCGGGAATACATGCTGAAAACTATTTTAGCAGACATTATTGACGATTATGACTATATTTTAATTGACTGCGCTCCTTCTTTAGGATTAATAACCCTGAATGCACTAACAGCTGCACACTCAGTTTTAATCCCAATCCAATGCGAATATTTTGCATTAGAAGGCTTGGGTAAATTATTAAATACCATAAAAAGCATTCAAAAAATTCATAATAAAGATTTAGATATCGAAGGGTTATTACTGACTATGTATGACTCCCGTTTGCGATTATCAAATCAGGTAGTTGAAGAGGTGCAGAAGCATTTTAATGAAATGGTATTTGATACAATTATTCAAAGAAACGTTCGTTTAAGTGAAGCTCCAAGTTTTGGAGAAAGTATTATCAGCTATGACGCGAGCAGTAAAGGAGCTAACAACTATTTAAGTTTAGCAGAAGAAATTATTAATAAAAATAAGTAAGCAGACATATGGCAAAGGCAATAAAGAAGCGAGCATTAGGAAGAGGATTATCTGCCCTTTTAAAAGACCCTGAACAAGACATCAGATCAGCATCTGACTTGAATGCAGACAAAGTTGTTGGTAATATAATTGATTTGGATATTGATGCAATTGAGGCAAACCCTTTCCAGCCGAGATCTACTTTTAAAGAGGAAGCGTTACAAGAACTGGCTACTTCTATAAAAGAGTTGGGAATCATTCAGCCTATTACCGTACGTAAAACTGGGGTTAATGAATTTCAGTTAATTTCTGGAGAGCGTCGTTTTAGAGCTTCGAAAATTGCTGGCTTAAAAACCATTCCTGCATTTGTTCGTTTAGCTAACGATCAAGAATCGTTGGAGATGGCATTGGTTGAAAACATTCAACGTCAGGATTTAGACCCTATTGAAATTGCTTTATCATATCAGCGCTTGATAGACGAAATAAACCTTACACAGGAACAAATGAGTGATCGTGTAGGTAAAAAACGTTCGACAATTGCTAATTACTTGCGTTTATTAAAACTTGACCCTATTATTCAAACAGGAATGAAGGATGGTTTTATTTCTATGGGACATGGTAGAGCAATCATTAATATTGCTGATTTATCAGACCAATTGGACATCTACGAACAAATATTAACAAAGAAACTTTCTGTTAGAGATACTGAAAAATTAGTTCAACAGTACAAATCAATAAAGACAACTACTCCAACCGAACCAACTGTAACTCCTAAACACATTAAAAAAAGCATTCAAGATTTCTCTGAATTCTTTGGAGCTAAAATTGGTGTAAATGTAGGGAAATCGGGAAGTGGGAAAATCACCATCCCTTTTTCTTCGGAAGAGGATTTTAACCGAATTAAAAAGCTTTTAGACCGTGAAAAATAGTTTTTTAATCACATTACTTTTAGTGTTATTTTCAGTTAGCTTATTTGGACAACAAAACGGGGAACTAAAAATAAAATCTCAAGATTCTATCGCTACTAAGAAGCTTCATATTGATCCGCTGTCACCTGCGAAAGCTGCATTTTATTCTGCAGTACTACCAGGACTAGGACAAGCGTTCAACAAGCAATACTGGAAAATTCCGGTTATTTATGCAGGTTTAGGCGCTGGTATTACAATTTACTCGTGGCAAAACACACAATACAATAGGTATAGAGATGCCTATAAAAGAAGGATTCTAGGATTTACAGATGATGAATTCCCTACTTTAACCGACGCAACTATAATTGACGCGCAACGTTATCATAAAAAAAACAGAGATTTAACTTTATTAGTAACTGCTTTATTTTATATTTTAAACATAGTTGAAGCAAATGTTTCTGCACACTTAGCGCAATTTAACGTAAGTGAAGACTTAACATTTAATCCTAGTTTTTATCAAGATGAATTCTCTTACAAACCAAAAGTAGGTTTAACACTTAACTATAAATTTTAATGAACATTGCATTATTAGGCTACGGTAAAATGGGAAAAGTCATTGAACGTATCGCTTTAGAAAGAGGACATACAATTGTATTCAAATCAGGCAGAAATACATCAACTATTGACTTATCAAACGCCGATGTTGCTATTGATTTTAGCATCCCGGATGCCGCTGTAAATAATATCTCTACATGTTTTAATAATAATGTCCCTGTAATTTCAGGAACTACTGGATGGCTTGAAAGTTATGACCAGGTGGTAGATTTATGCAACAAAACTGATGGCGCTTTTATTTATGGCTCAAATTTTAGTTTAGGGGTGAATGTGTTTTTTGAGTTAAATAATTATTTAGCTCGAATGATGAATAACTTAAAACAATACAATGTAAATATTGAAGAGATTCATCATACTCAAAAATTGGATGCGCCAAGCGGAACTGCTATTTCATTAGCCGAAGGTATCATTAACAACTCTGACAAAACCTCTTGGAAAATGGACGAGTCAACTACCAGTAATGAAATCCCTGTTATCGCTAAAAGAATTCCTGATGTCCCAGGTACTCACACAATTGATTATACAAGCGAAGTAGATAGCATTAAAATTGAGCACATTGCTCATAACAGAAATGGTTTTGCTTTAGGAGCGGTAATTGCAGCTGAATGGATTCAATATAAAAAAGGAGTTTTCACTATGAAAGACGTACTTGGGCTATGAATGTTAATTTATCCTTAATAACGTAACAAATAAATACACAACAATACTAATACTTTAATTATTCAATTATTGAATCTTAAATCAAAATTTTTATGACACTTACACAATGGTTTATCTTTTTCCTGCTAATTCAAGTAATACACGGATTAAGCACTTGGAAATTATATAGTAAAGCTGGCAGACAAGCATGGGAAGCTTTTGTTCCTGTTTACAATGCAATTGTGTTAATGCAAATCATCAACAGACCAAAATGGTGGACTATCTTATTATTTGTCCCTATTATCAACTTAATCATGTTCCCTGTACTATGGGTAGAAACTTGTAGAAGTTTTGGTAAAAACACCTATTTAGATACTGCCTTAGCAGTCCTAAGTTGTGGGTTGTATGTAGCCTATTTAAACTATACACAAGACCTTACACATATAAAAGACAGAAGTATTGAGCCAAAAAGCAGTTCTGGGGAATGGACCAGTTCTATATTATTCGCTATTGTAGCGGCTACTTTAGTACACACCTACTTCATGCAACCGTTTGTTATTCCAACATCGTCTTTAGAAAAATCATTATTAAAAGGAGATTTCTTATTGGTAAGTAAATTTCATTATGGAGCTCGTTTACCAATGACAGCTATTGCTGCACCAATGGTTCATGATACATTACCTAAGTTTAATGTGCCTTCATATTTAAAGAAACCTCAAATACCATATTTACGTATTCCTGGTTTTCAGAAAATCAAACGTAATGACATTGTTGTTTTCAACTGGCCTGCTGATACATTATTTAACATGTATAAGAAAGCTGATAAAAAATATGAAAAACCAATTGACAAAAAAACGAACTATGTAAAACGTTGTGTTGGTATTGCCGGTGATTCTTTAGAAATAAGAGATGGTTATGTATTTATTGATGGTAAGCAAACCATTTTACCAGACAGAGCCAAAACACAGTTTTATTATACCGTTATTTCAAAGAAATATCTAACTCAAAAGTATTTAAAAGAAGAAATTGGTACAACTGAGTTTAATTCATTTTATAAAATAACTAAGGCTGCTGCTCATACTCAACGCTATAATAATATAAGAAACCTCTTTAAACCTTTCCCTAATGACTCCACTAGTTATTTAATTGAACTCTCCGGGGGTATGAAAGTAAACAATGACTTTAGAGCTACTGACAGGTACTCTATTAATATGTCTGACGAAGAGCAAGAAAAACTTAGCAAAAATACAAGTGTTGTTTCTATTACTAGAAACATAAAGCCCAAAGGTGAAAAGGAAGGGAATATATTTCCTAAATACAGTAATTATAACTGGAACGGCGATAATTACGGTCCTATTTACATCCCTGAAGCCGGAAAAACTGTTGAATTAAACAAAGAAGTGCTACCGTTATACAAAGCCATTATCACAGAATACGAAGGAAACAAGTTAAACACCGATGGTAACGACATTTACATTAACGGAAAAATAGCGACTACCTACACCTTTAAACAGGATTATTACTGGATGATGGGGGACAACCGCCAAAACTCATTAGATGCAAGATATTGGGGATATGTACCTTTTGATCATGTAGTAGGAAAACCTGTATTTGTTTGGATGAGTATTAGTGGTGTAGAACTGGGTTTTGGTAACTTCAAAAACTGGGTTTTTAATACAGAACGTATTTTTACAACTGTAGGGGGAAGCGGAAAACCTGTTTCATATTTACCTTACTTTTTAGTTGTGATTGCTTTATGGCAAGGGTTTAAATTTTATAGGAAAAAGAAAAAAGCTAACGAAGAGTAATAGTTAATTTGTTGATATGTACATTTATTCATTTGAAAAATTATCTGTTTGGACTGAAGCTAAAGATTTAGCTAAAATTATTTACAGTCTGAGTAAAAGTTTTCCTTCAGATGAAAAATATGGGATTTCATCTCAATTAAAAAGAGCCTCCATATCTATATGCTCAAATATAGCGGAAGGTTCTGCAAGAAATACTGGAAAAGACAAAGCTCATTTTACAACTATGGCATTTAGCTCTGCTGTTGAAGTACTAAATCAGTTAATTATTTGTTATGAATTAAATTTCATTTCAGAAACAGAATACACTAACACTAGAAAAGCAATAGAGAGTATTACAAACAAACTTAATGCGTTAAGAAAACATCAAATCAACAGTTAAACGCATAAACAAATGAACATACTAATCCATCCCACATATTTCCCTACTGTTGCTCACTTTGTAGCAATTTCAAAAGCAAAAACAATTCGTTTTGAAGCAGCTGATAATTTTCAAAAGCAGACCTACCGAAACAGAATGTTTATATATGGAGCTAATGGAAAACTATTACTGAACATCCCAACGAAACACAATAAAAAAGAAAACAAAACCAGTTACCAAAATACTGAAATAGAAAACATTGAAGATTGGCAAAAACAACATTGGAAATCAATAGTTTCAGCCTATAAATCTTCTCCTTTTTTCGAGTATTATGAAGACGAAATCAAAGACTTATTTTTTACCCCGAAAACTTCTTTATACCAACTAAACATAGCAATATTTAAGATAATTTGCGAATGTATTGAGTTAGACATCACTATTGAATACACAGAGGAATTTATAAAAGAATACAATACTGGCGATTGTATTGACTTAAGAGTACTAGTTAACGCTAAAAAAGACATCACTCCTCAGTTTGAAAACTACACTCAAGTATTCGGAGACAAACACGGATACCTAAACAACCTAAGCATATTAGACCTACTTTTTAATGAAGGACCAAACACTTTGAATTATCTTGAGTCACAAGCAATTTTCTGGTAATGCAAGCTATAATACACTACTTCCTACATTTTGGAGCGCCACTACTCATAGCATATTTCTTTTTCAAGACAACATGGAAAAAAACTTACTTAATTTTTGTACTTTCAATGTTAGTAGATTTAGATCATTTACTAGCAAATCCGATTTTTGATCCCAATAGATGTAGCATCAACTTTCACCCATTACACACCTATTATGCAATACTCATATATGCCCTCCTTTTAATTCCTAAGAAAACAAGAGTTATCGCTTTTGCATTACTATTTCACATGCTTACGGATTGGATAGATTTTCATGCCAAATTAATATTTTAATGTCACATTGAAGCAGCCTCTTTTTCACCATATCATCGTTAAAATAGCCTACCATAGCAAGGGCTATGCAAAACTATTTTGCCTCGATATAATAAAAAATAACCCAATTCAATTTCGCAACATTAAAAAATAAAATCGGCATTATATGACACTTCATAATTGATAAGTGTAAAAATAATTTAAGAGTTCTAATCGTTTTCTCACAAACTAACTTGATATGAATAAATACATCATTACTTCAATTCTTTTAATTCTAATTAATTTTTGTTTCTCACAAACAACTATTGAAGGACAAGTTTTGGACATCAATACCAAAGAACCTTTAGAGTCTGTAAGTATCTATATTAAACACACCCATTACGGGACAGTTACGAATAGCGAAGGGAAATACAAATTTACTTTTAAAACCGAAAACCCAACTATTACTTTTAGCTATTTGGGTTATGAGACTACTGTAATTAGTGGCTCTGAAATTCCAAACGAGCTTTTCTTATCGGAATATGAAAATGTTTTAGAAGAGGTTTTGATCACCAATAATAGTGTTAGTAGTATTTTAAAAGACGTATTAAAATCAACTAAGAAGGCTTTAAAAAAGCCGCTTTTACAAGAAACCTATAATAGAGAATTTTCAAAAATAAATGGAGAATACAATTACTTTGCTGATGGAATATTAGAATACCACATTAGAAATAATGGAAAGAAAATTAAGTCAGACACGTATTTAAAACAAAGTAGAACCTTGACTTCTCCATCAAAAAATATTTCTGAAGTCATAGAAGCTATTCCAATTAAATACGATGTAAAAGATCAAATAAAAGAAGGTTTTGGCGATTATGAATTACTAAAGCATTTGTACAAAAGAGAAGACAGGTATGATTTTGTTTTAAAGACTAAAACATATAACGATAGCTTAACACACAACATCATTGAGTTCAAACCTAAAGACACCATAATTAATAATAATTATGATGGAAAGCACTTGAGCGGAAACTTCTTGTTTAAAGGAAAAGTTGTGTACGATAGCACCACAAAACTAATCCTTGATATGGATCTTCAAAAAGCTTCAAATTCTGATAAAGATGCTTTATACATGAAAAATTTTATCATCACATTTAAATACTTTGATGTAAGACAAAAAGCGAGTTATAGAATTGATGGCGACAACTACATTTTAGTCTATAAAAAAGAATACCACAAGCTACACCTGTACAAAGTATTAGGAAAAAAATACGATACAGAATATGAATTCTACACCAGTTTAAACACTTTATCTTATAAAGAGTTTAACGGTAAATTAGATCGTACTAAACGATACCGAAACACAACCATTTACAAAAATGGAAATCAATACACTAACAACTTTTGGGAGAATAATTCTATATTAAGTACAGAGGAAGAAGAAAAATTCATCAACTCAATTCAACAATAAACTACCAAGAAATGGTAGCCTTAATTGGGTAGTGATCAGAATATTTATGGGTGAAATTTGAAAACTGAGCAACGCCCATGTTTTCATCAACAAGTATAAAATCAATACGCAACGGAAAAAACTTAAAATCAAATGTTTTTCCAAAACCGTTACCAGCTATTTCAAAAGCATCATTATATCCTTCATTTTTGAATTGTTTGTAGATATAAGAATATGCGGTATTATTAAAATCCCCTAGTATGATTTTTTTATAATTACATTCCTTTTGATGCTTTAAAACCAATTCAGCCTGCTCTTGCTGCATTTCAAAACGCTCCCCTATTCGTTTTACCAAACGCTCAGTATTTTGCTCTGAGAGGTTCTTTACATCGGGATTAATATGCAAGGATTCAAAATGTACATTATAAATACGTATCCTATCATCTCCTTTTAACACATCAACATAAATTGCTTTATTCTCGGTGTTTGAAAAATTTATTTCACCTTTATTTACAATTTTATATTTCGAAAATATTGCTTGTCCATATTTAGTTTTACCACCTGAAATACTTTCATACTTGTACGGATAGCTTGCTAAATTAAAGTCCTTATGTGGATGGTATTCTTGAAAAGCCACAACATCAGCATTCTCATTTAATACAAATTGTTGAATATCGTTTTCAATACTAGGAGCAGCTATCCAATCATATATATTAAATAATCTCACATTATAGCTCATTACTGACAAGCTAGTGTTTGTGTGTTTTTCTACCGAAGAAAATTTATATAAAGCACTTAAACTATCGTAACCTAACAGTAATACTACTAGCGACAATAACAATTGTTTTTTTACTTTTAATAGCCAGTATAAACAAAAACAAACATTTAACAACAATAATACTGGCACAGATAAACTTAAAACAGAAAGTATTGATACCGTTTTAGGCGCAACAAAAGGCAATAAATAAGCCAACAGTAAAACAACTGCAACAATACCGTTTAAAAGGTAAATTAGTTTATCTATTAAGTTTAGTTTTTTCAATTTTTATGCTTTATGCTTTATGCTTTATGCTTTATGCTTTATGCTTTATGCTTTATGCTTTATGCTTTATGCTTTATGCTTTATGCTTT
>JABSPO010000080.1 GCA_013214625.1 Flavobacteriaceae bacterium
CGTTAGTATCACAAATATCTCCTGACAAATCGTTAACAGGAGCACAAGCATTAACTTACAACCGTTTATCTGATAGAATGAACCGTTTAGGAACTACTATGTCAGGACAATGGGGTGGTAATGTTGTTTCTTTAGGAGCAGCATTAAGTGATGAAACTGGTTTTCAAATATCAAGTACTTTCTATAGTGATATTTGGGAAAGCTTATATTTAAGAACAGGGAATTTTACAGATATTATATATTATCAAGACGAGAAGGATTGGAACGACTACAAAGCTGTTGCCTATATAATGCGTTCTTTTTACCTACAGTATATCGTTGATTTATATGGTGATGCACCATATACAGAAATGCATTTACGAAATGAAAATTTTGCAGCTGCATATGACGATGACTTTGAAATTTATAAAAACTTAATTTCAGATTTAGATAAAGCTATTGCTCTTATAGCAAATACAACCCCTGAATCAGTTAAGGTTGGTACAGATGATGCGATTTTCCAAGGTGATATGACAAAATGGGCACAATTTGCTCAAACAGTAAAGTTACGTTTGGCTTTAAGAGGTAGCAGTAGTAATGTAGCTTCAGAAAGTACTTATTTTACAGCTATTTTAAATAGTGATTTTACTGGAGTTGCCTTCTTATCTGAAGCGGTTACAATTAATCCAGGATATTCAAACGATACAGACAAGCAAAATTACTTTTACTCTAAATACGGTAAAGGTATTGATGGAAGTGCGGCTGATTTTGCAACTACACCTGTAGCAAGTAAATTTTTAGTTGACTTCATGTTAGACAATACTGATGGTGTAAATGATGGTGTAAACGATACTCGTTTACAAGCCATTTATGCACCGGCTACTCCTATAGCTTACTTTGGTATTGAACAAAATTTACCATTCCAATCTGTACCTTCGGGGCAAAAATTAAATTTGTTAACTCAAGATCAAGGACTTTTAGTAAGCGCTACTCAAGATGGTATTATTATGACAGAAGCTGAAGTACGTTTATTACAGGCTGAAGCAATGTTAAATGGACATATCGCTGGTGGAGATTCCGGAGCGCAAGCAATGCTAAACACTGCAATAACAAGTTCATACTCATACTTAGGTGTTGCCGGTGGAGCTGCTGCATATATTGCACAAGCTAACACAATCAACGGGTTAGGATGGACTGGATCAAACACTGACAAAATGGAAGCTATCATTACTCAAAAATGGTTAGCTAATGGTGGTATTAATGGTATTGAATCGTGGATAGAGTTTACAAGAACAGGTTACCCAAGTGTACCAGTTCCTGCCGATGTTGCAGAGCCTGCTCACCCAAAAAGATTATTATACCCACAATCAGAAATATTAGCTAACGCAAACAATGTTCCTAGCCAAACAAAAGCTACTGCTTTTGCAAGCGGACCATTTTGGGCAAACTAAAACATACAAATTATGAAAACAATAAAATTATTATTCGTAGCCATTATAGGATCACTATTAAGTGTTTCTTGCTTGGTAGAGGATGACGCTCCTCAACAGGAGTTTACACAAACACCTTACAGTGTTCGTTTTGCAACAGCAGCACAAAGTACTGGTGTACCAATAAATAATGGTGTACAAAACATAGAAATACCAGTAGATTTAGTAGGTGGTGGAAACTGGGTAAACACACCAGCTTTACAAATTAGTTATACTATTGATGTAACTTCAACTGCAGTAGCAGGTACTCACTACACTGCTCCTTCAGGTACGATTGACATTGCTGAAAATTCAGATTTTGGATACTTAACTATCCCTGTTAATTCTGATAACTTTACAAGTAGTACAAACGTTACTATTGTAATTGAGTTAACCTCAAATAGTAATGGAATAGTTGTATCTAGTACTCAAACAACTATTACTTTAGCAGGTTTATGCGTATCTGATTTAGGTGGGACTTATGATGTTTCTACAACTTCAGGTGCAGGAGATGGGGCTGAAAATGCAGTTCCTTTACCATTTGCTTCTACTGTTGTTATTACAGATAACGGAAATGGAAATTATACTATGTCTGATTACAGTGCTGGAATATACTCAGCTTGGTACACCGGTGTGTATAATGGAGCCGAAAACGCTATTGTCCCAGGAGTCTTTCAGGATATATGCGGGTCATTGTCAGGTAATTTTGACGCTTTTTATGCAAATGAAACAGTAATCCTTACTGGAACTGATAATGGTGACGGGACATTAACCATTTATTGGACAATGCCTGCTTACGGTGAAACAGCTACAGCTACTTACACAAAACAATAATACAATACGTATTATCATAAAAAATATTATATGAAAACAATACTAAATAAATTAAAAGCTACAAGCTTAGGGTTAATAGCCTTAAGCTTAGGGTTTACTTCTTGTCAAGAAGATGAATCATTACAAAAAGCGAACAACAGGCCAGTTGTAACAATAGAAAGTAATAACATTACTGTAACAGAAGGTCAAGATGCTGTTTTTGCTTTAAACTTAAGTGAAGCAATAAACCATCCTGTTGAATACAGAATTGAAGTTATTGGTGGTACTGCTGTTGAAGGAGTTGATTTTAATATGAGCAACTTTAGCGCTGGAGATTTTTATTACGGGGCTTATGGGTACGCTAGTGCAGTATCAGCTCATAGTACTACTCAAAATTTCAGTATTACAACAATTGCTGATGTACTTCCAGAAGACACCAAAACTATTGAATTGAAATTTTCTCCGTACCAAAAAATGGCAGGTACAATTGAGAATTTATTCTTAACTGTAAATATCGAAAACTTAGTTAGTGACGATTTAACTACTACACTTAACTGGAGTGGTGATTATTTAGGAGCTACTGATGTTTGCGATGCTGCAACAGGTTTGGACTTTGACTTAGAGCTATATGCTAGTGCTGGTGGAGCGCCTGTTAAAACCAGTTATGGTGATTGCCCAGAAGCAATTACTATTACAGGAACTGATGCTGATGATACTTACGATATAGACGCTAGTTTATGGCAATCTAATGGTAATACATCTGGAACTATAACCAATATCCCTGTAAGTATCACCTTTACTAAAGTTGGTTTTTTCAGTGAAACAATAGATCTTTCTACAACATTCCCTTTAGCTGACAACGGGCTTAACGAAGGAAACAATAATGCTATTAAGACTTTTTCAATTGTAAAACTAGGTACTATCTATACAATTAATGACGGAGCAACTCAAGTTGCTACAGGAAAGTACGCTAACTAAAAAGCTTCTCCTATTAGTAATATACTTTTATGTTATAAATTTAGCCTATACACAAGAGTAATAAAAAAAACCACCTCGTTAGAGGTGGTTTTTTTATGCTTATAAGAATTCAACATATCAGAAATTATAGTTAACTAAACGAAATGATTACTGCTATATAAAACAACAAAGCCACTTTTTAAAAGTGGCTTTGTTGTTTTAATTATTTAAGACTCTTTATAGTGACGCGTAACTTCTAGCTGTACTGTACTTTTTAATTGCTTTATACAATTTTTGCTTAGAATCCTTACTATACCCTGCTTCACGATAAACAATCTTATTATTTTTTATAACCAAGGTTAATGGAACCATACGAACACCTAAAGCTTTTCTTAAATTTTTATCCCCATCTAATAATACCTCAAAGTTCCAGTTTCCTGATTTCGCTAAGCTTTTAATCTTATTTTTTTCACTTGTTTTATCTATTGATACTGCATAAAACTTAACTCCAGTGTCATTTTTCCAATTTTCATACACTTTACTGATAGCATTTAATTTCTTTTTACAAGGAGCACACTTAGTTGACCATAATGACAATACAGTTACTTCGTTAGTAAGCATTGATTTCATTGTAATCAATTTTCCCTCTAAAGTTTGTAAGTTTACGTTTTTTAATGTTTTTTGAGAAAAAGAAAAACTACTAAATACTAGTGCGGCAATTAAAATTAAAGTTTTCATATGGATTGGGGATTAATATGTTTATATAAATAAAACAAGACAAAAACTATTTACCCTAAGTTTGAGTTAAAAAAAACAGTAGTAAAAAATATATATATTTTACTATATACCTTCAGAGTATTTAATTTATAATCTAATTAAAGGGATAATATTTTAGCCTACCCTAGTTGACAAAACAATCAAAAAGATTATGTGAAATAATTCTAATAAAAAAAGCCAGCTCTCATGAACTGACCAATTTTATATTTATACAATATATCATTTGAAAGAATATTATCTAACTCTTACTGTTTTTAATTGATCATCCCAATACAGTAAATGTTTATTTCCCTCAAACCAGGTTTTCCATGTATTAATATCATTTTCCTTAGCGTCACCAATAGACTTATAGCTATATTTTGATTTTGACTTAAAACTTGTTATTTTTGATAGAAATTTACTTGCAGATAGCAATTCAAAACTATAGCCTTCTTCTAAGCTATGAAATTTTTCGATTAAAGAAATACGTTCTTGAACATATTTACAAGCCTTTTTATCTATAACAATTTTATCATTGGAAAAAGAAAAACTACTAAATACTATTGCGGAAATTAAAACTAAAGTTCTCATATGGATTGGGGATTAATATGTTTATATCAATGAAACAAGACTAAAACCGTTTACCCTAAGTTTGGAAGAAAAAAAAGCCAACTCAAATGAGTTGGCTTTTGTGTGTAATACTAGTTAAAGAATAAATACTATCCTTTAACTTTGTCTTTAAAGTTTTTAAACTTGCTATCTTTTTCCTCTTTAGGCCAAGAGTTATTTGTTACATCAATATCAGCTGTTTCTAAATCAGGGTCAACTGTAACACTAACTAATTCTTTTTCTGAAGCAATTACTTTCTTTACTTCATTATCGTTCTTTCTCCATACTTGCGCAGGGTATGTAACTTTTTCTGAAGTTCCGTCAATATATTTATATTCAACAATTAATGGCATTACCAAACCTCCTGGTTTATTAAATTCTATTTCGTAAAAGAATTTAGGTGTTAGCATAGTAGCTCTTTCTTCAGCTGTAAAGTTATCCATCAGATATTCTTTTAAACTTGATGAATTATCAATGGCAGAACCTTTTTTAAGCTTTCTTGAATAATCTTCACTTCCTTCCTCAGCCATATAAACTAAAGGTGGTAAATCAGATTCTTTCATTCCTCTTGCTTCCATCATTTTTTTGACTTTAGCAGTAGGTTTAGAACTCACATAAAACTTTTTAACTCCTTTTACACCTATATCTACATAATCAGTAGAATAGAACCATCCTCTCCAATACCAATCTAAATCCACTCCTGAAGCATCTTCCATGGTTCTGAAGAAATCTTCTGGTGATGGGTGCTTAAACATCCAACGTTTTGAATACGTCTTAAATGCATGATCAAACAATTCTTTACCCATCACAGTTTCTCTTAAGATATTTAATGCCGTAGCTGGTTTCCCATATGCATTGTTTCCTAATTGAAATACATTTTCTGGATTAGCCATAATTGGTATGATAAAACTTTGATCACCTTTCATGTAGTTCACAATTTTAGAAGGAGCTCCTCTACGTGAAGGATACTTTTTATTTGGAGCAATAGCTTCAGGAAACCACTCTCCAAATTCTTGCTCAGCTATATATTGCATAAAAGTATCTAATCCTTCATCCATCCATCCCCACTGACGCTCATCAGAGTTTACAATCATAGGGAAAAAGTTATGTCCAACTTCGTGAATAATTACACTAATCATTCCGTATTTAGTTCTGTCACTATAAGTACCATCTTCATTAGGGCGACCGTAATTCCAGCAAATCATTGGATATTCCATTCCTTGATTTTTTGCGTGTACAGAAATTGCTTTGGGATAAGGATAATCAAACGTTTTATCAGAATAAGACTTTAAGGTACTTACAACTGCTTTTGTAGAATACTCTTCCCATAATGGATTTCCTTCCTTAGGGTATAACGAAACAGCCATAACGGTACGTTCTCCAAACTTAACTGCTTGCATATCCCAGATATATTTTCTAGAAGATGTAAATCCGAAATCTCTTACGTTTTTAGCACTAAACTTCCAAGTTTTCTTTTCCGTAGAACGACTTTTCTCATTTGCTTCTGCTTCTGCTTGAGTAACAATCATTACTGGTTTATCAAACGATTTTCTAGCTTGATTGTAACGATTCATCATTGTTTTAGAAAAAACTTCTTTTCTATTTTGTAATTCTCCAGTACCATCTACAATATGATCCGCAGGAACAGTAATGTTTACATCATAATCTCCAAATACTAAAGCAAATTCTCCATTCCCCCAAAATTGATAATTTTGCCACCCTTCTACATCATTATACACACACATTCTTGGAAAAAACTGCGCGATTACATAAGCATAATTATCATCTTTTTCAAAATATTCATAACCTGAACGACCTCTTTGATTAACATGATCATTAATATTATACCACCATTTAATAGAAAAAGAAACCTTATCACCTGCTTTTAATGCCTTAGGAAGATCAATACGCATCATAGTTTGGTTAATCACATATTTCAACCCTTTACCATCGGTATCTTTAACATATTCAATATTAAAACCTCCTTCAAAAGGAGCATTAAAATGCTTACCTACAAACGCACTTGGTTGATCAGCTGCAGGAACTCCTCCTCCATTTCTTAATGGTGACTTTGAGTCTTTTGCTCTTATATTCTGATCCAACTGTAACCATAAATATTCCAAATCATCTGGTGAATTGTTAGTATATGTAATGGTTTCTTGACCAAATATTTTTTGTTGCTTGTCGTCTAATTCAAGGTTGATTTTATAATCAGCTTTTTGTTGGTAATAAGCATGACCAGGAGCTCCAGAAGCAGCTCTGTATTGGTTTGGTGTAGAAAATTCTTGGTATAATTGTCTAAACTTATTGGTGTTTAAATGCCCAAGTTCTCTTTCTTCTTTTTTTGCTTCTTGAGCGAAGGACAACCCGCTTAGCAAGAATAATGCTGATAATATTAAATGTCTGTACTGTATCATTTTACCTTATTATTTAGCCCGTGAAAATAATTAATTTTAAGGAGATTAAACTGTTAATTATTATAATTTTAACAATCCACTGGCATTGTCCTTAATAAAAAGGAAGCTTTTCTTTTTATTATTTATCTTTAGATGAGTGATATTTTGCTGACTATCAAATACATCAAAGAGTAATTTATTGGTCACGCTTATTGTTTCTATGTTTGAAATATTTTCGATTTCAAAGTAGCAATGCACCATATCGTCTTCTATTTCTTTACCAATAAAATTAAATTGCTTCAATTCATTATCAATACTTATAAGTAGTTTTTTTGAGTAATATTTTTCAATATAAGTATCCACTAACTTGTCTTCTATTTTAATTGAATCGTTATATCTTTCTTGCAAAACCTTTTCCATATCATCAACAAACAATCGTGATATTACTTGTAATGATTTTGCTTCGGCAGCATATTCAATATCAGTAACACTTACATAGTATTTATGAAATGACATAAAACTAGTTAATGAAATCAAGACTATTAATACCGCTATACTTAATTTGAATACTCGCATATTATTTATTTTTTTAACTTCCCGTCATTTAACGACGAAAACACCTTTTATCTTAAAGTGCTTTAACCTCTTTATTATACAAACTAATAATCTAGCAAATGAGATTCTGAAATAAATTCAGAATGACACTAAAAATGGGTATTTATCTTAATAGCATAATACAAATACCACGCCATCACTTATTTTCATCCCCTCCAGCGGGTTTTATCCCCCGTCCCGATAGCTATCGGGATGCTTTGTTCAAGAATTTATAATGTTAATTCATACTTCGCGGACTTGCCCTAGGATGTTGATGTTGTAGCGCAAGATATGTTTTTGATTTTGCTTTTATAAAATCGTAAATGATAATATTACTTTTTGTTTTTACAATTTGCGTAAATAATGCATCCGCAGAAGCGTAATATAAAAAGTCAAACAACTTATCCTCTGGAATTTTAAAATCATCCAGCATTATTTGATTAAACCCCTCATAAACAGTGTTTTCAACTACAGTTTTCCGCTCTAATTTTACAAGGTTTTTTAGTTTTTTTGTTCTGCCTGAAATTGCGTTAATTATCGTTTCTACAGGAATTATACCTCCTCCTGTATGCGTAGCAGTATATAATTTCCGTTCAGCTTGTGTTGGTGGTATTACATGTGAATTTGGTAACCNAAGCGTTTTAGCTGTAATTACACTCTTTGTTTTTATATGTTTAGAATCCGTTAATAAATCCCCTGACAAATTTGGCCTAATATATACAGCATCTAGCTCATTAACTTGTTCCTTAAGTAATACCGATAACAACATGTTATTGATAATCGTTTTAGAAATTACAACTTCTTTTAACTCAAATTGTATAGCGCTAAACACTAATGTATCATTAATCCGAACTGAAATTTGAAACGCTCCTTCTTCATCCGTAATCGTATACTTATTATATGTTTTATTAAACACATGAATCCATTCTTTCTCTCCGGAATTAATCACTTTTCCAGAAATTGTTTTTTGCCCAAAAATTAACATGGGAACGAAAAACAATATATATACTAATCGGTTCATATTTATTTTCCGTGGATATGGAAATCGGTTTCAAATTGTTCTCTGAGTTGTAATATCCTATGTAATAACTCAAATTCATTTCTTCTTTTCAAAGATACCACTATAATACTATCCAGTTCTGTAAAATGTATAAAGCGCTCTTCATCTGTTTTGAGGATTTTTAAGTGTCCGCTAAAAAAATCGCCTCCGTAATAAATTACTAATGCATCTCTGGTATAATCTAAAGGAATAATTTCTGGAATTTTAACTTTATTACTCTTTGGTATCATCATCCCTATTAACCCTAATATGTTCCCTCCTCCTCCACTAGACAAAACCTGATTTTTTACTCGTGATTGCCCATCGGACGAAAGAGTCCCACTATACATTCCTAAACCCCTAAAACTATTAGTTAATGCAATTTCCATAGGGACTTCTGTTTCTATGTATTTTGCATCAATACCTAAACTCCCTGTTAGTCTATACCCCAAATACACCTCATCTAACTCATTTACTTTTGTATTTAATGGAACAGTTAATATACTACTTTTTAGTAATTCTTTAGTAATTACTACTATTTTCAAATCATATTGTATTCCGCTAAAAGCAACTGTATCATTGATTCTTACTGGTATTTTAAACTTCCCGCTGGCGTCCGTAATTGTATATTTATGGTATGTTTTATTAAACACATGAATTCCTTCTACATCTTCAATATTGGTAACCACACCATTCAGGGTTGATTGGCCCAAAGAAATTGTGGGTAGTAGCAGCAATAAAAAACATAGCTTATTTATCATTATGTAAAAGAACATGATAATGTGTTAAATAAATGTTTAACTGATTCTAAAGTTTTGTTAAAGAATTGTTTTCAGTAGTAAGTAGTAAAATTTCACAGAATTAACAACAATCGTTTTCTGTTTCTTTATCAACAAAATTGTATCTTCACTACCCAAATTAAAATTCTAATCTCAATAGCTATCGGGACATAATATTAATAAATGAAAAAACTAATCATCGCAAGTACCTCAACAATTCATGGTAGTGGCTACTTGGAGTATTTATTACCTACACTAACGGAACACTTTAAAAATTGTTCTGAAATTATTTTTATTCCGTTTGCAAGACCAAGCGGAATTACACATGACGAGTATACATCTACTGTTAAAAAAGCCTTTGCTAAAATTAACATCAACATAAAAGGGATACATGAATTTGAAGATTATACCGAAGCTTTAAAAAATGCTCAAGGAGTATTTACTGGTGGTGGAAATACTTTTTTATTAGTAAGTCAGCTGTATAAGTACAAAGTTATGCTTTCATTAAAAGAAACTGTTAATAACGGAATTCCGTATTTAGGTACCAGTGCCGGAAGTAACATTTGTGGTCTTACAATGAATACCACTAATGATATGCCTATTATTTACCCCCCAAGTTTTTCAACTCTTGGCTATGTTCCGTTTAATATCAATCCACATTATTTGGACCCTGACCCAACATCAACTCATAAAGGAGAAACTAGGGAAACACGTATTAAGGAATTTCACAAATTCAATACAGTTCCTGTTGTTGGTTTAAGAGAAGGTAGCTGGCTACATGTTAACGGAAACATAATTACCTTAGAAGGAAAACTAAATGCTAGAGTATTTGAATACAATAAAACTCCATATGAAGTAAAACCAAAACACGACTTTTCGAATTTTAATTAACAACCACTTCGGCTTTTACGGAAAACAACTATGAAACAATCTGAAATTATCACCGCTTTTTACACTGCTTTTCAGCAATTAGATGTTGAAAAAATGGTGTCTTTTTATCATGATGATATTGAGTTTATCGACCCTGGATTCGGAACCTTAAAAGGAAATGATGCTAAAAATATGTGGCGAATGATATGCTCAAGAGCTAAGGATTTTTCTTTAGAGTTCAGTCATATTACAGTAAATAGCGCACATTGGGAACCTACTTACACCTTTTCTGCTACAGGAAACAAAGTAACTAATATCATTGATGCTACATTTGAATTTAAAGATGGTAAAATAAGCAAACATGTAGATGTGTTTAATTTACACAAATGGGCCTCACAAGCACTAGGGTTTAAAGGAAGGCTTTTAGGAGGTACTAAATTCTTTAAAAAGAAGCTTAACAAACAAACTCAAACACTTTTAGCTGAATACACAAAAAAGCATTCGTAAAACACGAGTCACAACATACTTCTAATAAATTGTTTTAAATTAATAGTACATAAACTAACATAGAATTTTTTAAACTATTTCACCTACATTTTATAATAATCGGGATGTTTTTGATATCGCTTCCTCTACACTTTAAAAAAGAAAGCAAAGAATTAAAATATGTTTTTTTGGTTAGGATGAGAACATAACAAACAAAGGGAAAGTTTACTTTTTCATAGGACTAATAACTTCCTTAATTGGTACTTCAACAGGAATCCCTGACTAAAAACTATCGGAAATAAAAAAAGGATCTTCTTTTCAGAAAATCCTTTTACCCTATTTGAGCGAGAGACCAGGTTCGAACTGGCGACATTCAGCTTGGAAGGCTGACGCTCTACCAGCTGAGCTACTCTCGCAAGCGTTCGGCAAATATAGGTAGATTTATTACCTCCCACCAAACTTTTTTTAATAAAAATTCTTAAAATATTAATCAATCCTCAAGTGAAAACCCCTGAAGCATAAATTAATTCTGTTATTTCACTAGTGAGCATAAAAAAAGGATCTTCTTTTCAGAAAATCCTTTTACCCTATTTGAGCGAGAGACCAGGTTCGAACTGGCGACATTCAGCTTGGAAGGCTGACGCTCTACCAGCTGAGCTACTCTCGCAAGCG
>JABSPO010000081.1 GCA_013214625.1 Flavobacteriaceae bacterium
CTTCAGTAACTCAGGAAATAGCTGTTGTTTGACCTGTTTATTGATGTTTAAACTAAATAGATGTTATGTATTAGGAAAGGAAGTATATTTTTATTATCATAGCTTGAAAAGAACTATGCTATCATAGTGAAAAAATATTTTGGGGCAATATTTATTATGATCTATTTAAAAACTGAAATTCTTACCGAATATTGAATGAATCATACCGAATAATAAATTGGTAAAATAATTGACATTAAATTAATACTTTTATAAACTAACAAATTAACTAACTTACATGAAAAGACACTACATTTTATTACTTACTATTTGTATAGTAAGTTTTACACAAGCCCAAGATCCAATTGTAAATATTCCAGATGCAAATTTTAAGGCAGCACTAATAGAAGATGGAGTTGATGTCAGTGGCGATGGCGAAATACAAGAAAGTGAGGCGGCTATTATAACAAGTATTGATGTGGATCAGGAATCTATTGCCTCATTAACAGGCTTATCATATTTCACTAACCTTGAAATATTAAAATGTAGAAATAACCCAAGTTTAACGAGCTTAGATATCAGCACAAATACAGCTTTGACTTATTTAAAATGTAATGATAACTGGGATTTAACTAGTTTAGATGTTAGTACAAATACAGCTTTAACATATTTAAATTGTGGTCAAGGTGATATAGCTAACCTAGACTTGAGTACAAACGTTAATTTAACTACGTTACTTTGTAGTAGTAACAATTTAACTAGTTTAGATGTTAGTACGAATACAGCTTTGACTTATTTAGATTGTAGTTATAATAACTTGACTAATATAGTTTTGAGTGCCAATATAGCTTTAGAATTTTTGTCTTGTTATGCTAATAACTTAATGAGTTTAGATTTGAATTCGAATACTGCTTTATCTTCCTTATATTGTAATGAGAATAATTTGGGGGATTTAGATATTAGTACTAATATAGCTTTAAATCGCTTGAATTGCTCTTCTAATAATTTATCTATTTTAGATGTGAGCGCAAACACATCTTTGTGGGACCTATATTGTAATTCAAATCAATTATCTAATTTAGATGTTAGTAATAATTTATTATTGAATAACTTGAATTGTGCTAATAATCAAATACCTAATCTTCTTTTAGGTAATAACACAAGTTTAAGTACATTGAATTGTAGTGGAAATGAGTTAATAAGTATTGATTTAAGTGCAAATGCATTATTAACTGAGTTGAATTGTAGTATAAATAACTTGATGAGCTTAAGTGTTAATAATACAAATAATACTGCGATAAGCGCATTAAATGCCACAGCAAATAATTTAATTTGTATCGATGTAGATGATGTTACTTTTGCTAATAATCAAACTACTGCTTCAAATTGGAATATTGATTCTGGCGTAACATATTCAGTAGAATGTGGAGAATCAATTGTTTATATTCCAGATGTTAAATTTAAAAATGAATTAGTTAATAATACTGTTGCTGATTTTGATGGAGATGGAGTTTTAGATGGAGATGTAGATGTAAATAATGATGGTGAAATTCAAGTTTCTGAAGCTAAGGCTGTTATTGGGTTAGATGTGAGTAAAGATGCTTGGGCAAATGATAATATAAAAATAAATTCATTAGAAGGCATAGTTAAATTTTCAAATTTAGAGAAATTGGAGTGTAGTTATAATAAAATAAACATGTTATACTCACACTCTAATTTAAAATATCTGTATTGTGTAAATAATAAACTTACTAGCATAGATTTATCACAAAGCCTAAATGTTTTAGAATTAAAATGCTCTGCAAACTTGATAACATCATTGAATATTACGCAAAATATTCACTTGAAGCTTCTGTGGGTTTTAGCCCAAGAGTTAACAAGTTTTAATGTTGAAAATAATATTAATTTAGAGGACTTAAGAATTGGTAAGCTAAATTTAAGCGCCATAGATTTGAGTCAAAATTTAAAGTTGAAATATTTTGCTGCTGGGGAATGTAGTTTTACGAATTTAGATGTGAGTCAAAATATTGATCTTGAGGTTTTAAAATCTACTGGTGGCTCATTATTAAATGTTAATACTGGAGTGATACCTGTTATTAAAGAACTTGATGTTAGTAGTAATGAATTAACGAGTTTAGATATAAGTCAAAATCCAAGTGTAGAGATTCTAAGGTGTATAAATAATCAATTGATAAATTTAAATATTAGTAATAATCCAAATTTGGATATTCTTGCCTGTTATGACAATCAGTTAGTAACATTAGATTTAAGCAGTTGTTTATTACTTAGGCACTTTACCTGTTGGAATAATCAATTAACAAGTTTAGATATAAGTGAGAGTGGGTCTTTGCAATATTTAGATTGTAATAATAATCAATTAACTTCATTGTTTTTGAAAAATGGGAGTTCCATATTTACAGATTATTTGCGATTTGAAAATAACCTAAATTTATCTTACATATGTGTTGATGGAAAATTGCCTTATAATGGAGGGTGGTTTTATGAATATGGTCAGTTGATTAATAAGTTAATAAGCTATGGTGTTAATGATTGTACAGTAAACACCTATTGTTCTTTTACTCCGGGCGGTAATTATTATTCAATACAAGGAAATGGTGTCTATGATTTAGATATGAATGGATGTGACATAAATGATATCAATGTTAATAATTTGAAATTTACATTAGTAAAGAATTCGATTACATATCCATTTTTTAGCGATAGTGATGGGGAATATGAAATATATGTTTCATCAGGAGTATATACAGTAGAACCCCAATTAGAAAACCCAGCATATTTTAATATTTCACCAACAAGTATTATAGTTAACTTCCCATCTGATGCTAGCCCATATAACCAAGATTTTTGTGTCACACCAAATGGAGTGTATAATGATTTAGAAATAACTATTCTTCCAGTTAATCAAGTAAGACCTGGTTTTAATATCGACTATATATTGGTATATAAAAACAAAGGAACTGCAATATTATCGGGTACAGTAGATTTTACTTTTAATGATAATTTAATGAATTTTGTTACTGCTGTGCCAATAGTAAACACACAAGCTACGGGGGATTTAACTTGGAATTATACGAACTTACAACCTTTTGAAACGAGAACTATTGAGTTTACCATGAATATCAATACGCCAACAGATGTTAATTTCCCAGTAAATGGAGGAGATGTATTGGATTTAACTGCTACTGTTAATCCAGTTTCAGGAGACGAAACGCCAGAAGATAATGTATTTGAATTTCATCAAACAGTTGTAAATTCTTATGACCCTAACGATAAAACCTGTTTGGAAGGAAAAACAATTTCACCAAGTGAAGTTGGGGAATATGTGCATTATATGATTCGTTTTGAAAATACAGGTTCTGCTAGTGCGGTTAATATTGTTGTTAAAGATGTAATTGATGTAGCTAAATATGATTTTAGTACATTAATACCTTTACATGGAAGTTCTAGTTATGTAACGCGTATACGTGATACAAATACAGTAGAATTTATATTTGAAAATATTAACCTTCCTTTTGACGATGCAAATAATGATGGATATGTAGCGTTTAAAATTAAAACACAACCAACATTAGTATTGAATGATACATTTGAAAATAATGCAGAAATCTATTTTGATTACAATGCACCAATTATAACTGATAAAGCAATAACAACAGTAGCTGTTTTAGGTTTAGCGGATTATGCTTTAGATAATAGTATTGGTTTGTTTCCAAATCCAGCAAAAGACATTGTTTACATTCAAGGGAAGCATAATTTAAAAGAAATCACTGTTTTTGATGTAAACGGAAGGGTATTGAATAGTATTTCAGTTGTCGGTACTCAATTAGAAAAGGAATTAGATGTTACTAAATTAACTCAGGGTATTTACTTTGTACGAGTAGTATCTAGTAAAGGTCAGTTTGTAAGTAAATTGATTAAGGAGTAAAATAACTGTTCTCGATACAATTTTCTATCGAAAATCACTCGAACTGACGAAAGTTTTATACAAAAGCCATTGTAATTTTTTATAGCAAAGGCTTTTGTGTTGTATTGTCATTTCGAAGAAGGAACGACTGAGAAATCACATTAGAGTAAGCGCATCATAATTTTGAGCTTCAGGATGTGATTTCTCCCTTTGGTCGAAATGACACGTCATTACGAGGAGCGATAGCGATGTGGTAATCTGTACCTCAAAATACACTAGCGTAATTCGGTAAGTGCTTGCTAATTAAATTTTAAATAGAGTATACTCGTATAAATTTTATGTTAATTTTTCAGCCGTTTTTCAATTTCGAATTCATTTCCCTTTTCAGTTTCGAATTCAATTTCAAAATACTTACTTTGCAGTATATAAAAACCGATAGATGTATAATTCAAAAATAATAGGTTTAGGAAAGTATGTACCTGATAACATTGTTACAAACGATGATTTGTCAAAAATCATGGATACGAATGATGAATGGATTACAGAGCGTACAGGAATCAAAGAACGTAGATGGGTAAAACCTGAAAGTGGTGAGACTACATTTACTATGGGACTAGAAGCTGCTAAAATGGCTATTGAACGTTCTGGTTTGGATACAGATGAAATAGATTTTATCGTTTTTGCTACTTTAAGTCCGGATTATTTTTTCCCAGGGCCAGGAGTACAAGTGCAAGAGGCTTTGGGTATTAAAACTATAGGTGCTTTAGATGTACGTAATCAATGTTCTGGTTTTATATATGCTATTTCTGTGGCCGATCAGTTTATTAAAACAGGGATGTATAAAAATATTCTGGTGATTGGTTCGGAACTACAATCCAAAGGAATAGATAAATCTACTAGAGGACGTGATATCTCTGTAATATTTGGTGATGGAGCTGGTGCAGTAGTATTAACTAGAGAGGAAGATACTACAAAAGGAATTTTATCTACACACTTGCATTCAGAAGGGAAACATGCTTTAGAATTAGCATCCGAAGCTCCAGGAATGGGAGGGCGTTGGATTACAGATATTATTGCTGATAATAACCCTGAAGACTTAAGTTATTACCCATATATGAACGGACAGTTTGTGTTTAAAAATGCAGTAGTTCGTTTTTCTGAAGTGATTATAGAAGGTTTGATGAAGAATAATTTAGATAAGGATGCTATTGATATGTTAATTCCACATCAAGCAAACTTGCGTATTGCTCAGTTTATTCAAAAGAAATTTGGTTTGTCTGATGATCAAGTGTTTAATAATATTCAGAAATATGGTAATACTACCGCGGCATCTATACCAATAGCGTTATGTGAAGCTTGGGAAGAAGGAAAAATAAAAGAAGGAGATACTGTTGTATTAGCTGCTTTTGGAAGTGGATTCACTTGGGGAAGCGCTATTATAAAGTGGTAAGCTTATCAAGCTAAAGTTAAAATAAAAAGTCCGAATGCTGTAAATGCAAATTCGGACTTTTTTTAGTTTAATTATTATCTGTGGCGATTCGCCACTACATCATTCCGCCTCCGCCTTGTTTTTCGTTATTATCTCTTTGTTTACGCTTTAAGGCTTTGTTTTTTCCGCCACCAAAACGATAGTTGAATCCTAAATAAGCAGTTCTGCTTTCCCAGTTGAATTGCCCATTCTGTACATAAGGTTGTGTAGATTCAAATTGAAATTTCATTCCTTTAAAAATGTCATTTACTCTAAAGCTAATTGTTCCTTTGTTTTTCAGTACAGATAAGCTTGACCCTACATTTATCATCCACATTGCAGATCGGTTAAACTGTATGCCATCTTCAGGAGCTCTATACATAGAGAATAATTGGAAACGTAATTTTTTAGTTGCAGTAAAGCTATTACTTAAACGCGCATTAAAACTATTCGCTTTTACTTCTCTAGTCAACTCTTTTTCAGTTTTCGAATAATAATCCAAACTTGCGTTAGCTCTCCACCATTTTGCTATTTTATAGCTTGATGATACCTCAAAACCATATCTATCTGCATTGTCATAGTTGGTGTATGACAATAATTGTTTGTTGCCATCTAATGGGTCAATAGTTGAATAACGTGAAATATTATTATTTATTTTTCTGTAGAAAGTACCAAAAGTAATAGACCCGTTTTTTATTTTACGAGTATAATTTACTTCATATGAGTTTGTAAACTGTGGTCTTAAATGAGGATTTCCTACTGAGGTAATTAACGGAGTGCTCCACTCTCTAATAGGATTCACTTGGCCAATACTTGGTCTGTCAACTCTGCGGCTATAACTTATTTGATATTGATTTTTTTCTGATGGATTATATGTGAAAAAAGCAGAAGGGTAGGCACTAAATATTTTATCAGTATAGGTTGCGTTAGCTGTTCCTTTTTGAAAAGTTCCAGCTGCATTATATTGCTCTAATCTAACTCCAAGCTGCATGGTTAGTTTTCCAAATTTATGTCCGTAATTAGTATATCCTGAAAATATTTCACGGTCATATCCAAACGAAGAGTTTCCGATTGGTTGGGTTACTGTAGGTATTCCGGAAATATTTTCATGCTGTGTTGTAGCATTGAAATTTGTTGTTTTATTAGTTCTAATTTCTCCTCCAACTTCTAGTTTTCCTTTTTCAAAAAGAGGCACAGTATAATCTAGGTTAAATAAATAGTTGTCCGTTTTATTCTCTACATTATTGGTGTAGTTTGTAATAAAATCTGATGGATTTATTAATTCATGATATATTGCATTCTCTGGAGAGTCAGCATTTGTATAGGTTGCTTCAAATTCTAAATTATGCTCGTTTTTTTCATCAAAATCTAATTTATAATTTAAGTTATAGGTTCCCGAGTTTGACTTGGTTTTAGCTACATTAGGAGCGTTTGTTACTAATGCATTTGCAATAGTAACTTTGGTCAACCCTTCCGCAGTATTATCGCTAAAATTTTGAGTAGTATAAAACGATAACGTGTTTTTATCATTTAAATATACATCAGCACCAACTTTTATCAAGTGAGAGTCTCTGTTAGAATCAAATGTAAATTCTTGTATTGAAGGTGATGATCCCGTACGGGTTACATGACCAAAGTTATCGCTCTTACCAGTATTGTATCCGTAATTTCCAAAAAAGTTAACTTTACCAGTTTTATAATTCATATTTAAAGAACCATTAAAGCGAGTGTTTTCTCCTTGAGTTAAACCTGTATTGATACTTCCATTGAACCCTTGATTGGCATTTTTGTGTAAAATAATATTAATAATCCCACTCATTCCTTCTGGGTTATATTTAGCAGAAGGATTGGTGATCAATTCAATTTGTTTTATAGATGTAGAGGGTATTTGTTTCAATAAATCAGCAACATTAATACCAGAAGGTTTTCCATCAACTAAAACACGTACATTTTCATTACCTCTTAAACTAATGTTCCCTGTTTGTGAATCAACACTAACCGATTGTACATTGTTTAATAGCTCTGATGCGGTTGTTCCTGCTGATGTTAAGTCTTTACCTACATTAATTACTTTACGGTCAATTTTTTGAACTACTGTTGATATTTCTGCAACTACAACTACTTCATCTAATTGGGCAGTATCTTCAATTAAGGATATTGTTCCTAGGTTATGTGAGGCATTTTTTCTAGTAAAAATTATTTTCCTAGAATCTGTTTTATAACCAATGTATTGAATTTCGATAGTATTTTCTCCAGCTGGAATTTTATTGACGCTAAATTCTCCTTTATCATTCGTAATACCACCTGTTAGTACATTGTTTGAATTATCCTTAACAATAATATTTACATAAGGTAAAACTTCTTTTGTTATTTGATCGGTTATCGTTCCTTTAAGAACACCTACTTTTGGTCCGCTATTTTGTGCAAATGTTATTGCGCTAAATAATAAAAGAGTGAGTAGTATTAATTTTTTCATTTTAATTTGATTTTTATGATTGATGATTTTGTACTAGTTTTGTTTATCAGACGACTATTACATTGATATGTTACAGGATTAAATTTCATTAACACTAATTTAACAAATGAGCAAAAAGACATTGGTTTTCGGTGCATCACTGAAGGAAACACGATATTCTTATTTAGCAATTCAAAAGCTATTAAAGCACAAGCAAGAAGTTGTAGCATATGGATTAAGACAAGGGAAAATTTCTGATGTAGCTATTGATACAGAATTGAAATTACATACTGATATTGATACCATAACATTATATATGAATCCAGCTAGGCAGAAAGAATATTATGAGTATTTAATTAGTTTAAAACCTAATAGAGTATTGTTTAACCCAGGAACTGAAAACCCAGAGTTCTACGAATTATTAAAACAAGATAATATTGTATTTGAACAAGTATGTACTTTGGTATTGTTATCGACAAATCAGTATTAATTTTGACTCATATTTTTAGGTTATTCACTAAGAATAGTGGATTAGTTAAATATAGAAAAAATGAAAACTTTAAGTAATTAATTTTTTTAGTCATTTCGACCTTAGGAGAAATCACACGAGAAACTCAATTACAATGTCTCTAACAATAAACTATAAAACAATGCGATTTCTCACTCCGCTACACTTCGTTTCGAAATGACATTTTTCATAAACCCTATAATTTTTGGCGAAGAACTTATTTTTTAACACTTACTTGCAAATTCATTTTATAAAGAAACTCCCCGTTTAAAAATTGTTTTAAACGGGGAGTTTTATTTTTGCATACTGCATACTGCATACTGCATACTGCATATTGCTTAGTGTTGGTGTCCGTGTGCTCCGTGAACATGACCATGTTCTACTTCTTCAGTAGTAGCATCTCTCATTTCAATAATTTTACCAGTAAAAAATAAATCTTGGTCTGCTAATAAATGGTTAACATCTACCGTAATAGTTTCTTTATTTATAGAAATAATTTTACCAGGAATTACATTTCCGTTTTGATCTTCTAAAGGTAATATGTTATCAACTTCAACTTCAGATTTTAACTTACCTTCATCCATGAACATATCTTGAGCAAGCTCAATAACCGCTTCATCTTTACGTGAACCGTATGCGTTTTCTGATTTTATTCCAAAAGAAAACGTGTCTCCTTCTTTTAAATCAGCAACATTTGCTTCAAATTCTGGGATCATTTGTCCTAAACCAGATAAGAAAGCTAAAGGTTCTTTCCCTTCAGTCGATTCTATTAATTCTCCAGTAGCAGTATCTCTATATAAGTTATACTCTATGGCAATTGCTTTGCTTGTTACTTCACTCATGAAAATAAATTTTCGGCAAAAGTAGTATTTAATTGGAGTTTAAGGAAATAGATTACAACTTAATTCGGTTGATTCACCACCAAATCCCCTTTTTTGCGAATTAGTAATAGCCCTATAAAAGTTATTAATCCGTTTAAAGGTAATATTTCCCAATGAAATTTATAAGCCCCAATAATACTTTCTGGTAATATGGTAATTCCGAAACTAATACATATTGATAGTAAAGCAACTATCCATGTAAGTTTGTCTTTAATTTGAAATTTTGTAAGGATACCAAAAGCGAATAAACCTAATAGCGGCCCATATGTAAATGTTGCAAATTTAAATAGATTACCAACAACATTACCTTCTAACATATTAAATAGGATTACCACAAGTACTAGTAGAATAGAAACACCAATGTGTACTTTTTTACGCAATGGTTTTTGTTGCTCGAATGGTTTTTCATGAATATTTAAAAAGTCTATTGAAAAGGAAGTTGTTAAGGAAGTTAATGCAGAATCAGCACTAGAATATGCTGCGGCAATTAAACCAATAATAAAAGTTACTGATAAAGCTGTACCTAAATTTTGATTCATAGCGATTTCAGGAAATAATAAATCTGTTCTGTTTCTTCCATCTACTACAGGAATTTGCAATCCGAATTTATCGGCATAAATAAATAATAAAGCACCAAGTGATAAGAAAACGAAGTTAACAATAACTAATAAAGTAGACATTGTTAGCATGTTTTTTTGAGCATCTTTTTGATTTTTGCAAGTAAGGTTTTTCTGCATCATATCTTGGTCTAAACCAGTCATGGCAATTGCAATAAAAATACCTCCAATAAAATATTTCCAGAAATATGTTTTAGCATAAGGATCATCAAAATAGAAAATTTTACTTTTTGAAGCGAATTCAGGAGAATTTAAAAATTCAACAAAACTCCAATCAAATTTCTGATTGATTAAATAAATAGCTACCCCAACTGCAGTTAACATCGCTAGGGTTTGTAAGGTGTCTGTCCATACAATAGTTTTTATTCCTCCTCTATAGGTATATATCCATATAAGAAGTATGGAAATGACTACTGTTGCCCAAAAAGGAACTCCCATTTCCTCAAAAATAATATACTGCATTGCTAAAGCAACCAAGAATAATCGAAACGAAGCGCCTGTAACTCGGGATAATAAAAAGAAAAATGCACCAGTTTTATAACTGACAATACCAAAACGTTGGTTTAGGTATTCATATATTGAAGTCACATTTAATTTATAATATAAAGGCAACAGAATAAACGCAATGACAAGATATCCTACAAAAAAACCGAACACACCTTGCATGTATGCAAATTCTTGTCCGCCAATCATACCTGGGACTGAAATAAAGGTAACTCCTGACAAAGAAGCTCCAATCATTCCAAAGGCAACTATATACCAAGGAGATTGCTTATTTCCTTTAAAAAAAGTATCATTGCTATCGTTTTTTCCAGTAAAATAAGAGATAACTATCAATAGTCCGAAATAGGAAGCTATTAATAAGATGATTTGTGTTGCGTTCATGTATAGGTAATTATATTAAAAACAAATTAACAAAAAAGAACTATATTAGCGTGCCTTAATCTATAAAAAAAGAACCCCTTATGAGAAAAATTACTTTATTATTCGCAATAACTTTGGCGATAAATTCTTGGTCACAACAGTACCAAAAGATGATTTCCAATGGAACTCATACAGTACAAGAAATTCAAACAAAAGCTGAAGCTCATTTTGATATCGCAGGTCGCGGACGTGGAACTGGATATAAACAATTTAAACGCTGGGAATATAAAGCGCTTAGAACCATGGATGAAAGTGGAATGCTTAAAACTCCAGATTTTTATTATAACGAGTTGCAGAATTATAATAATTATGTAAATCAGAATTTTGAAAGTAGAGCTGCTGCAGCTACAGGAAATTGGGAAGAGCTAGGTCCACAAACATGGAGTGATGCCGCAAGTAATGGGTGGAACCCAGGTGTAGGAAGAGTTACGTCAATCGCTGTTGACCCTGGAAACTCAAATCATATTATAATTGGAGCCAATACTGGAGGTGTATGGAAAACAACTGATGAAGGCGTAAACTGGACAGTGCTTACTGATAACTTATCTAATTTGTCGGTTACTGCATTAACAATGGACCCTACTAACACTTCTACATATTTCTGGGGATCTAATGGAGGAGTAATATTTAAATCTACTGATGCAGGAGCTACTTGGAGTTTATTTTCTGATACGGGTAATGGAAATGTGAATAAAATATTGATTGACCCTACTAACACTACTAAAATGTATTGCAGTGTTCAATATGGTGGAATATACAAATCAACTGATAGTGGTGCTAATTGGACAGTGATTAATGCAAGTGCAACAACAGGATATGATGTAGAGTTTAAACCTGGAGATACAAATACTATTTATGCAACAGGAACTCAGTTTTATACTTCTACAGATGGTGGTATTACTTTTAACTCACCTAATAGTTTGCCATTCTGGACTCAGGAATACACCAATGGAACAACTAATTGGACTACAGCTGGTTCAAATCAGAACGCAACCGTAACACCCAAAACAGGAAATGCCATGGCATATATGTATATAGGTGATTTTACTCAACCTATAACAAGATTGGTTTCGCCTTCTATGAATCTTTTAGGAGCAGTTAACCCTCAACTTAAATTTTCGTATACAAATGTAGATTGGTCAGGAGATATAGATCAATTAAAAGTACTTTATAAAACGTCAGCTGCTGGAACTTGGACAGAACTAGCAAACTATACTGCTGAATCTGCCACATGGTCTGATATTACAATAAACCTTCCTAATGCATCTTCTGATTATTATATTACTTTTGAAGGAACAGCGAATTATGGTAGAGGAATTACACTAGATGACGTGTCTGTTGAAGACACTACTTTGGGAATAGTTTTTCAAGATGGTTTTGAATCAGGGCCTAATGCTTTTAGTGGCGGAGCGAAAATGATGGGAGTTTCTGCTGATGATCCTTCAGTTATTTATGTTTTAGAAGAGGCTAGTGGTGTTTTTGGAGGGTTCCATAAATCTACTGATGGAGGAGCAACATTTACGAAATTGAATCATACAGGTAAAAATTACTTCGGATACAGTTCTGCTGCAGATGATGATAATGGTCAGGCACCTAGAGATATGGATGTAGCAGTAAATCCTACTGATGTTAATGAAGTACATATTGCCGGAGTTAATACGTGGCGATCTTCAGATGGAGGGATGAATTTTAATATAACTTCACAATGGACTCCAGGGAACGCAGCAGGACAAAATATTGGATATTGTCATGCTGATGTTGATATTTTAGAGTTTATAGGAAGTACTTTATATGTTGGTTCCGATGGAGGAATCTTTCTTGCGGAGAACACAACAACAGTTTCTAGTAATTATTATAGAGACATTACCTCTGGATTAGGAATACGCCAGTTTTATAAAATAGGGGTAAGTCAGTCTGATCCTGAAATTGTAACTGGTGGTGCCCAAGATAATGGTACTTCAGTATATGATACTACAGGAAATTGGAAAGATTGGTTAGGAGCTGATGGGATGGAATCGTTTGTAGATAAGGATGATAATACCATTCTTTACGGAACCTCCCAAAGTGGGTCCTTGTACAAATCAACTAACACAGGAACAAGCTATTTTGGTTTAGCTGAACCTGATGGGAAATCAGGGAATTGGGTAACGCCATTTGAGCAGGATCCATTGATTACCAATACTATTTATTCAGGATATGATCAAGTGTATAAATCGATTAATGGTGGTACTTCATGGAATGCAATATCTCAAGTGTTCAGTGGGAATTTAAATCACTTAAAAATAGCTCCTTCAAGTAGCAATACGTTGTATGCTTCAAGAGGATCAGAAATGTTTAGAACTACTGATGGTGGTGCAACGAACTGGACAACATTAACAGGTTTTTCAGGTTCAATTAATTCTATAGCGGTTCATCCAACGGATCCAGCAAGAGTTGCCATAGCCACTACAGGTGCAAACAAAGTGTATGTATCAACCGATAGCGGAGCAACATGGTCTTCTTATTTATTTGATTTACCAAGTTTTAGCGCATTGGCCCTAGTTTGGGAAAATAATGGAAAAAACGGACTGTATTTAGGAATGAATTATGGGGTGTATTATATGGACAATACTACACCTACAAATTGGTTGCCTTTTAGTAACAACTTACCAAATGTTGAGATTAGTGAATTTGAAATTAATACTGCTAATAATTATATATATGCAGGAACTTATGGTAGGGGAGTATGGAAATCGGCACTGTATGATGCTGTGTTAAGTGTGCATGATGTTGAATTAAATACAATTGCTATTTATCCAAATCCAGCAACTAAATCTCTTAACTTGTCATGGAATAAAAGTGATGAGGTAAGTATTAAGATGTTTAACTCAATTGGAAAATTAGTGTTTTTCACCAAAGAGGTGAATTTATTAGAACCAATACAAATTGATGTAAATTCATTTGCTACAGGAATGTATTTCGTGAAAATTAATACGGAAAACGGAATAACGACTAAAAAAGTTATGATTAATTAGCTGAGTTAGATATAAGTATTCAGTAGTGAAAAATACTATTCTCGATACAATTTTCTATCAAAAATTACTCGAATTGACGTATTTTGAAAGTGAATTACGTCAGATTGAGTGAAATTCTGCAAGAATTTTGTATCGAAATCAAGTGATTTTCTTACATCGAACTCAAATTAAAATAAAAAACAAGCCCAATATAGTTTTTTCTGTATTGGGCTTTTCTATGCTAGTAGGAATGAATATTTTGCAGTAATTTTGTTTTATGGAATTCTCTTCAAAACTTTTAGAAAATGCAGTGTATGAAATGTCACAGTTACCAGGGATTGGTAAACGAACGGCATTGCGATTGGTATTGCATTTATTAAGGCAACACCCTGATCAAACTAATAAATTATCACTTGCATTAAAACAAATGCGTACAGAGATAAAACATTGTACAAGTTGTCATAATATTTCCGATGTGGAACTTTGTGAACTTTGTGCTAATGCTTCACGTAACGAACGCTTAATTTGTGTTGTAGAAGATATCCGTGATGTTATGGCTATTGAAAGTACAAGTCAGTTTAAAGGCTTGTATCATGTATTAGGAGGGAAGATATCTCCGATAGACGGTATTGGTCCTTCAGAATTGAATATTGATTCATTAGTAGCAAAAGTACTTAATGGAAAGGTCGACGAACTTATTTTTGCACTGAGTTCAACAATGGAGGGAGATACAACCAATTTTTATATTTTCAGAAAAATAGAAAGCGCGAATATTACGGTTTCTACTATTGCAAGAGGAATCTCTGTAGGAGATGAATTAGAATATACTGATGAGGTTACTCTAGGGCGTAGCATATTGCATAGAATTCCGTTTGTGCAGTCCCTAAAAGGCTAGTTCGCCCCTTTATTACTGGGGTTATGCCATTTTTACCGTATTTTACAGGCAACGCAAAATAAGCATATAAGTACACTGAAATTTCACTTATATTACACCCAAGTAATTTTAAAACTTCACTCTTGGCTTCAGCTCGTTATACCTTTATTAATTTAGCAAAGTTACAGGAAGTTCCCTTTTTATATTTACAAGAGCTTATAGGGCATAAAAACAACACTACTACCGATATTTATTTAGATGTGTTCCCACAACATAAAATTGATGAATACCACCGTAAAGTAATTGATGCAGTTTTAAATACAAAAAAACCGCTAGAGTAGCGGTTTTTAAAAGACAATAGTTAAATTATCAAATTGAGATAGATATTCCAATTGTTGGTCAATTGCTTTGTCATACTTTATTGTATTTTCTATTCTCTCAATTAATTTCATTTTTTTGCTTGTTGCTAACGGTTTGTATAAGAATAGTAAGGGGTTAAAAAGCACTTACTTTCAGATTTAGCACTTATTAGCTATGTTTTATATACTTTGTTAGCACCAGTTTTATATGTTTCTAAATAGTTCATCTATCACTTTATTATTTAAATTATCTATGAAGTCTTTAGGTTCTGAATATTTAGATTTCAAATCATCTATTTCGGTTCTATTTGCTCTTAAAAAGTAGTTTCTATTCTTATCATTGTCAATTTTAATAAAGTATGATAAAACAAAACTATTTACATCAACAGAAATGCTTGAAAGTTCTTGATAAAACTCAAAGCTATATTCTTGTAATGATTCGACAATTTCAAAAATGGTTTTATTTTTAAATTCAACATTGATTACAAAAAAAGCTTCTTTTTTATTATCAGGCATATAGGCAATCAAATTTTCAAAATTCTTGATTTTCCTATTTTCTTTTAGTTCAATTCTTCCATTCTTGATTAAAATATCTTTTAGTATTTTGTTTTCTTCTGAAACGTCTATATCCAAATTGTCAATTACTTCATTTTTTGTTTTTGATTTATATTCCTGTTCGGAAAATTCAAAAAATTGAGGAATAATTCTAATTACAACTAAGATGCTAAAAGCAAAGCAACTCACAGTTGTCATATGTACCTGAATTTGATTCAGTTGGAATGGATAATTGAAATGTAGTGGATAGAAAAAAACCAAGTAGATGGTTCCATAAATTAAAAAATTAGGGATAAACCCTAAGTTTTTTATATATCGAAAGTATTTCAGTAGTGGGGTTTTATGAGGATTGTATTTTGCAGAATGAATTGTCGTTATATATCCCTTATGAGAATAGAAGTCTAAAAAATACTTAGTAAATGTTATAGCAAATATTAAATGGATGAAAAATAGAGTATAAGAATTAAGATTAAGGTATAATATGATTAATGAAAAAATGATATTATAAGTTAAACTCAAGAATATAAATTTACTTTGCTCAACATAGTATTTAAGAAACATACTTCTGCTGTATTTGAATGAAGTAAATCCACTTTGGAGAATAAAAGTACTTGTAGCAATTAATAAACCTAATAATGTCGCAGATAAATTCAATTGGGTTTCAAAAAATTTATTGTAATCATTAAGTTCTTTAAATATTTCAATCATTTATTCTGGAGTGTTTTTTTAATTGGTGCTAACGTTTAGCTATGAATAGTACGGGGCAGAAAATCCGCGGATTTTCGTGTC
>JABSPO010000082.1 GCA_013214625.1 Flavobacteriaceae bacterium
CATCTTTAATTCATTGCTAGTCCTAACCCCTACTTACGAAAATCCTAACGGATTTTATACTCGGTTTTTATTTGCTAAATTAAGTACCTAAACACGCAACAAACCGTTAACACAAATTGAAATAGAATGTCTGAAATTAAATCTGAAAAAAATATCGGGATAAGAATATTTGCTGGAATTGTAGACTACAGTATTATTTATCTTTTTAAATTTATTTTGCTAATCATATTAGGAGAACCAGACTCACACGGAATGGCTCGTATAAATGGATTTCCTGCATTACTTCCCGTTTTCTTTTGGTTTATTATGACTGTAGGACTTGAGCAATGGAACGGAAAAACAATTGGGAATTTACTGGTCGGGTTAAAGCCTATCCCTATAAATGGAAATAATGAAAAATTGACCATGATTCAATCTATAAAGAGACATTTACTAGACCCTATTGATATGTTCTTTTTTGGAATTGGAGCTATTATAATTAATAAAACGGAAAAAAATCAAAGACTAGGTGACATCTGGGCTAAGACAATTGTTGTGAAAATAGCAGGTAAGTAAAAACGTGTGGGAACAAAACCTATAAAATAATACGGGTTTTGGTGCATAATACCAGGGCTTGTGTATATTTACATTTATCGCCAAATCTTTTAATTTACTCATCTCAATTGTATTTAATTCAGAGGTGTCATGATTTGAAAATTGGCTTTTATAAAACGACAAACTAAAAACTATTGTCTTCTGCCGATACGAAAATCCGCGCGTCCCGATAACTATCAGGATTCGACCCCGTACTATTCATAGCTAGGCGTTGGTAGTAATTAAAAAGAGCCCTAAGGATAGTTTAAACTATGACAGATAAAGTAGATGATGTCCACTTTATCGGAGGAAGATCATAATAAGCCTCCTATAAATACGGAAAATGCAGTGGCACTGATTTATCTACAGTCTCTTTTTATACTCAGCTAGCACGTCAGGTGACCATGTCTCATCAAAAACTTGCCCACTTTGATCTGAGGATTTTTCTTCGGCCATGCCGTTTTTGAAATCACATAACATTGCATAGCGTACTCCACCAAGATTGTTCGAGCCTGCCGAATGCAATAATCTATGGTGCCAAAGAATTACAGTTCCTTGCTTACCTGTGATTTGAACTGGGTTAATTGAACGTTCTACCCGCTCACATAACTGATCGAAGCCTTCTGGCTTGTGTGTATGGCTTAATGTAGTGGCATGAGGCGCAATAATATGATGACTGCCTGGCCAAACTGTAAAAGCTCCTCCATCAATCTCTACATCATTCAAATATACAACACTTCCGACCTGGAAAAAGTGAGTATCACAATGCCCTCTAATTCTATCTTCGATAGAGTTTTGAGAAAAAATGGGATAGATACCTCGATAGATAGGCATAAACCTTTTCTCTTTAAGGATGCCTGTATGTGGCATTATCAATGATTTTACACTTTCACAAAGCTCTCTATTATAAAATGTCAGTGCTCTCATAGACCTGAAACCTCTCGTGCCATCTCTGAACTTTAACCTTCCCTTTCTATCGTCCATTGATCGGATGATGCATGAGTCTTTGACCATTCCAATCCAGCTGTTTTTTTCAGCGGGAATAAATGAAGGTGGAGTGAAGTCCCAAACAATTTCCTTAGCTTGCTTTACGGCAGTACAAGGGAGGTCAATATTTAATACGCAGTACCCATCTCGAACAAAACTATTAATATTTTCTTTAGACAGCATGGCTCTTCCTTTTAACAATTTTCAACTTATCTGAAAATTTATTTAAATCGAATTTAATTCCGTATTTTTTAAAGTCTGATATATTTAAAACAGGGGTGTGAAATTGCTTAGCTATATCATAGTAGCTTTTTTTGCTACTTTTTCTTAACTCAATAAATAAATCTGAACAGGCAATTAAGCTGATAATTTCATTGTGAGATAAATTAGTGTCCCAATAGCAAATCCTGTTATCACCTTCGATGTAATTTGAAATTTTTCTATACAAGCCTTTTCCTAAGTCTGGATTTTCAAGATAAATTACCAATTCGACACTTTGGTCTTTTCTAGGAAATGCAGCTTGAAATGCTTTAATTAAAAAATCATTTCCCTGCTCCTTTAATGGTAAAGATAAATCAAGTACAGATAGGAAAACTCTACGCTGACCTAGTAGATCAAAATAACTTCGATCATGGCAGTTCAGTAATCTAGTATCTTCCATAATTGGCTCTCTCAAATGTGATATATTAGTTATTAGTATGTCAATACTAAGAAAATTAATTTTTAATCCCAAGCCATTGGGGTAATAACAATTGAATTAAACAAAATCGATACAACTGACACACATATTAGGTGCTATTTAGTCCATACACATCACGAGCTAAATATTACTATTCCAAAAATAGCTACTAGGACGAGCCTTTTCCTAATGCAACAGAACTAAATCGTGAAAACTATAAACGGGCAATGGATGTAATAAATAACATATAACAAGTTCCTGCTAACGCCTTGCTTTCTTTATAAAATCGATAAGTTCAGAAACTAATTTAGTGTAAAATCTAATCTTTAACTTGTGTAAACCGAAAAATTAAAAACAAAACAAAAAGCTATTGTCTTGTGCCGACACGAAAATCGGCACGTCCGGATAGCTATCAGGATTCTGCCCCTACTATTCATAGGAAAACGCTGAGTGTAATTCCTCCTATTTCCAAAAAAATAAATAATTACTTCTCGGAAACGTTTTAAGGAGAAAATTAAATAAATTCGTTACAGCATACAAAGTGTGAAAACCTCTATCTTTACTGAACTTTTAAAAAACGTAACTCAGAATTCAGAAAAATATGAATATTAAGACTTTTATAGTCGACTCTTTTACAGATATGCCTTTCAAAGGAAACCCTGCTGGAGTTTGCCTACTAGATACTCCAATTAATGTTGAGATGATGCAATCAATTGCTACAGAATTGAATTTATCAGAAACGGCTTTTTTACTAAAAACAAAAACCAACAGTAGACATTTTGAAATACGATATTTTACACCAATAGTTGAAATTGATTTTTGCGGTCACGCAACTTTAGCTGCATCAAAAATAATTTTAAGCAAATTGAATAATTCAACTATTGACTTTACAACTCATAAAGGCCTGAAATTAAATGCTAAGCTTGAGGGCAAGTATATAAAGATGATATTCCCACTGTATCCAACAACTGAATATATTCCAAATCAAAAACTTTATGATGCTTTTGGAATTGAAAACCCTATTTCGACAAGATTCGCAAAAGATTTAGATATGCTCATTATTGAGGTTAAAGACAAACAATCTCTTTTGAATATTAATCCAAACTATCAAAAGGCAATTGAAAGCTCAAAAACTATAAAAGAAGTTGTTATAACCACAAAGTCAGAAGATAAAGATTATGACTTCTATTCTAGATGTTTTTGCCCTTGGATTGGAATTAATGAAGACCCCGTGACTGGTGCTTCTCATTCAGTTTTAGCAAAATATTGGAGTAGTATTTTAAACAAAAAAGAAATGACTGCTTTTCAATTATCAAAACGTGGTGGCTTTTTAAAACTTAATATAATAAGCGACACTCAATTAGAAGTTAAAAGTAATGCTCGAATTGTCTTTGAAGGAGAAATGAAATTATAAAAAAATACATAATAACACCTATAAATAACACGAGATTTGGTATTAAACCCACGAAGTGTTTTTATATTTACATAGTCGCCAAACTTTTAGTATTTGGCTTTTAAAACGATAAAAACAAAACTTAAAAGCTTGTGTCGATATGAAAGTCCGTTAATTATCTGCCCCGTACTATTCATAGGTAAACGTTAGCTACTGTTGAAATTCTAAAAATCTTTTTATGTATCCCTTTTGGCAACCCCAAAATCCCCCTGAGCGCTTTGAACTAGTTCTTAGTAAGTCTTTTTTCCTTATCAGGTAAATTACAAGCTGCATCAAACATATCTTCCCTATATTTTTAGTTAACCCCCTAAAATAGAGCGTATTTACGTCCTTAAATCGGGGCGTACAGTAGATTCTAAAAGGTGAAGAAAACCCCAACAAACATAGTTTATTGGGGTTTTAAAATTGAACAAGTTTCCCTTTTGAGATCATGAAATAATCCCATGCTCTCTGCTACATTTAAAACTGCTAATTATTAGTTTTTTTTGCTACCCTTTTCTTTATACTTGATTGTATATTCCCGCATTAAACCCCTAGAATATATTTTAACTGCTCCTAAAAAAGAGAAGATCAATTTAAACTACCAAAACAGTCTCCCATATTTTATCACCATTTAACTATACGATAATAATTACATTATGAAAACAAGAAAGAAAAGAGTAAAACCTATATCCTTATGGCTTATCAGAGCCAGTTTTACAATACACATTTTTTTCATTATTTAATAATATGTTATCCATTTTAGCCCTAAACTCCTTTATACGCAACTCAAAAAGCGTTTCCAACTGCTTTCTATCTTCCTCAAGAATCGGATCTTTATTCTCATTAAGATATTTTAGTTGAGATATATAATGAGCCAGAAGTTTTTTTACATCTTTTAAATCCATAAGCTATGCTGTAAATAAAGATTTATATAATTTTTTCCAGTAAAACAGTTTCTATATAATTGGCCACACTTCTATTTTCCTTTACAGCTAACGCCTCTATTTTATTGTATAAATCAATAGATAAGCGTAGGGAAAACCTTTTTTTCTCTACAGATTTATTTACAAGTTTTGATTCGACTTTTGGTTTACTTGTCATACTAATAACTTTAAATGTTTATTTTTGTTTTAAAGTGGTGTTCTTTTGACACCAAAAAATACACTAACAACATAAATATAGTAAATATATTTACACATTGCAATTAATATGGACAATAAATTTACAACAATTAAAAAAAGATGTAATTATATTTCCGAAACCTACGAGGTAAGCAAATCTGTTTTTTATAAAAAAATAGAGATGAGTTCGGGTAGTTTTAGAGGAAAAGCAATAAACACTCCTTTAAATTCAAATGCGATAGAGAAAATAATTGCCAATTACCCACAAATAAACGTACACTGGTTAATTACAGGAGAAGGGAATATATTAACACAACCTGGTCTCAATAAAGATGATAAACAAATAATTTACAGCAGTTCTTTTACTAACAACACCTCATTTGTTGAAGAAGAAACTAATGAAAAAACCTACACATCTGCTGAAAAAAAGAATAGAATAAAAGAGTTAGAGCAAGAGAACAAACATTTAAAAGAAATGATTGCACTAAAAGATGATATGATAGGAATCTTAAAAAATGCCACAGGTAAAGCAAATTCCAAATAATACCTAAAAAATTTATAAAATAAAAGAGTCCTTTATTAAAAGTCAACAAATACTCTAATTTATTTGACATCAATTAAAGATTATTTTAACTTCACATTTCTAATTTTTACACGAAAATAATGATAGAACTTTTAACCTTTGACAGTCTTTTCACCTTATTAATGCTAGTTTTATTACAAGCTGTTTTAGGATTTGACAACCTGCTATACATCGCATTAGAATCGAAAAAAGCACCCGAAGAAAAACAAAGTTTCGTGAGAAAAATTGGAGTTGGATTGGCTATTATATTACGTATCGTATTATTATTTGCTTTAATGTCATTAATACAATATTTTCAAAAACCCTTTGCAAGTTTACACGACAATAACTTTCTTGAATTTGAATTCAACATTCATAGTTTAATTGTATTAGGAGGAGGTGTATTTATTATCTATACTGCTATAAAAGAAATATGGCACATGATGCTTCTCAACGAACATGAAGAAGCTGACAAAAAGAAAATGTCAATCAATACCGTTATTGTATGGATTGTGATTATGAATTTAGTATTCTCATTCGATTCTATTCTAAGCGCCATGGCATTAACTAGCCATATGGAATTTACAAATCAGCTAATTCTGATGACCATCGCCATTGTTTTAGGAGGTGTTTTAATGATTGTTATGGCAGACAAAGTATCTGACTTTTTACAAAAAAACAGAATGTACGAAGTATTAGGATTGTTTATTTTATTAATTGTTGGGGTAATGCTATTATCAGAAGGTGGACATTTAGCACACTTACATTTATTTGGAAATGCTGTTACACCTATGAGTAAAACAACCTTTTATTTTATAATAATTGTATTAGTTATTATTGACCTTGTTCAAGGTAGATATCAGAAAAAATTATTACTAGAAAAGAATTCAACTGAAAAACACAACTTAAGGAATGAATAAGCCATTTCAATTCAAAGAATTTTCTGTAAATCAAGATAGGTGCGCTATGAAAATTGGCACCGATGGAGTACTACTTGGTGCCTGGACTTCTGTAAAACATAATCCTTTTTCAGTATTAGATATTGGAGCTGGAACAGGAATACTATCTTTAATGTTAGCACAAAGAAGTCATGCGGAAACCATTGAAGCGATAGAAATTGATGATGCCGCTTTTGAACAAGCCGCTAGTAATTTTGAAGATTCTCCCTGGGGAGATAGGCTTTTTTGCTACCATGCCGGGTTTAATGAATTTGTAGAAGAAATTGACGATAAATACGATATGATAATTTCGAATCCGCCTTTTTATACAGAAAATTACAAAACCGACAATCCACAAAGGGATCTCGCTCGATTTACAGATGCGCTTCCTTTTGAACACTTATTACATGGTACGGCTAAACTATTAGACGATAACGGAAAAGCATCATTTATCATACCCTTCTCAGAAGAAGTAAATTTTATTTTACTTGCAGAGAAAACTGGCTTATACCCTAACAGAATCACAAGAGTTAAAGGAACAAATACTTCAGAAATAAAAAGAAGCCTCTTAGAATTTTCTTTTACAAAAACAACTATAGACACTTCAGAGTTAACTATTGAAACAAGCAGACACCAATACACCGAAGACTATATTAACTTAACTAAGAATTTTTATTTAAAAATGTAAATTCACATAATTAGCTACCTAAACCTAAAAGACTGTATATAAAAGTAGATTAAGTAGTTTACACAACCACACCTTATCACCTACTCCCTAGTTGGATTTAAAAAATAACATTATCAAGTTGTTTTGTTACAATTCATTACATACATTTGTTTTCAATAATTTAAAATTTAAACATGATTATATTGAACTATTCAATGTAATTCATTAACCATATAAAAACCAGTACATGAAACCAGATTTATTTCAAGCTCCTGATTATTACAACGTAGATGATTTATTAACAGAAGAGCATAAGTTAGTACGTGACGCTGCCCGTGAATGGGTAAAGCGTGATGTATCGCCTATTATAGAAGAATACGCTCAAAAAGCTGAATTCCCAAAACAAATTGTTAAAGGTTTAGCAGGTATTGGTGCTTTTGGACCTTATATTCCAGAAGAATATGGTGGTGCTGGGTTGGATCAAATTTCATACGGTTTAATCATGCAAGAAATTGAAAGAGGAGATTCTGGAGTTCGCTCTACAGCATCTGTTCAATCATCTTTGGTAATGTACCCTATTTGGAAATACGGTAATGAAGAGCAACGTCAAAAATACTTGCCAAAATTAGCTTCTGGTGAATGGTTAGGGTGTTTCGGTTTAACTGAACCTGATCACGGGTCGAACCCTTCAGGAATGACAACCAACTTTAAAGATATGGGAGACCATTATCTTTTAAACGGAGCAAAAATGTGGATTTCTAATGCACCATTTGCGCAAATTGCTATAGTATGGGCTAAAGACGAAACAGGACGTATCCATGGTTTAATTGTAGAGCGTGGAATGGAAGGATTCACAACTCCTGAAACACATAACAAATGGTCATTAAGAGCTTCAGCTACTGGAGAATTAATTTTTGACAACGTAAAAGTTCCTAAAGAAAACTTATTACCAAACAAATCAGGACTAGGAGCACCATTAGGATGTTTAGATTCTGCACGTTATGGTATTGCTTGGGGAGTTATTGGAGCAGCAATGGACTGTTATGATACTGCTTTAAGATATTCTAAAGAACGTATCCAATTCGGAAAACCAATCGGACAGTTCCAATTACAACAAAAGAAATTGGCTGAAATGATCACTGAAATCACTAAAGCACAATTGTTAACTTGGCGTTTAGGAGTTTTACGTAACGAAGGAAGAGCAACTTCTGCTCAAATTTCTATGGCTAAACGTAATAACGTTGATATGGCAATAACCATTGCTCGTGATGCACGTCAAATGCTTGGAGGAATGGGTATTTCTGGCGAATACAGTATTATGCGTCACTCTATGAACTTAGAAAGTGTAATTACTTACGAAGGTACACATGACATCCACTTACTAATTACTGGTATGGATATTACTGGATTAAACGCTTTTAAATAAGCGGCTAAGCCACATATAGCTACCACTCTTACGAATATAAAAAAAGCTCCTAATTCAGGAGCTTTTTTTATATTCGAATAATTTACTGTGAAAATTCACTAACTTGTAATTTCATTAAATACTTCCTAATGATTAAAAAACTACTCCTACTACTTTTACTAACTAGTCAATTAGCGAATAGCCAAGTTCGGTTTAAGGAGCTAGCCTTTGGATACAATGATAACTCTGCTGAGATTGTTATCATAAACTTCGGGAATTCTACTGTAGACATTAGTTCATACTGGATAAGTACTAATTTGACTGAAGCACAAGTAAATACATTTCAAATTTCTTCTGGTTCTTATATTCTACTCGCTGGAGAATACATTGTTTTAGAACACCCAGGGATTCAAAGAGCAACATTAAATGCTGGATTTTCATTATTTGAAACAAATAATTTTAACTCAACTACAGATATGCTTGACTTTTTCCAATATGGCAGTACCGGAAACGACAGAGAATTTGTTGCTATATCAAAAGGCATATGGAATCCTGGGGATTACTTACTTAATCTACATAGTGATAATAGTTTACTAGGAGGCGGCTACACATACGACGGAAACGGAATACAAAACAACATGCAATATTGGTCTGGCTATGGTCTATTAAACGTACAAGAACAAGTTTTTTCAAAAGCCAAAATACACCCAAATCCAGCTAGTGATAATTTTTCGATAATTACACCTAATACCAACACAATTGATCAAGTTAATATTTACAACATTAATGGAGCTTTAATAAAAAAGATGAACTCAGGTTTTGAAAAAATAAATATCTCAAATTTAAATCAAGGAATCTATCTAGTTGAGATTATCTCTGGTTATAAAAAAGTAACTAAACGACTAATTGTTCAATAAAAAAACTCCCAATTAGGAGTTTTTAACCCCTTTAGCTTACCAATGTCATCAAACTCCAGACTCACAAGAGCATACCAACAAGCCAAAGTAATTGAATTTACTGCAGCAGATAAATTCATCTTATTTAGTGATTGCCATAGAGGAGACAATAGTTATGCCGATGACTTTGCGAACAACAGAAACATATACGCTCATGCAATTCAACATTACTACGAAAGTGGTTTTCAATATTGCGAACTAGGTGATGGAGATGAACTATGGGAAAACAGATTCTTCAAAACCATTTTTAATGCACATAGAAACATCTATGAGTTATTAAAAAAGTTTCATTCAGAAAACAGGATGCATTTAATCTGGGGAAACCATGATATGGTGTATAAAAACCCAAACTACGTAAAAAAACACCTTTCCACTTTTTTCAATCCTAAAACAGGTAAAGACGAACCTTTATTTCCTGAACTAAAATACCATGAAGGAATTATTTTAAAAGATGTCAACAGTTGCACAGAATTATTCTTAGCACACGGACACCAAGCAGATTGGTGGAATTATATTTGCTGGAAATGGAGTCGATTTTTTGTACGTATCTTATGGAAGCCCCTACAAATAATGGGGATATCCGACCCTACAAGCCCAGCAAAAAACTATAAAGAACTGATTAAAATTGAACGTCGAATAAAGAAATGGATTAAAGACAACAACAATCTAATAACAATAGTTGGTCATACACACAGGCCTAGATTTCCAGAACCTGGAGAGATCCCTTTGTTTAACGACGGAAGCTGTGTTCATCCAAGAAGTATTACCGGGATAGAAATTGAAAACGGAACATTATGTTTAATCAAATGGCATATTGACACCAAGCAAGATGGTACACTTCAAATTATCAGAACAGTCCTGGAAGGACCTGAAAACATTTCAAACTACACTTCGTAATAATTAGCTACTTAGTCAGTAAGTTAACGCTGTAATACTAATACCAATTAAATTTCAAGGTGCTCATAAGTAAATTGAATTGTTTTAAATTTAGTTGAGTTTAAAAATATAAGCATAGCCTTAGTTACGGTTATCTTTTTAAGCGACAAATAGATTTAAAAGAAACTATTTAATTGTGTATTTTGAAATTTAATTGGTATAATATCTAACTATTTATGAAACACCCACTACATTAATTCTAGACCATTTATCAGTAATACACGCATTCCAATTATAAAAATCAATAAAGCTGTTATGCGTTTTAACACGATAGAAGACAAATTCTTTAAACTTATTCTAATTCCAATTTGCCCTCCCAAAATAACCGAACACAGAAGTAAAAAGGTCATTGGAAAAGACAATTCTAAAGTACCGCTTACTATTAAACCTATCAGGCCTGCAATAGAATTTACAAAAATGAAAGCACAGGAAAGAGCTGCTATTTTTTTAGGTGTACCCCAATTTATATAATACAATATTGGCGCTAAAAAAACACCTCCTCCAATACCGACAAGACCTGAAACAAAACCAATAATCAACCCTAAAAAACACAATAAATAAGGCGATGTAGTTTTATTATTACTAATTTCAGAGTACTTCGTTTGTCCAATTAAAAAAACTGAAGATATTACAAGTATAATTCCTAGCAAAATAAAAAACCATTGTTCACTTAACCTGTATGTAGCCCCTAAATAAGCCATCGGAACACTCGTTACAATAAAAGGAAAGAAATCTTTTCCATAAAAATACCCTTTTTTAACAAACCAATACAAACTACCTGAAACCACAGCTATATTACAAACAAGTGCATTAGACCGTATGGAATAAAAAGATAATGCGAACAATGCAAACAATGCTAAATAACTAGATCCGCCTCCAAAACCTACAGAAGAATACACTAATGCAATTACAAAAAACATCAGGCAAAGAATGAGAATACTTGAAACACTTAAAGCCATTAATATAAATAGTATGAGTTTAATTTCAATTTCATGCTAAAATCTTAATTCTTATCTTGGACTTATTTTAAATCAATAAATTACCTTTCAATTTATTATATTTGACCAAATATAGCAATTATTTTGATATCTGTAGAGCTGGCCATAGCATCAATAAACCAAGAAGTAAAAGGTACTTCTCATCATGAAATAA
>JABSPO010000083.1 GCA_013214625.1 Flavobacteriaceae bacterium
ATCCCCTCGAAGAGCCATTACGTTATCTAAGCCTAAATATTGACAATCGACTAATACATACTCCGTTTCTTCTTTGGTGAATCCTCCGCATAATACATGAGGTACAGCATCTACATCATACTTATATTTTAAGGATGCACAAATACCAACAGTTCCAGGACGCATACGAGTGATTTTACGCTCTAACAATCCGTTTTCTTTTGGAATATATATGTTTTCTTCTCTTGAAGTAGTGACATCTATAAAAGGAGGTTTAAATTCCATTAAAGGATCTATATTGTTGTATAGTTCCTGAATGTTTTGTCCCTTTTGAGGCGGTACGATTTCAAAAGAAAACAATGTTTTCCCTTTTGCTTGTTGTATGTGTTCTGTTACTTTCATATTCATTTCCCGTGAACACGGGAATCTTTTCAAATTAATGTTTTTTATAATTATGAGATTCCCACCTTCGTGGGAATGACACTAAGCGTCAGCTATATTAGGATGCAACCACTTTCTTGCTTTTTCTAAAGAAATATCTTTTCGAGTGGCAAAATCACGTACTTGGTCATCGGTGATTTTTCCTAATCCAAAGTATTTTGCTTCTTCATTTCCAAAGTAATATCCAGAAACAGCTGCCGCTGGCCACATGGCTAAACTTTCAGTAAGTGTTACACCTATTTTCTTTTCTACTTCTAATAATTCCCAAATTGTTTCTTTTTCTAAATGATCGGGACAAGCTGGGTAGCCTGGTGCTGGACGAATACCTTTATAACTTTCTGTTATTAACTCTTCGTTACTCAAGTTTTCACTTGAAGCATAACCCCAATGTTTTGTACGTACTTGATGATGTAAATATTCCGCAAATGCCTCTGCAAAACGATCGGCTAATGCCTGAACCATAATAGCATTGTAATCATCTTCTGCATTTTTATATTTGGTAGCCAATTCATCGGCTCCGTATATAGCTACACAAAATGCTCCCATATAATCGTTTTTTTGAGTTTCTTTAGGTGCAATAAAATCTGCTAAAGCAAAACTTGGTTTCGCATCACGTTTTTTTAATTGCTGACGTAAGGTCCTGAACACAGCTATTTCTTTTCCTTTTTTCTGAATAGAAATATCATCATGGTTAATGGTGTTCGCTTCAAACAATCCGAAAATAGCTTTAGGTTTTAATAATTGCTTTTCAATTATTTCTTTTAAAATAACCTGTGCATCTTCATATAAATTAGTTGCTTGTTCACCAACCACTTCATCAGTTAATATTTCAGGATATTTACCATGTAAATCCCAAGAAATAAAGAAGGGTCTCCAATCTATATACGGTAATAATTCTTTTAAACTTAATTGTTCAAAAGTTTGAATTCCTAATTCGTTAGGCTTTTTAATAGTTGTCGTATTCCAATCGATTTTAAACTTTCGATTTCTTGCTTTATCAATGGATATGTAGGCTTTTGTTTTACCACGCTTTAAAAACTTCTCTCTAAATTCATCATAGTCTTTTTTCAGTTTAGCTACATATGCGTTGCTGGTTTCTTTATTCAGCAAATCACTTACGACAGTAACAGCTCTAGAGGCGTCATTTACATGTACTACCGCATTTTTGTATTCTGGGTCTATCTTAACAGCGGTATGTGCTTTAGAGGTAGTTGCGCCACCAATTAACAATGGGACAGAAAAATCCTGACGCTCCATCTCTTTAGCTAAATACACCATTTCATCTAAAGAGGGAGTGATTAACCCACTCAACCCAATGATATCGACATTTTCCTTTTTAGCAGTTTCAATAATTTTCTCAGGAGCAACCATTACTCCCATATCTACTATTTCGTAATTATTACAACCTAGAACTACACTAACAATATTTTTACCAATATCATGAACATCACCTTTTACGGTAGCCATTAATATTTTACCTAATGCCTTTTGCTCTTCACCTTTTTCTTCTTCAATAAACGGATTCAAATAGGAAACGGCTTTTTTCATTACCCTAGCCGATTTTACTACTTGTGGCAAGAACATTTTTCCAGCACCAAACAAATCACCAACGACATTCATTCCTACCATTAAGTTTCCTTCTATCACTTCAATGGGCTTGTCTGCGGCTAAGCGAGCTTCTTCCGCATCAGCTACAATAAAAGCATCTATTCCTTTTACTAAGGCATGGGTAATACGTTCTTGCAAAGGTAAATTACGCCATTCTAAAGCAGTGGTGTCATTTTCTTTTTTCTTTCCTTTTACGGTTTCTGCAAAATCAAGTAATCGTTCCGTAGCATCATCTCGTCTGTTTAAAATAACATCTTCAATACGGACTAATAAATCCTTAGGGATATCATCATATATTTCTAACATCGCAGGATTTACAATACCCATGTTCATACCCGCTTGAATAGCGTAGTATAAAAATACAGAGTGCATTGCTTCTCGTACTGTATTATTTCCTCTAAAAGAAAATGACACATTACTAACACCTCCACTAACACTTGCATTGGGTAAGTTTTCACGTACCCAACGAGTTGCTTCAATAAAATCGACAGCATTCTTACGATGCTCATCCATTCCCGTTGCTACAGGAAATATATTTAAATCGAAAATGATATCTTCACTTGCAAAACCAACTTTATCTACTAAAACTCGATAAGAACGTTCAGCAATTTCAATACGTCTTTGATAATTATCAGCTTGTCCAACCTCGTCAAAAGCCATGATAATTACAGCGGCACCATACCGTTTGATTAAGATAGCTTCTTTTATAAATTTTTCTTCACCTTCTTTTAATGAGATGGAGTTTACAACACACTTTCCTTGTACAACCTGTAATCCAGCTTCAATAATTTCCCATTTTGAGCTGTCAATCATTATGGGTACTCGACAAATATCAGGTTCAGCAGCAATTAAGTTTAAAAAACGAACCATAGCTTCTTTACCATCAATCAAACCATCATCCATATTGATGTCGATAATCTGAGCACCACCTTCAACTTGATGACGAGCAATAGCTAAAGCTTCGTCAAATTCTTCTTCTTTAATTAAACGTAAAAACTTACGAGAACCAGCCACATTGGTCCTTTCTCCAACATTAATAAAGTTAGTATACTCACTCAAAATTAGTGGTTCTAATCCTGAAAGTTTCAGATATTTTTTACCTTCTTTCATTTTCTTTATCCTTTTAATTCTCAACTGCGCTCGATCTGACAGTACGCGGTTGATATTTAGCAGCTACCTCTGCTATCGCTGAAATATGCTCAGGTGTTGTACCACAACAACCTCCGATGATATTTATCAAATCCTTTTTAAAATATTCCTCAATTTGCTCAGCAGTATCTTCAGGTGTTTCATCGTATTCCCCAAAAGCATTTGGAAGACCTGCGTTAGGGTGAGCAGAAATAGCAAAATCTGTTTTATTGGCAATCGCTTCTAAATGCGGTTGCAATAAGTTAGCTCCTAATGCACAATTGAATCCAATAGATAATAATGGAATATGCGATACGGATATTAAAAAAGCTTCAGCAGTTTGACCAGATAGGGTTCTCCCAGATGCATCAGTAATCGTTCCGCTTAACATTATTGGCACATTGATATTTCGTTCATCTTTCACTTCTTCAATAGCAAATAAACAAGCTTTAGCGTTTAGCGTATCAAAAACAGTTTCTACTAATAAAATATCAACTCCACCGTCTAGTAAAGCTTCTGTTTGTTGCTTATACGCAATACGTAATTCATCAAAAGTTACGGCTCTATACCCGGGATCATTTACATCAGGAGACATACTTGCAGTACGGTTTGTGGGGCCAATACTACCTGCTACAAAACGAGGTTTATGTGGCTCTTTTGCAGTGAATTCATCAGCTACTTCTTTTGCTATTTTTGCTGATTGATAGTTTAGTTCATAAACTAAATGTTCCATTTGATAATCCGCCATTGCAATGGTAGTTCCCGAAAAAGTATTGGTTTCAATAATATCGGCCCCAGCAGTAAAATATTTAGCGTGTATGTCTTTAATTGCTTGTGGTTGTGTTATTGACAATAGATCATTATTCCCTTGTAAGGATACTGGAAAATCTTTAAAACGTTCTCCTCTAAAATCTTCTTCAGTGAACTTATAGGCCTGAAGCATAGTTCCCATTGCTCCGTCTAGAACAAGGATCCGTTTTTTTAATTCTTGATGTATTGTACTCATAATTTTTTTAGATTTAAAACTATCTATATCATGATAGTCTTGTTTCTTTATTAATTAAATGAGTTCATTTTGCGTTAGTACTGTAGTATCATTACGTTTAAATTGAAGTTAACGGCTAATTATTAGCAGATTACTTTAGTTTTATTAAAACTTCGTAATGACGTTTACGTTAGGGATTGCAACGGCATCCTTTTTATGTAATTAGCTTTGGTAACAAAGTAATTACATAAAAAGATACAGAGGAAAGCCCGACCCGAAGGGGACCGCCTAAATAAAAGTTATCAAAAAATGTAGAGATTTATAGAAATAAAATCTGAGTTATCTATCCCATGTAAACATGTGGTAGAATTTAGCACCTTCTTTAAAAGATAAAGGGTTGCCAAGGTTTCATAGGGTCTAATCCCTCCGCCTTTCTGGATAACAATTAATAAGATAATGAACTTACTTAATACAAAGTAAAGGAATAAAATGGTACCAAACCTAGTTTTTAGACAAAAATCATTTTATTTTATACGAAAAGGGGGGAAGATAGGTACCTATCACCACGATCACATATAATGCTAACAATAATACCAGACTCTATAGTGTTTGCAAGTTTTAGTGCGCTAGCCACTGCGCCACCACTACTCATCCCTGCAAAGATACCCTCTTCTTTTGCGAGTTTTTGAGTCATGTTTTTTGCTTCTTCTTCACTAACTTCTATTACTTGATCTACTTTTGATTTGTCAAATATTTGTGGCAAATATGCTTCTGGCCATTTTCTAATACCAGGAATTTTAGAACCATCAGTAGGTTGTGCTCCGACGATAATAATGTTCTTATTTTGTTCTTTTAAATAAGTAGATACTCCCATGATAGTCCCTGTAGTCCCCATAGCAGATACAAAGTGAGTAATTTCACCATTCGTAGCTTTCCATATTTCTGGGCCTGTAGTTTTATAATGTGCTTTCCAATTGTCAGGGTTTGCAAATTGATTAAGGACATGGTATCCTTTTTCTTCTTGTTGTGCAAGGGCATAATCTCTAGCGCCTTCAATTCCAATGTCTGATGATGTTAAAATAACTTCGGCGCCATAGGCACGCATTGTTTTTACACGTTCAATAGTAGCGTTTTCAGGCATTACTAAAATCATATTAACTCCTAATAATTTTGCTATAAAAGCTAATGCAATACCAGTATTCCCACTAGTAGCTTCAATTAATGTATCTCCTTTTTTGATGTCACCACGTTTTAAAGCCTCACTAATCATATTGAATGCTGCGCGATCTTTGACACTTCCTCCAGGGTTATTTCCTTCTAATTTTAAAAATAATCGAACCCCTTTTTTAGTAAGAATATTTGAAACTTCTACTAATGGAGTATTTCCTATTTGGTCTGTTATATTTCTAGATTGAATCATGATTTATTTTTTTTATGTTTATTCATCACCTCATCTTAATCCTCTTCCTTAAGTGGGAGAAAACTGTTATGTGATAAATCATATAATTACTTCATTTTTTGATTTGATTTTAATTTCTGAGTAATGAGTAACTATTGAGTTTTTTTCGATGGATTTTGTAATCCATACATTTGCACCAATTATGCTATTGGCTCCAATAATAATATCACCTCCTAGTATGGTTGCATTAGCATAAATAGTGACATTGTCTTCAATTGTTGGGTGTCTTTTTGTAGCACTCAAACTTTTCTTTACTTGAATACCTCCTAAAGTAACCCCTTGGTAAATAGTTACGTTATTTTTAATAATCGAGGTTTCCCCAATTACAATTCCTGTTGCATGATCGATAAAAAAAGATTCACCTATGCTTGCTCCAGGGTGTATGTCAGTTCCAGTTAATCCATGTGCATATTCACTCATCATACGTGGGATAATTGGTGTGTCAAGCAAAAATAATTCATGACTTAAGCGATAAATTGCTATTGCATGAAACCCAGGGTAGGCTAAATATACTTCTTCTAAACTTTTAGCAGCAGGGTCATTTTCATAGGCAGCTAAGGCATCTAAGACAAGTAATTTTTTTATAACCGTTATCTTAGTTAGGAATTTAGTCCATAATTTTTCTGGATTTGATATCGATAACTTTGAAGTTATAGCTATAAAACTATCTTCAATTAATTTGAAATGCATTAGTTGATATTCTTCGTCAAAAAGTGAGAAAAATAGCTGTTTAGAAAACAAATCAACTGAATCTTTTAAACTAATTGAGTAGTTTGTCTTTTTCTGACCTAGTTGTATTGCATCCATTTTATTGTTGGTGTAAAAATTGTTGTTTTTGTAATAATTCTTTTTCTGTTTCTACGTGATTTTCATCAGGAACGCAGCAATCCACAGGGCATACAGCAGCACATTGAGGTTCGTCGTGAAAGCCTTTACATTCGGTACATTTATCAGGAGAAATGTAATACACTTCATCACTTATTGGTTCTTGTGCATCATCTGCATTAACCGTTTTTCCGTTTGTTAATACTAAATCACCTTTTAAAGATGTCCCATCAGAATATTTCCAATCGTCACTTGCTTCATAAATAGCTGTATTTGGGCATTCTGGTTCGCAAGCGCCACAATTAATACATTCATCTGTAATTATTATTGCCATGGTATTTTTTTAATGTTAGATGTATAGAATTAAGATAGATAGTGTATAGTAGAGTCCTCATAACTATTCCGGCGCTAATTCTAATATTAATCCATCTAATTGTTCCGTGATAGGGATTTGACATCCTAAACGACTATTGTCCTCTACATGAAAAGCTTCAGCTAGCATGATGTCTTCATCATCACCCATTGCTGATAATTCATGGTCAGAGGTTATGTAGCACTGACAGGAAGCACACATTGCCATTCCTCCACAGACACCTATTGTCCCTTCTGGAGCAAGTTCGTATGAACGAATGACTTCCATAAGATTCATGGCCATATCGATTGGTGCTAACACTTGATGCTGCTTGCCTTCTCGGTCTGTTATATGTAATGTTATGTCTGACATTTTCTTTTAATTAAAAGACTTCGACAAGCTCAGTCTGACTTTGTAATATATTTTTAGTTGCAGTAAAATTGAAGACTGAATGATTGTGTATCTCCCTCTCCTAATTATCTCCCTGAGGGAGAGGGGACTGTACTTAATAATTTCATGTAATGCATCGCGATTAAACTTACTATTTCTTAAAACAGATATGACTAACCCACAATTTTCAAGTTACACCTCTAAAGCTGGAATTTTAGGTTCAATATTAATTTTAATAATTTCCGATTTTTTAGCCACTTTTTTAGTTCCATCAAAACCTTCTACACCACCAACAGTGGTATATTTCATGACATACTTTTTACCTGGATTTATTAATTTATATGCGTATTGTACTGCTATAGTAGCTTCATGAAACCCACATAAAATTAATTTTAGTTTCCCAGGATAGGTGTTCACATCTCCAATAGCATAAACTCCAGGGATATTTGTACTGTAATCAAGTGCATTGTTTACTTTAATTGCGTTCTTTTCAATATCTAATCCCCAGTTTCCAATAGGTCCTAATTTTGGAGATAGTCCGAATAAAGGAATAAAATGATCACATTCCTTAACAAAGCTTCCTTCAGTTTTGTGCTCGATAGTTACGGAACTCAGATGTCCGTCACCATGAATTTCTTTTACTTCAGCTTCAGTAATTAAGTTTATTTTACCTGATTTTGTTAATTCAACAACTTTTTCAACAGAATCTAATGCTCCCCTGAAATCGTTACGACGATGTACTAACGATACTTCGCTAGCGATATCGACTAAAAAAATAGACCAATCCAAAGCAGAATCACCTCCTCCAGAAATTACCACGCGTTTATTGCGATAAAATTCAGGATCTCTAATAATATATTCAACACCATGATCCTCATAACTAGCGATGTTTTCAATAGGTGGTTTTCTTGGTTCAAAAGAACCTAATCCACCCGCAATAAAGACTATAGGTGCTTTGTGTTTAGTACCTCTGTTTGTAGTGACAATAAAATGTCCATCTTCTTGTTTTTCTATCGTTTCTGCACGTTCACCTAAAGTATAACCAGGTTCAAAAGGTTTAATTTGTGCAGCTAGATTATGGATTAAATCTCCTGCTAATACTTCAGGGAATGCTGGGATATCATAGATTGGTTTTTTCGGATATATTTCTGAACATTGCCCTCCTGCTTGAGGTAATGCATCAATTAAATGACAACGTAATTTTAATAATCCTGCTTCAAAAACGGTGAACATTCCAACTGGTCCTGCTCCGATTATAAGTATATCTGTATGTATCATTTTATTCTGTTATTAAACTTTTTGTTAACTGATTTAAGTGGGTAACTTTTTCTTTAAAACTTAGTTTTAGCATTTGCCTATACGTATTTAAATTTTCTGCTAATGAATTAATATCATCAGGAATTACTTCTTCAAATAATTGGCGCAATCGTTTAGCCATTGTAGGTGATTTTCCATTTGTTGAAATAGCAATTTTCACGTTTCCTTTGGTTACGATTCCTCCTAAATAGAAATCGCATAATTCTGGTGTGTCAGCAATATTTACTAAAATATTTCTGACTTTGGCTTCTTTTTGAATTGTTTTATTTACTTCATGATCATTAGTTGCTCCAATAACCAAATGCTGATTTTGTAAAGAAAAATAATGATAAGCCCCTTGTTGAATATTTACATTATGCTTGTTAGCTAAAGTCAATAACTCAGGATCAAATTCTTTAGCCAGCAATGTAACTCTTGCATTTGGGCTAGATTTTAATAAAAAACCTAGTTTCTCTAATGCCACATTTCCACCACCAATAATCAAGACATTTAATTGATGTACTTTCAAGAAAATAGGATATAACTCGTTTTGTTCTTCTTTAATCATGACACCAATTCTTTTGCTATTACATCACTTTTAACTTTTGCTAATTGCGCTCTATGGCTAACTACTTCTCCAAAAACAATTATTGCTGGATTGGATAATTCATTTTCATAAACTACTTGTTCAATAGAGTCTACAGTACCAATACCTACTTTTTCTCTTACAGTTGTACCGTCTTGAATAATAGCTACAGGTAATTTATTTTTTCCTTCCGCTTGAAATAGTTTTACAATTTCAGGAAGTTTGGCCATCCCCATTAATATTACAACCGTTGCATTGGATTTTGCAGCTAACGCAATATCTTCTGATAATTTATGTTGTTTTGTAGTACCAGTAATTACCCAAAAACTTTCTGTGCTTCCCCGTTTAGTTAATGGGATATTCTGATAAGCAGGTACAGCTAATGATGAAGATATTCCTGGAACAACAGCTGTTTCTAATCCGAAACTTGCTGCATATTCCATTTCTTCAGCCCCACGGCCAAATATGAATGGGTCTCCACCTTTTAATCGTACTACATGTCCATCAGACTTCGCTCTAGAAACGATAAGGTCATTGATTTGTTCTTGTTGGTATTTGTAACACCCACGTCGTTTACCTACAAATACTAGTTCAGCATTTGGGTTAACATAATCAAGTAATTCTTCATTTACTAATGCGTCATATAAAACTACATCGGCACTTTTAAGTGCTTTTACGGCCTTTAACGTAATCAAATCTGGATCTCCTGGCCCAGCTCCAACTACTGTAAGTTTAGGCTGTGCATGATTTTTTATTTCTGTTTTCATTGTATTCTCTTTTTAGTTGAAAGAATGATTATCACCTCATCCTAACCTTCTCATCAAGGAGAAGGGACTTAATCCTACTTATTGATTAGTTACTTTGCAATATTTGAGCAGCTCTAAATTTATCTACTTGTTTGTAAAAAGCTTTCGCATCAGTTAAGTATTTTGTAGCAAACTGAACTGTTGGTTCATTTTCTTTTAATTGGGTTACCAATTCGTTAAATGTTCCTGTTAGCTCAAAAGTTTTATCAGCTACAAAATGTTCGTCAAAGGATTTAATAATTCCTGTTTGTGTATTTGTTTTAACCCCTTCAGAAGTTAACAATGCTTTTGCTGTATTTATTAAAGCGGTATACGAATAGTAAATACTGTCTGACAATTGGTTTTTAACTAATGACTCTTCAGCATTCTCTAATTTTTCTTCACTTTCGAATAACAATGTAGCTACTAAATCAATTACAACACCTGCACATTCTCCAACACCAATTGCTTTGATGTATTTTTCATCATGTCCCCAGTCAATAAAATCGCTATTTTCTAAATTTGTTAAGTCCGCTAATGGCTTTAATAAAACGTAGAAATAAATTTTCCCTAAACGATCATAATAATTTAAGAAGGTTTCATTTTCTTCAACATTTTCATCGTAATCGTTTAAAATTAATCGAAGTGCTTCTGGGCCTCTTTTACTCGGTATTTTTATTACTTTATCAGAAAAACGTCCTTGTCCGTTTCCTAAAATACCACCTCCTAATAATACTTGTACTGCTGGAGCTAATAAAGCACCAACTTTTATTGACATTCCTTGGAAACCAATTTGCGCCATATTATGTTGTCCACAAGCATTCATACAACCACTAATTTTAATAGCGATTTCCTTGTTGTTGATATACTGAGGATATTCTTCTTTTAAAACTTTTTCTAAAACTGCAGCAATACCAGTACTACTTGAAATACCTAAATTACAAGTATCAGTTCCAGGACAAGCAGTGATATCTTGTGTACTGTTGTAACCAAGATCAGTAAAGCCTAACTTTTCTAATTCAACAAAGAAAAATGGTAATAATTCTTCCTTTACGTGTCTGATTAATATATCCTGACGTAAGGTTAATCGCAATTCATTATTCGCGTATTTTTTAATTAAATCAGCTAATAATCGTGCTTTGTCCGTATAGAAATCTCCTAAAAATACTTTTATACCAATTGCATATAAACCATATTGCTTTTGCTTGATAACATTTGCTTCTTTCCATAAATCAAATGCTTTTTGATCCTTAATCTCAACTTTAGGAATTGTAATGCTATTTATTTCAATAGCGGTGTCAAATTCACTTGTATCAATTGGATATGTTTGGTATGCTAATGCTTTTTGCTCTTCTTCAACTAATATTAAAAATTGACTCAACCCTAAATCTTTAACTAAAAACTTCATTCTGGCTTTAGCGCGTTTAGCACGTTCACCATTCCTGTCAAATACTCGCAATACACCTTCAATAAAAGGTATGATTTTATCTGCTTCTAAAAAGTCATATGCTACATCAGCATGACGAGGTTGTGACCCCAAACCTCCAGCAAGCAATACTTTAAAACCTCTTACAGTTTCACCGTTTATAGTTTTTGTTTTAGCAATAAAACCTACATCATGAATAAAACTAATAGCAGTATCATCATCAGTTCCTGAAAAAGACATTTTAATTTTCCTTCCCATTTCTTGACAGATTGGGTTACGTAAGAAAAATTTAAAAGTAGCATCAGCATATGGCGAAACGTCAAACACTTCGTTTACATCAATACCAGCTGTTTCAGATGCTGTAATATTCCTAACTGCATTTCCACAAGCTTCACGTAAAGTGATATCGTTCTTTTCCAATTCAGCCCATAGCTCAGGAGTACGGTCTAAACTTACATGGTGAATTTGTATGTCCTGGCGTGTAGTAATATGTAATCTACCTCTAGAATATTCGTCAGAAACATCTGCAATACGATGTAACTGTTCAGAAGTTACTTTTCCAAAAGGTAATTTGATACGTATCATTTGTACTCCGAATTGTCGTTGACCGTATACTCCACGGGCTAAACGAAGACTTCTAAAACGCTCTTCATCAATTTTACCTTCTTTAAATAAACGAATTTTACGTTCCAATTCTAAGATATCTTTCTCTACTAATGGATTTTCTATTTCCGATCTAAAACTTTGCATGTTGTGTTGTTGTTTGTTTAGTATTTAAAAAAAGTCCCAATGACTTATGTCAAAAGGACTTTTTTATTAACCAACTTAATTTAAAAAATTGTCCTTATATATTTATGAAATATGTGCATACAGCCCATCATCATAGTTTGTAATCTGCTATTTGAAATTGTACAATTCATAATTTATCTTTATGATATTATTTGATGAATCCAGCTCCCACTGTATTATTCGATTGTGTATCGATTAAAATAAATGATCCGTTAGTTCTATGATTTTCAAATGCATCATAAAACATTGGTTTGTTTAATTTAAAAGAGACTAAAGCCAAATCATTCATGTCTAATCCTGTTACGTCAGTATTTATACCGGAATAATCAGGGTTTATTTTATGATGTATTTTATCAACTTTTGCGATAACTTTATTTACCCCATGTTGAATAATATATTTTCCTCCAGTAGTTAACTGATTGCTATCCATCCAACATACGGTTGCTGTAAGTTGTTTTTCGATAGTTGGGATGTCATCAGCTTTTACAATCATATCACCCCTACTCACATTAATGTCATTCTCTAAAGTTATAGTAACTGAAGAACGCCTTGATGCAGTTTGAAATTTTTCATCATAAAAATAGATGTCCTTAATTTTCGATTTTGTCTGTGATGGTAAAACCACTACATCATCACCTACACTTAATTCCCCTCCATATACTTTTCCTGCATAT
>JABSPO010000084.1 GCA_013214625.1 Flavobacteriaceae bacterium
AACTACAAAAGAAAACATCTCAGAAGTTTTAAAAGGATTTCAAAGAGAAGAAGGTACAAACGGTTACGAAATATTCAGAGTTAAAGGTTGGGATTACCCAAACTTAATTGATGTATACCAAAGAGCTGCGTCAGTAGCTCGAAAAGAACACTGTCCGGTTTTAATTCACGTAAATGAGTTAACACAGCCTCAAGGACACTCTACCTCTGGATCTCATGAGCGTTATAAATCTAAAGAAAGACTAGCTTGGGAAGTTGAATTTGATTGCATGACAAAAATGCGTCAATGGATGATTGAAAACAACATCTTTACTGATGAAGAAGCAAAAATTATTGAAAAAGACATCCAAAAACAAGTTCGTAAAGGAAAGCAAGCTGCTTGGGCTGCCTTTGTAAAACCACAAAAGGAAGAACAAATTGAAGCTGTTGCTGTATTAAAAGCTGCAGCAAGGAATTCAAGCAATAAAGCATTTATTGAAAAATTAGCGAACGAATTAGAAAGTATTAACGAGCCTATTCGTAAAGAATTATTAGTAGCTACCCGAAAGGCATTGCGTTATTTAACTACTGAAAAATCTGAATCAAAAACTGCATTAATCAATTGGATTGCTAGTTACAAAGCTAAAATTCAACCAAAATACAGCGCTAACTTACATTCTGAAAGTAATTTAAGAGCTGACAATATTAACGCTGAAGCACCTAAATATAACGACGATGCAGAACTAGTAGATGCACGTTTAATTATGCGTGATAACTTTGACGCTATTTTCACAAAATATCCGGAGTCATTAATCTTCGGAGAAGATGCAGGCCATATTGGTGATGTAAACCAAGGCTTAGAAGGAATGCAAGAAAAATATGGCGAGTTAAGAGTTTCTGACACAGGAATTCGTGAAGCTACCATATTAGGTCAAGGAATTGGAATGGCTATGAGAGGGCTACGTCCTATTGCTGAAATTCAGTATTTAGACTACATCTTATACGCTTTACAAATCATGTCTGATGATTTAGCAACATTACAATACAGAACAAACGGAAAACAAAAAGCACCATTAATTATACGTACTCGTGGTCACCGATTAGAAGGTATATGGCATTCAGGATCGCAAATGGGTGGGTTAATTCACTTAATAAGAGGAATACACTTATTAGTGCCAAGAAACATGACTAAAGCAGCAGGGTTCTACAATACCTTATTAGAAGGGGACGAACCAGCAGTTGTAGTTGAGTGCTTAAATGGATACCGTTTAAAAGAAAAAATGCCATCAAATTTAGGAGAATTTAAAACTCCTATCGGTGTAGTTGAAACAGTAAAAGAAGGGGCTGATATCACTTTAGTTTCTTACGGTTCTACCCTTAGAATTGTCGAAGAAACAGCTAAGGAATTAGCACAAGTTGGTATTGACGCTGAAGTTATTGACATTCAATCATTATTACCATTTGACATCAATCATGATATTGTAAAATCTGTTCAAAAAACAANCAGGTTATTAGTNATTGATGAAGATGTACCGGGTGGTGCTTCTGCTTATATTTTACAAGAAATTGTTGAAAAACAAGATGCATATAGATTTTTAGATAGCAAACCACAAACTTTAGCTGCTAAAGAACACAGACCAGCTTATGGTACTGACGGAGATTACTTCTCTAAGCCTTCTGCTGAAGATATTTTTGAAAAGGTTTATGACATGATGAATGAATCAAATCCAAATAAGTTTCCTTCTTTATTTTAAAAATCAACCATTATTTTAATAAAAAACTCCAATGCTTTTTAAAGCATTGGAGTTTTTTATTAATGAATATTTCTTAAGAAAAATGATCTTTTAAATCTTGTAAAAGCGCATGATATATTGGGTTACAAAAATCAGCAACCCCACTCTCTTTAGCAGAATCCCACTCGGAAGTCCATAACACAAAAGACGTATTGTTTTCTGAAACAGGTAATACCGTAACTGCTCCAATATATCCTACAACGTTTTCTTTAGAAACTACTGCTGGTCCATCATCTATGCTATAAGTGAATTTTCTACCAACATTATCAACTGTTAGAAGTGTTTCATGAAAAGCATCATTAAGAATTCGCTTTGCGCCAATATTATTTGAAGACACACTCCCTACTACCTCTACTTTAGTAACTACGTTTTTACTCCATGATAAATCGTGAAAGTTTTTTAAAACATCCCAAACTTTATCAGCATCACTATTAATTACAATTGAATTATAACATCCCATATTTCAAATTTTTAATTATTTACCTGTATGAATAACATAAGTTTTAATCGTAAATTTTATGAAGCTACTCAAAGTTAGCTAATTTTTATGAATAAATCAACTAACAACATACATCTATCTTATTACATTTTTTTATTCACCTTAATATAAATAAATCATCTTAAATTTATTTAATTGCCTTCTCAAAAGCAGTTTTTCCTCCTACGATTGGCAAGGTTAATTTTGTCCCTTTTAAATCAACTGTTAACTCAGTTCCTGGCTTTGGCCAAACGGTAAATTCTTTATCACTTGAAAAAATCATCAATCCAATTTGTTGTCCTTTAGGAATTATTTGATCGTCAGGCATTAAATTAAATGACATTTCATAAAATTCCCCTGGAATTAAGGGCTGACTTGATGTTAATGAACTATGATTTTGTGGATCTGCCCAACCTCGAGTAATAATATTTTCCGTAATTTTTGCCTTACTATCTTCATTCCAAGGCAAGGACACTAGCCAAACAGATAAGTTAGCTGCTGGCTTACTACTCGCTAATTTTATTGTGATAGTAGCTTCTCCTGAAATATGAATATCCTTAGTCAACTCAGGACTTATATATAATAATCTGTGACTAGACGTCTCACTTTTTGCTAAATCAGCTCCAGAAAAAGAATAGTCATCCACTAATGTTTCAGTCTTCTTTTTCTTTGGCTTTATAGTGCTCAACGAACCATTTTTAGGAGTCCCAGAATTAAGGTAAAGCGTCACTGGAGACGCTTCTGGATTTGGATATTCAGCATATGGTGTTGGATTATTTTGCAAATCATTTTCCCTAACAATCCATGAACGAGCATCTTTCTCCACTCCATTTTCAACTCCGTGTAAATAACGCGTAAACCATCTGTTCATCATTTTTATTGGTGGAGGACCACCATGACCATTTTGATGATAATATATTTGCGTAGGTAATCCCATTTCTTTTGCTCTCTTGTATATTCTATAACTATGTTCTGGCATTACATTCCAGTCATTAAAACCATGGGACATCAATAAGGCCGCTTTCATAGGCTTCATATCATTTAAATAATCACGTCCAGCCCAAAAATCATTATAGTCTCCAGTAGCTCTATCCATTCCTTGCTTCATTTCTTTATCCCTCACCGTTGCATTATTATACGGTCGCTTAGCTTCATCGCCACTATGAATAAAGTCATATAATACATCTACATCTTCCCCTAAATATCCTCCAGGAGATCTTACCAATCCATTAGATCTGTAATAATGATAATATGAAGTATTAGGTGCTATAGGAATAATTGCTTCTAATCCCTCAACCCCTGTTGTAGCAGCTGCCAATGGAATTGTACCGTTATATGAAGTACCCGTCATTCCAACTTTTCCTGTTGACCAAAATGCAGTAACTAGCTCATTACCATCAGGTGCCTTATATCCTTTTACTCTACCACACAACCAATCGATTACTGCTTTTGGAGCTAGGGATTCGTTATCCCCTCCAACAGTTGGCGATCCTTGTGACAATCCAGTTCCTGGCGATGATGAATGCACAACGATATACCCTCTAGGTACCCATTTTTTAATATGAGAATTTGAAATAATCGGACGTTTACCCGTACGTACAACTTCAGGGTGTACTCGTTCCTTTTCTTTCTCTCCAATTTCATGCTTAATATCCCAGAACAAACCTTTTACATCTCTTGCTACTCCAGCAAAATAAGGGCTTGAAACATAAACTATTGGTAATTTTAATCCTTCTGTTTCTGTTTGTTCAGGACGAGTAACCGCAACATGCATTCTGTCTAATTTCCCATCACCATCAGTATCGAATTCTGTTTCAACCCACAAATCATGGCGTATCCACTTATTGACATCAGTAAAGGCTTGTACAATTTGAGCTTCTCCATTTTCAAAGAAAGGAAGTGCCTTAGTTATTTCTTCTTGTTTTTGAGCATTCACATTGGTAATGAATGCAACTAAAATTAGTAAGCAAATTTTAGGATTGAATACAATTTTCATAATCAAAAAAGTTTTTAATACGTTATATCAGTGCTTGTTCACTTTTCTAAAACAAGTAGTTTTTACCTATTTGGTAAAACATATACTTGTTCATTAACAAACGAAAATACGTTTTTCATTAAAAATATAGCGTTAAAAATATCCTAATATATTACCCAAATGCAATACTTAATCCCTTTATAAAAAAGAAGTCAACTAAATTTGCTCCAGAATAAACAATTGTAATATTCATTTTTGTTAGATAAAATAATATGATATTATTTTACTCGTCTATAAAAGAAGTTAGCAGATTTTATTAAAAAAAAACAAAGTATTACATGTTAAAGAAACAGGGTATGAACATCATATTTTTTCCGTATATTTAGTTACACATAACTAACCAATTATGCTTACAAAAAAAGATAAAACTAAATACAGAAACTTATTATTCCGCCATTTGGATGGCTTGGCAACCGCTACAACAGCTTTTTCATTACATAAAAAAGGAGTTCTTGATTACTTACTCCAACAAAAAAAAATATCATTAACTACCTTAACCAAGCAATTTAATGCTAACGTAGGGTATTTAAATGTTGGCCTGCGTGTGCTATGTTCACAAGGATGGCTTATACAGCATATAAACTCAAGTAATGGGACTATCATTTATGAAATAAATGAAAAAAGTAAAATTGCCTTTGCCTTGGTTCCTTTATATGAAGATGCAGTAAACCTGTTACAATATAGTGTTCTTTTTCCTAAAGAACGGATTGGCGCAGATGCTTTTATTGCCTTAGAACGTATATTTAAAAAATTAGAAAACAATTACAACATCAGTAATTTTAATGAAATTGAAAACCAAGTCTTAAAACATATTGAAGGTGTCGTTATTGCTCCAATCATTGTTTTATTAGGTGTAAATGGAATGTTTCACAAATACTTTATGGAAGCCTCTTTTAGAGCACAAGAATACCATAAGGATCCTGAAAGTTTTAAAAAAATTCTTGACTTTTTTGTTCATTTACAGTGGTTTAATAAAAAAAAGGACACCTATCAGTTTACAGATAAAGGATTATTTTTTGCCAAAAGAGCTTCTGCATATGGAGTTACGGTATCCTACTTACCAACTTTTATGCAAATAGATGAGTTATTATTTGGAGATCCACTAGTGCTAAACAGTTTGCCAAATGAAACTGAAAAACATGTACATAGAGAAATGAACGTTTGGGGAAGTGGTGGAGCTCACAGTACATACTTTAAGGTTATTGATGAAATAATCATCAACATATTCAACAAGCCTATTGAAGAACAACCAAAAGGAATATTAGACATGGGTTGCGGTAACGGTGCTTTCATACAACATATATTTGAAGTAATCGAACACCAAACATTACGAGGAAAGCTATTAGAAGATTACCCTTTATTATTAGTAGGGGCCGACTTTAACCAAGCTGCCTTAAAAGTAACTCGTGCCAACTTAATTAAGGCAGATATTTGGGCAAAAGTTATTTGGGGAGATATTGGAAGACCTGATTTACTAGCAACTGATTTAAAAGAAAACTATAACATAGCACTAAAAGACTTATTAAATGTAAGAACTTTTCTTGACCATAATAGAATTTGGGAAATGCCATTAAACACAACTGGAAGAACAAGTACTTCAACTGGAGCATATACCTATAAAGGAAAACACCTTAAGAATAACTTAGTAGAAGATTCGCTTTTAGAACATTTATTAAAATGGAAACCCTATACAGAAAAATTTGGATTATTAGTTATTGAATTACACACTGTAACTCCAGAATTAGTGGCCAAAAACATTGGAAAAACAGCTGCTACTGCTTATGATGCAACACATGGGTATTCCGATCAGTTTATATTAGAAATCGATGTTTTTCATAAAATTGCTATTGAAGCAGGATTACATCCCGATCCGAAATACGCTACAAAATTCCCTAATAATGAATTAGCAACCGTAAGTGTCAATCTACTCCGAGGTAAAAAGTAAAAAACTTTAACAATCACCCTTACTCCCTAAATAATAATCCTCATTTAGGGAGCCTTTTATTCAAATCAGTACATTTAATCTTCAGTTAAATGTACTGATTTGAATAAAATATTTCAACAAAAAAATATTCTTCGTTAAACCTTTTTTAAAATACAGCGTCTAAAAGAAAACTTTAAACCCAATTCATATGAAAAAGTTTCTTGTATTATCCACAATTACGTTAGCATTTTTCACTTCTTGTAGTGATGACAATTCAAATCAAATAGCAACTACAACTCCTGTTGCTATTGACTTTTCCGATTATTTAAATATCGATTTTAATAATCTATCCAATTATGCTTTTCAAACCACACCAGTATACATCACTAAAGATAATACCGTAGCCAACCCTATCACAAATGAAGGCGCTACACTAGGGAGAATTCTTTTCTATGACGAAAATTTATCTTCAGATAATACAGTCTCTTGTAGTACATGTCACCAGCAAGTAAATGCATTTAGTGACATAGATGTAGCAAGTTCTGGAGTAAACGGATTAACTGGTAGGCATTCAATGCGATTGATAAACTCTCGTTTCTCAAATGAAGCAAAGTTCTTTTGGGATGAACGTGCAAATACTTTAGAAGAACAAACTACTATGCCTATTCAGGACCATAATGAAATGGGATTCAGCGGTACAAACGGGGATGGTGATTTTAATGATTTAATTATTAAGTTAAATGACGTTGAATATTACCCTGAATTATTTGGGTTTGCATTTGGCGATCAAGTAATTACCGAGCAACGCATACAAAGTGCATTAGCACAATTTATACGAAGTATACAATCATTTGATTCTAAATATGATGTGGGAAGAACATTTGCGACAAATGACCAAGTTCCATTTACAAATTTCACAGCTGAAGAAAATACCGGTAAACAACTATTTTTAACTCCACCAACTTTTGATGGGTCTGGAATTAGAACCGGCGGTGGTGTTGGCTGTTCTGGTTGTCATGCAGCGCCAGAGTTTGACATTGATCCTAATACTTTAAACAACGGTATTATTGGAGTATTAAACTCCGTTGACACTGATTTAACAATTACAAGAGCCCCATCATTAAGAGATTTATTCAAAACAGATGGAACTTTAAATGGCGGATTAATGCACACTAGTATCTCTGACATAAATTCAGTTATTGAGCACTACAACCAAATGCCTCCTGGTTCAGATAATGCGCAATTAGACCCTAGATTAAAACCCGCAGGGAATATTCAAAACTTAAACATGACTACTGATGAAAAAAGTAATTTAATTAGCTTCTTAAAGACATTATCAGGTACCGATGTTTACTCCAATGAAAAATGGGCAGACCCCTTCGTAAACTAATAGGTATTAATTTACGAAGCTATTTGTTAATATATTTATTTGAAAAAACTGAAGGAGATACCCCACATTTATTTTTAAAAAGCCTGGAAAAATAGGAAGTATCATCATATCCCAATTCGAAAGCAATTTCTTGTACTGTTAACTCTCCATGGGTTAGCAGTCTTTTTGCTTCTAACAGAATCCGTTGATGAATTAAATCAGTAGTTGTTTTTCCAATTGTATTAACAACTATTTTATTTAAGTGTTTAGTGCTTACATTTAATTCATTAGCATAATCACTCGCTTTTTTCATAGTTAAAAAGTTCTGATCAATTAACTGCTCTAATTTTCTAAACCAAGCAATCCCCTTTTCAATTTTATGAATATCATTTTGTTCATTTTTAATATATAAACGAGTAGTTTCTATATATAATAAATCAACTATGAGTGCTAATTTTTGATGCCACATAAATTTATTCAATGTAAATTCTTCAAAAATCGATTTAAACAAACCTATAAAAAGAGCTAACTCTTTTACTTTTAACATTAAAAACGGCAAATTATGTAAAGTGTAAAAAAAAGGGTAATCATCAATGTTTTTATTCGGAAATGATAAGTTATAAAACTCCTTTGAATGAAAAAAGATAAAGCCTTTTGCTGCTTCCGTAAATTCCCAATGATGAGTTTGCCCTGGATTCATTAAAAAAAGTGCTCCTCTTTTAATGGGGTAAGAGTCAAAATCAACTTCATGCACTCCTGCTCCCTCAGTAAATAATACAATTAAATAAAAATCATGCCTATGTGGTTTTGTTATTGTTGCATGATGTTTTTCCAAATGAGAGGAAAAATCATTTGCATAAAAATCACCTTCATTTACTTTAAATTCAAATTGTTTTATATTCAATATTGGTAAAAAACTCATATCCCAAAGTTAAGTATAAAGCGTGATTTGTCCTAACATAAACGTGTTTTCAATCAATCAAAGAAGTCATATATTACTGACCTTTGTTAAAAAAAAATGCTGTTTAAATCTCTCCTTAAATACAAATGTCCTAATTGCAAAAAGGGAAATATTTTTAGCGCTAAAAATGTTTTTAGCTTTGGGAAAATGAATTCTAGTTGCCCAAAATGCAATCTGAAATTTAATATTGAGCCTGGTTTTTTTTATGGAGCTATGTACGTTAGTTATGCTCTAGCCGTAGCTGAAAGTATCGCTACATATGTGATATGTCAGTTTTTTTTCGAAAAAACATTCGATCTATTAATCATTCCTTATATAATTGGTGTTATACTACTATTATCCACCACAAACTTTAAACTATCAAGAGTGTTATGGATTTATTTATTTTTAAGTCCGAAAAAAGAAGCTCTGGAATAAAAGGATTTAGTAACCTAAAAGTTTTTTTTAAGTATTAAAATTGAATTCAAACTTTTATTCTATTACAAAATTTAGTAACTTTAATTGAATAAGTTATACCATTTCTGATGTAAGATGACAAATAAAAATTAAATTATTTTAAAAAGTTATTTTATGTCAGAGATGGTATTACATCAATTGTAAAACATAAAATGACTATTACAGAATTTAGCCTACGGCTTTTATCTGCTGCTTTTGCTGGAATGCTCATTGGATTTGAACGCCAATGGAACAACAAATCAGCTGGAATCAGAACCAATACTTTGGTTGCAATAGGCGCTGCACTTTATGTTCTGCTATCTATTAAACTTAATAACGAAGGTGAAGGCATTACAAGAATTATTGGTCAAGTTGTGACGGGTATTGGATTCTTAGGAGCGGGAATCATTTTTAAAGAAGGGATAAATGTTCGTGGACTTACTACCGCAGCAACCGTTTGGTGTAGTGCTGCCATTGGATGTCTTTCGGCTGCTGGCTATTATATAGAGGCCCTTATTGGAACTGTTATAATACTACTTGTAAATTTAGTGCTAAAACCAATACACAAATGGTTATTTAATAGGAATAAACCCTAATTCATTATTTTAAAAAGCATTTCCTTTAACAAATCGATTTGTGGTAAATTACTCGCCCCTACTCCTTTACTTTTTAAATCAGCCTCACGTAATAATGCAATTACCTGACTTACTTTTCGCATTGGATAGTTTTTTCCAGCAGCTTGATATTCCTTTACAAAAAACGGGTTCACCTTTAATGCCTTTGCTACGCTAAACTGCGACTTATCAGTTAAGGCATGGTATTGCAATAATTGTGAAAAGAAGTTAAATAATAAGGATACCGTTACAACAGTAGGGTTATCTTTTGGGTTTTGAGCAAAATAATTAATAATTCTATTGGCTTTTAAAACATCGCGCTCTCCAACTGCTTTACGCAACTCAAAGTTGTTATAATCCTTACTTATTCCTATATTTTCTTCAATATGTATTGGTGTAATTTCTGACCCAGCAGGCAATACCAATTGTAACTTATCTAATTCGTTATTTATTTTACCTAAATCAGTTCCTAAAAACTCAACCAACATTTGAGCTGCTTTTGGATTAATCGTATATTTTTTTCCTGATAAAACTCTACGTATCCAATCGGGAACTTGATTATCGTATAACTTTTTACTTTCAAACAACACTCCTGTTTTCTCAATTGTTTTATATAATTTCTTGCGCTTGTCAAGTTTTTTATATTTATAACAAATAACTAAAATTGTAGTCGGCTGTGGATTTGCAGCATACGCTTCCAATTTATCAATTGTTCTGCTTAAATCCTGAGCTTCTTTAACCAATACCACCTGCTTTTCAGCCATCATTGGGTATCGTTTGGCATTAGAAACAATATCATCAATAGTTACATCTCTACCGTATAACACCATTTGATTAAAGCCTTTCTCTTCTTCTGAAAGCACATTTTTCTCTATATAAGTAGCAATAGCATCAATATAATAAGGCTCATCACCCATAAGGAAATAAATAGGCTTGGTATTCCCTTTTTTTATATCAGCTACTATTTGTTTTACTTTATCCATACAGAAATTTAATGATTGAAAAATACTTCGACAAGCTCAGTATGACATTATAAAAGATTCATTATTTTTGACCCGTGCAAGAACTCAATTTCCCCACATATACTTTTCGCTTCAAAAATAGCGAAAATAAACTCAGTATTTTTGATGATATCAGGAAAAAATTTATCGTGCTTACTCCTGAAGAATGGGTACGACAACATTGCGTGAATTTCTTAATGATTGAAAAAAAATATCCTAAATCATTAATTAACGTTGAAAAAGAGCTTTTCATAAACGGACGTAAAAAACGATACGATATTGTTGTTTATAATTCTGACGGAACTATTAACATTTTAATCGAATGTAAAGCTCCAAAAATTCCGATTACTCAAAAAACTTTTGATCAAATAGCACAATACAATCTTACTTTAAAAGCGGATTTATTAATGGTTACCAACGGGCTGGATCATTATTATTGCAAAATGGATTATGCTAATGAACGCTATCATTTCTTAAAAGAAGTTCCTGAATATTCTTCGTAACATTAAGTATATAAGTAAACTACTAATCATGGTTTTTGACTATTAGCATTAACAAAAAATTATATTATTATTCAAACGGATATACATATCTTTACCTTTTAAAGACACACTAAAATATGACTTCATTATTTATTGACTGGAACCCGAGTGATACATTAATTAACTTAGGACCAATACCTATAAAATACTATAGTTTAATGTTTGTAATTTCCTTTTTAGGAGGTTTACAAATCATGAAGAAGATATTTAAAAACGAAAATGTAGCTGAGGAAAAACTAGACACCTTATTCATCTATACAGTAGTTTCTACATTAGTAGGTGCGCGTTTAGGACATGTTTTTTTTTACGACTGGAATTACTATCAAAACCACCTATTAGAAATTATATTACCATTTAGATTCGACCCTTTTAAATATACTGGAATAGCTGGTTTGGCAAGCCACGGGGCTGCTATTGGAATTGTTATTGCAATGTATTTATACCATAAAAAGCATCCAGATATTAAATTATCATGGATATTAGACCGACTAGTGATACCAGTTGCATTTGGCGCAGCTTTTGTTCGTTTAGGAAACTTAATGAACTCAGAAATTGTAGGAAAGGTTACAAATTCGGATTATGGATTTAGATTCATTCAACAACAATATCGGTCATTCGAAGCAATACAATTAACAGGTGCTAAAACTGCCGAAAAAGCATACGATGCAATAGCAAACAATCCTAAATTCGCTACTTTATTAGATGCAGTTCCTTTGCGTCATCCTGCGCAACTATACGAATCGGTTTGTTATATTTTTGTATTTGCTATTTTAATGTATACCTATTGGAAAACTGATAAAAAACAGAAACCATTTTACATATTCGGATTATTCCTAATCTTATTATGGTCAGTTAGATTTGTAGTTGAGTTTTACAAAAAATCACAAGGAGGATTTGAAGATTCTCTTGGTGACGTCCTTTCTACAGGGCAATGGCTAAGTATCCCATTTATTATTATTGGATTCTATTTTATGTTTCGTCCAACTAAAAAAGTTGTCTAATGCGTTTTTATAGGGTACTAATTGCAATGTTTTTTATTAGCTTATCAACACTTCTGTCTTGTAAAAAAGAGAAGAAACAAGAAGTTATTCCAACTGAAATAAGATTCAAATACGAGGGGAATTTACAATTATTAGATAGTACCGGTACAGTTAGAAAAAAAATTAAAATAGAAATAGCTGACAACGATTTTGAACGTCAAACAGGATTAATGTACCGCAAACAAATGGACAACAATAAAGGAATGTTGTTTGTTTTTGATAAGAGTGAAATAAAGAGTTTTTACATGAAAAACACTTATATCTCACTTGATATTATTTATATTGATGCTAATAATACAATCATTAATATTGTAAAAAATGCAGAACCTTTGAATGAAACTTCATTATTTTCAGATGCTCCAGCAAAATATGTTTTGGAAATTAACGCTGGTTTAAGTGATATTTGGGGAATTAAAAAAGGACACAAAATAAATTATTCGAAATTATAATTTAACCCCTTTTTGTAAGTTGGATAATTTAAATTTGATTTCATAATTGAATATTTGGTTGGCTATTGTTGGTCATAATAATGTACAACGTTTATATAAAGAGTCACGCTACAAGCACGGCTGATTGTCGGCAGGACAATCACATAATAAAGATACATTTACTTTGAATATAGAAGCAAAACTTAAGCATGCATTTTATATGTTGTTGGAAAACCTTTTTTATAAATCGCTACAAAAGTCATTATAATAATTAATTATTTCTTGAAGGTCACTTTCACCAAACTCATTCGATTTAATTTTTTTAATTAGCTCAGGGCAATCAATCAAAAAATCTATTGTACGTTTTTTCCATTTATTAAAAAAACCGCAATTCAAACATGAAGGGTATTCTTCTCCTTCTCTAATTATGAAATTAGTAACTGTTGTAATTTTATTCTTGTTTGGGAAATTAATATTTAGGAAGTTATTATTTAGGAAGTTATTGTTAGGTGAATTAACACCAAATCTCCACTGTGATTTCACCACTCGATATAATGAAACCTCCCCTTTTGAAATTAGCTGAAGTAGAACTGGTTTACTTTCCTTGTTTAACCTAATGTATTCGTAAGTTTTGATTTCAAAAAATGTTTCAAACTCTATTTTTGAAATCGATTCATAGTCCCATTTTTCAGCTTCGTCATCAAGAGATAATCTAAACTTTATTTTATTATTCTTTATTGATCCGTATCCTTCAAAAGATTCTCCGTCATTAAAAAACATAGTTGCTTCTTGTGATTGAGAAAAAGAGGTTAAACTTATAAATAGGAATATAAATATTAATTTCATTTTTTAATGTTTTCCAACGCTTAGCTATGAATAGTTTGGGACAGAAAATCCGTGGATTTTCGTGTCAACACAAGCCATTAGCTTTTTGGATTGTTTTTATTTTGTCGTTTTAAAAAAGCCAACTTAAAAAATTTGTCGATAATGTAAATAAACACAAACCTACGATTTAAACGCCAAAACACATATTATTTACAGGTCTTGTTGTGTGTAGTTTTTATATAATTCGTTGACCTTTTTAAATTCAGTAGATTTCCCGATTTCATAAAAACAATTTAATTGCCATTTTTGAGTTCGCTCCGCTTGTTTGTTTTTTACAATATCCCAAGATGGATAAACTCGAAAAGCTCTTTTCCCTTCTTTTTTGTCGGTAGAGATAATCCCTTTTTTAATCAACTCTGATTTTGGGAATACAAATTGTCCTCGTTGATTTTCAGTACGTACGTTCACAGCATAAAAGTCAATTCTGTCGGTTTCAAAAAAAGGTTCTATTGATCCATTAATATTCCTCTTCCAGAATGTCACAAACTGGCCAATCTTTTTCGGTGTTATTTTAGCGTTCCTACAAATAATATTCAGTCCGTTGAGTTTAAAACTACAAGCTGCGTAATCTGTGCTTTCAGATTCGTATTCTAACTCAGAAATTAGTAATTCACATTTGTCGTAAACCTCGTTTTTAATTTCTGATAATTCGTTAATCATTTCTTTTTATTCAATTTTTAAGATTAGTCACAACTAATATATAAACACAATGGTATTTATAACTAGTAAAAGCTAAGATACAATACTACGTCCAACTTGACTTGATAGTACAAAAAATCCACAGATTTTCGTATAGGCACAATCCATAAGCTATTTTAGTCCCGATAGCTATCGGGATTGTTTTTAATTTTGTCGTTTTGAAAAAGCCAATTTTAAAATCATGAACACCTCTAAATTAAATGAAATTGAGGTGAGTAAATTAAAAGATTTAGCAATTATTGTAAATACACACAAGCTTTCGTTTTAAATACCAAAATCCGTATTATTTATAGACTTTGTTGGCAGTAGTTATTTTTCATTTCGTTTATTCCTCTAAGTAGGGTCGACTTATATCATACTTCGAACTTAGTCACAAAGAATAAGTTGCCATGAAATACCATATTTATCTTCACACCATCCGAATTTTTTACCAAAGCCATAATCTCCCGAATCATAGTTATCAAGAGGAACCATTATCTGGCCTCCATTTGATAAAAGTTTTTCGAATAAAGTTCGTATTTCATTTTCTGAGTTACATTCAACGAAAAGTGATACTCCCGGTGTAAATGACCAAGCGTGCTTAAAATTACTTTCAGAAACCATGTACTCTGCGCCATTTAAAGTAAATACTCCATATTTGATAAGCTCAGGTGTTCCTCCAGCCTCTCCTTCTAGGTATTTTGTTATGCTTTTAATTTCAGAATTCGGAAAGATAGAAGTATAGAAATTTATCGCTTCTTCAGCCTTACCGCATTGATTACCTACAAATGTTAGGAATGTTGTTGTTTTCATCTTTTTTTTAGTTCAAACCAAAAATAGTCGATTAGATAATTAACTTACTTATTGAAAGTTGTTGTTATTAATTAAGGGCAGAATTGGCAATAAATGTAAATATACACAAGCTTTAAATATTATAGACCAAACCCGTATTATTTTATAGGTTTTGTTAGGTGCTGGCTTTATTATTCCGTTATTATTGCGGGTATTATATACTCAGTCATTATTTTGTCAGCATTAGCATGAGCATTTGGATTATTATATGCAGAAGAAGTAATAACGATTACAAAAGGAATATCTTTAAAAACAAAAATCTTATTACCACCATTACCACTACAAAAAGACACTTCGTATTCTTTATCATTATTTTTATAGGTTTTATTCCAAAACAGGTACCCATAAGAATCACCATCAAATGATTGTTTTATTTGTTTACCTAAACTTTTTTCTACCCATTGTTTGTTTAAAATTTGTGTCCCATTCCAGAGTCCTTTGTTTTTGTATAATTGACCATATTTAGCAAAATCAATAGCTCTTAATCTAATTCCCCCAGCGGTATTACCTACTTTTTGTGGTGTATATTCCCATTGATAGTTTGTAATACCAAGAGGGGCAAATAATTTTTTATCGGCATAAGAGACTAGTCCCTTAGGTACAGATTTATGAATAATATCTCCTAAAATCACTACCCCTGCTGTAAAGTAAGCAAAATCTTCTCCAATTGTTTTGTCTTTTTGTATAGGTAAATCAAGTGTAAACTGTACCCAGTTACTTGTTGGATACATGTTTTCTTCATTTCCTAGACTGTTGTAATCACTATCATCACCAAGAAATACAGAACTCATCGTTAAAAGAGACTTTAGCGTTATAGAATCTTTTTTCGTACTATAATTCTTAAATGATTTTAAATCGTAAAAATCTTTTAATAAAGTGTTTTCGTTTTTTATAAAATTTTCTTCAATCGCAATCCCCATCATTGTTGAAGCGATTGATTTTCCAACAGATCTTGGATCGTGTAAACTATCTCTAGTTTCACCATTAAAATATTCCTCTATTAAAAGTTCACCTTCTTTTATTACTACAATTCCATTAATGTTCTCAAAACGACCTTCTGCTATTTTTCTATTTAGAGCTTCTATTTTGGTTTTATCAAAATCTTCAGTAGATATTTTCCAACCACTATTTGGCTGTATTTTTTGATGAGGAATTAGGCTTTCGTCGACTGGGATTCTTGCCACTTCAACAGTAATATTTCCTTTAGCCAAAAGAGCACCTACTTTTAATGTGTCTTGTTTTATATAAGGTCTTACTTCTATACATAAAGAATGATTTCCTTTACTAAGCGCATCTTGTCCACCACCTATTTTCATGAATTTAAGCCACATAAACCAGCCCCAATAATCTATTTTTTTTGGTGTTACCAAACGTATTGTGTGATTAAGTTGCTCGGTTTTAGATGCTTTTAATCCTGCTCCTTTGTTTAAGTTTTCTACATAAACTATTTTTCCATCTACTAAAAATGAAAATTGAAAATTCCCTTTTTCTAATAATTTATCTACTGTTAAATTTGGCGCTATTAATTGAAGACTTTGTATCAGCGGTTTATCTAGTTTAAAATGAATGTTTAAAAACCCATCTTTGTTTAGAGTAAAACTATTTGAGTAGTTATGTGTTCTAGGTTCAACTTTTGTAAAGTCATCATTTGAAAAATATAAATTTTCTATTTCTTCTGTATGAGCGATTTTTGATTTATTACTATTCTTGCACGAAATTGTTAAACAAGCAATGAGTACTAAAAAATAATTTGATTTCATATTTGTAATTTAATTTGAAGCAAAAATATTGCTTTAATACATTCTGTAATTGTATAAAATTAACATTCAAGTTATTTTTTTTAAAAAATTAGAAGGCGTAGTATTATAAATAGATTTGAAGTTTGAAATAAAATGACTTTGGTCATAAAAACCACACTTATAACAAATTTCTGTCATAGAGTGTTTATTAGATGAAATTAGTGTTATCGCTTTATTTAATTTCAATAGTCTTATATGAGGTCAAGAAAAACCTTTTAAACTTAATTTTGCATTTACTGACATCAATTTATGGCCTTTTTCATTTGGGTGTAATCCATCTATTAAAAATAAATCTGGATTCATATTTAATGTAAAATCAATAAAATGCTGATTATCGTCCAAAGCAAACTGTTTTAATGTTTTTTGAAATGAATTAATTCGTTTACTTAGACTAGAAACATCAATAAATGGGCTCACATCAGTAAAGTCTCCTTGGTTAAAAAATGGGGTAGGAATTCCAATTATTGGTATTATGTCATGATGTTTAGCATATCTTGTCATTGCAAGTATGTTACCTATTATTATGTTGTTCGGAAAGTTTAACCATATGTCATTAGTACCTCCAGTTATGATAATATAATTAGGTTTGTGTTTAATTGCCATTTCATAAAACCGAGCCAGCATTCCAGAAGTTGTATCTCCAGAAATACCACTATTAATAATTTCAATATTTAAATCATTACTTAATAGGTTACTCCATCTATGACTTGTTTGAATACCATATCCTGCTGTTAAACTATCTCCTATACAGACGATTTTTTTTAGGTTCATTATTCGATATTAATTTTACACGTTTTTTAATAGTGGTTAACGCTTAGCTATGAATAGTCCGGGACAGAAAACCCGCAAATTTTCGTGTCGGCACAAGCCATAAGCTTTTAGTTTGTCGTTTTATAAAAGCCTTTTTTCAAATCACGAATACCTCTAAATTAAATAAAATTGAGGAGAGTAAATCAAAAGATTTGGCGATAATGTAAATATACATAAGCTTTAGTTTTAAGTACCAAAACCATATTAATATAACCATTATTATACATCTTTCCTCTTTAGACAACGTCCTCTCGGCTCATCACCTTCATGGAGTACAATTTCGGAATGTAGGAATCGTGCGGCGGCGGCTGAATCGTTCACTTTAGAAGCACTGCGTTCTAACATTTCTGATTCAAACTCAGTTAATACACTTTCCCTCACTCCAGCTTCTCTCCATTGAGATAAAGGCCTACACCCTCTTGCGATTCCCCGAGCCAGTGCCAACGCATCCAGCAACGCTTGATTAGCCCCCTGTCCTTTGAATGGACTCATTGGGTGAGCTGCATCACCAATTAGCGTCACTTGCCCTCCTTTCTCTAACAATTCTGGTTTGAGTAACTCTCGGTCATACACAGGATATCCAGAAACCTGAGCTTCCGGAGTTGCCGCTAAAATTTGAGGGATGGGATCGTGCCATGGAGTTCTACGACACGCTTCTTCCTTAAGTGCTTTAGCTCCCAGAGCACTCAGTGCCTTAGCCTCTTTTTCTGGCATTGGAAAACTCAATTGCCACATCACAGAGTCTGATGAATAAGGCATCATGTAAATCCGCTCATTCCCATTGGCAGTTTGAAATACCGTGGCCGAATCCAGTAAAGGACTGTCAAGATTTTTAAGCCCCTCCAAAGAACAAATACCCAATATCACAATACAACCAAGGTAATGTAAAGGAGTAATATCGGCACCAATCAGTAAGCTCCGCACAGAACTACGAATGCCATCGGCCCCAACCAAAAGATCCGCCTTGGCGTTCTTGATTTCTCCTTCCACTTCAAAACTCAAATCAACACCTTCAACACCACATTCCTTAAAATCTACTAACTGATGTCCCCACTGCACCGCATCATGTCCGCCGAGTTGCTCAAGTAGCGCCAAACGTAAAGACTGCCGTGCGATATGCACATTTGTACGCTTCGGAGTCATTTTTACATCTGACTGCATCCACTTTCTCATCCCCCATTCACCAATTATTTTTCCATCTGTAGTATGAACCACATGTCGTGTTGAAATTATTCCTTCTTCTAACGAGAAAATACCGAATCCCTCGATCGCTTTACTAGCTTGTTGCAAAGTGAGCCCATAGCCCTGAGATCGAGTATCAAAACCGATATCACGCTCATAAAGCGTAAAAGGAATCCCGCGGTGCAAACAAGCTACAGCCAGAGCCACTCCACCAATACCTCCACCAATAATAGCAACATGTGGGTAGTTTTCTTTATCCGCTATAGGATAAGTATCAGCATAAACCAACCCGGACCCGCTACAGTTCAAGCATGTATAAAGATGACGCTTAGGTCGAACCGGAGCGGCCCCTTCACGATTCGACTTTTCAAATTGAATCAACGCCCTCTGGTAACTGAGTCGTACTTTCTTTCGGAGTCTGCGGCTTTTTTTACCGCGTCCCTGACATTCCAAACAGATAGTCCAGCTAGTATTTTTATTTTCCGCCTTTTTCACTTCTTACTTATTTGACTAAATCTTGACTTCATTCTATAAAAAAAAGCCAATACAATTGATACTGGGCTTAATAATAACGTATTATTTATAGCTATTGTATTTATGTTACTATGAGTTTTTCTTACTTCGCAATATTTTCACAATACGGTTGATTGAGATTTCTGCTAAATTCCACATATACAACTTAGAATCGTTTGTGTTATTAAATTGAATAACAACAGTATCAATATCTTCGTGATATTCAGCAAAACTCTGGTATCCAGGAACCCATCCGGAATGTTCGTACTCATAAATGGAGGAATAGATTCCTTGTTCACCTTCGTTAAACACTGAGCCATCGTTTAATGCTCTTAAAAAGATACCCACATCCTCTGCAGTAGCTAACATACCACGATAATCAGTTTTTAAATCATCCTCATATCCAACATAATAGCCACTCATTACATCGTCAATATTCACCTCGCTAAACGAACTAAAAGTATTGTTCAGTTTGAGTGGTATCAAAATTTCCTCCTTAATATATTGGTGACGACTATAACCAACTACCTTATCAATGAGCTGACGAAGTAATAAATAATTTGTGTTGGAATACCCATAATCTTCACCTGGCTCAAAGTTAGCCGGTAAATCAAGTGCTAATTCAAGGATTTCTTCATGGGTTTCCGGTGGGTTTTCCCAATAACCATAATCGGTATAATTGGGAATACCACTCCGATGTTCCACCATCAATCTCAAGGTGATTTTTTCTGCATTTTCAATTCTTCCCACAAGTTCTGGAAAGTAATCCGCGAGTGTTTTATCCAAAGACAAACGCTTGTCTTTGATCAATTTGGTGATAGCAACAGCGACATATAACTTACTGATACTTCCAATATTGAATAAGGCTTCAGGGGTGGCAGGTATTTTATTTTTTCTATCATGCCATCCTGCTGTATAAAATTCGGAGGGCTTTCCAGCTTGATCCACATAAACAATCATTCCATCAAACCCATGATCAATAGCTTCATTTACTTGTTCTTGAACTGTATCAGGCAATGGTAAAACCCAAGCCCATACCAAAATCCATGGCACGAAGAACATAGAGGTTATGGTTGAAATAGCTAATAATATTCTAACTATTCGTGTACTTTGTTTCTTTGTCATACTATTTCAAGAAAGAATGTTTTTCAAATTCTGAGTAACGTTAAGCATATAGCAAGTAAAGAAGGGCTTATAGCAATTTAACATTCTAATGTCGCAATGAAATTGTTTAATTTTCACCATATTTTCGTTAAAATACTGAGCCATAGCGAAGGCTATGCCTAAATATTTTGCCTTAACCTAGTAAAAATTATTTCAATTCATTTATACGACATTAAAAAATTAAATTAGTATTAGCAATACACTTGAGATTGCTTCTTAGTCAAATATAAACTTTTAAATTTTAATTTTTCTCATCTAAAAACCAAATTATATACTTGTCGATATATGCTATTAATTGCTTTGTATTTAACAGATCATCAACAACCGGACCTGTCCAGTATTTTCCTTTGGTGCACGGTGAAGACAAGGAGGAACTTGACTTTCAGGATGGTCAACCGCTAACTTCCATAAGTGACCGACTCCTAAACTAATAGGACGAGCCTTAGGCTTAGCTAGATAGTGTAGATCAAAGAAATATTCACTTAAAAATGATTCAAAACCTTCATCTGCTCCACCATATAATTTTTTGAGTTCATCACGTATTTCAGGAACAAGCACTTTTTGTTCGGCTTGTGAATTTGGCAATATTTCACTCGAATCACCATGGTAAGTACATAAAAAAGTGTCGACTGGTAAAGGAGAACGATCTACATGAAAAGAATAAACATCGGTTGGAAAAAACGGGTAGGCATCATCTCTCTCGTAGCATTTGATCAG
>JABSPO010000085.1 GCA_013214625.1 Flavobacteriaceae bacterium
TTATATTAGTCATTATTGTACGTATACGTATATGTTGAAATATCTCCATCATAGTCCTCGGTAATTATTCTAGGATAATCAAAATCAGTATATGTATACGTGTTTGTAATGTTACTAGGGTCAGTTAGGTGCTGAGTAATATCTGTTAAAATATTATTCAAATTGAAAAGATAACTATAACAATTTTCTGAATCAATGGTCAATAAAAGTTCTCTATTATTTATGTTTTTAAATGGAGCATTTTTAGTGTCATGCGTAAATGTAGTAACATAATTGTCTCCGTCATTATCACCAATCATATTACCATTACTAAGTATAGTTACATCTGGTAAACTTGTAGGGTTTTCAACATGAATTGATGTTATAACAGAGTTATCTGAATTATAAGATAGATTGTAGTTATATACTCCAAAATCTACTAAATTAGTAGAAACTGTTGCTACCCTTCCTTGAGCATCGTAAGTGTAAGATTCTAAAATTGCTGGATTAGGAGCGTTATACCAATTAATTTGAGTTAATTTACTATCCTCATATACATAATCTGTATAATAACCATCTGTAGATTCTTCCTTTAGAAGTGTCATACCATCGTATGTATATGTAATGGTTTCAGTTTCTCCATCAGAATACACTATATCTACTTTAGTTGGTAATATACCGTCGTTACTTGAACTGTCACTTGGTGGTGCACTTACTAAATCAGATTCACAAGAAGTTAATGTTGCTAAACCAATAGCTAAAGTAAAAAGTAGTTTTTTCATAATTGTTAGTTTTATTATAATTAATTATTTAAAAAAGCAAAAATAATTATTTATTTTTAAAATGTTGAAAAAATATTGAAAATTAACAAAGCTCAAAATCAAATCCCACTAGTGGGTAAAAAAGAAAAGCTTCACTGATAAGTGAAGCTTTTGCATAAAATTTAATTTAAAAATTAATTATTTTTTAATCAATCTTTTAGTTATTTGATTCGTATCATCATTTATAGTTACAATATACACCGCACTTTGAAGACTTTGAATATTTATACTTTTTTCAGTTCCCATATCACTTAAATCTGTAGTTAATATTTTTCTTCCTGTAATATCATAAATCACAACAGTATTTAATTTTAAATTACTTGGGTTTATAATATTAAGTACATTTTTAGCTGGGTTTGGATATATACCTACTCCTTCTTCAAATAAATAATTGTCTTCAATATTTAATACTACTTGTGCTGTAAATTTAATATCATCAAGTGCAATATCAGAAAAGTGACTTGTTCCAGTTATAGCTCTGAATCGAAGCTTTACAACTTGACCTGTATATGCTGATAAATCAATAGTTTTTAACTTCCAAACATCTCCACCTTGATCACCAGAATATGGAGTTATAATGTCATTAATCCAATTTCCAGCTGAGAAAATATCTACATGCAAGCTCCCTACTGATGAACCATACATATGATACGCGAATTCGAAATCATAATCGACATCTAAACTCAAACAATTACTTTCAAGTATAGCCGTACTTCCAAAACAACTAGAACCTTCCGTATAAATATACTTACCTGATCCTGAACCTGGATTATAATCTACACTTGGTCCTGTAGCTGTCGAAGGAGTACCTCCTATATCTACTCTCCAATCAATTTCATCGTCAGTACCGTTTGTTAAATTATTCCACGAACCACTTAACACACATGTAGTTGTACCACAGTCACTTGTAGCGCCACAAACAGTTTCTGCTTCAAAGTCATCATTAAATGTAGTTGCAATAGCTCCTGCACTAACTGTAATGTATGATGGTTTCGTTTCAGTATCATTATTAGTAGCATTTGTTACTGTTAATGCTATAGTATATGTCCCTGTCGCTGTGAATTGAACTTGAGGATTCTGAAATGAAGCGTCAGTTCCTCCACTGTAGTTAAAAGTTGTAGGTGTAATTGTCCATGACCATGAAGTTGGAGTAAATGCAGTATAATCCCTTAACAGAAATGTGTTACCTACACATCCTGTTGTTGTATTTACATCAAAACAAGCAACTGGCGCAAGATTTCCGGGATCTTTTAAATCACTTTTCCAAAGTCCTTGACCATATGTTCCTGCATATAATTTATTCTCACAAACTTCTGTACCATACTGTATTTCTAACTCAGTAATTTCTAAGTTAGGCAAATTCGTTTTATAAAGTGTCCAATCTGCTTGGTTGTTATCTTTATAATAAACACCTACATCCATACCTACATACATCGCATCTACAGAACTTGTTTTGTCAATTACAATCGTATTTAATGAAATATTTGGTAGTGTTCCTGAAACATCTGTCCAACTTCCACCACTATTAGTTGATTCATAAATATTATTACTCAAAGCAATAAATAGATGTGTAGGATCAGTTGGATCAATTTCAATATCCTCTGGTTCATTTGCAACTGGTAAACTTCCTCCAAGATCTGTCCAAGTTGGGCTACCAGATGTTGCGTTATCAGATCGGTATAATTTATTATCATATCTAGAAACATAAACCACATCACTATTTGAAGGTGCTATAGCTAAATCTCTAATATTACTCGTTCCTGAGAATGTAGATATTTTAGTCCATACAACTGCTGTTGCAGCCGGAGTTTTTACATCATTAGAACGCCAAACATTATCATACCCCACAAGCATTCTTGCTGGTGTATTTGGATCTAATTTGTATGGAGTTACCCAAGACCCTGCTTCATCAATACCATTAACCCCATCAACAGCAATTTGTGAAAAACTATTTCCATTATCAGTAGAACGTCTGATATCACCGTAATATAATGCTCCATAAATATAGTTGGCATCTGTAGGATCAATTTCACATTCCATTCCATCACCTCCAATTTCTGTTCTAAAAGAATCATCTCTACTAATGGCAGTACCATTATCCTGGTATCCGTTAATAACTAGACCATTAGTAGTTTGTGATACCCCAATTTTATATACTTGAGCAATGGCTAAACCACTACTTAAATCAGACCAATTTATTCCGTTGTTTGTTGATGTATATAATCCCCCATCATTACCACTATATAAGTTATTTGTATATGGTGAAAATTCTAATGCATGTTGATCCGCATGTACTCCATCTACACCACCTGAAGCACCAACCCAATATGACATACAAGTCATTGTTGTTCCACCATTGGTAGATTTCCACATATTAACTCCACCCGTGTATATATTATTTGCATCAGTAGGGTCAGCAGCTATAACAATATCATAAGAAGATTGACCTCTGGTGTCTGATCCATCTATTTCATACCCCATTATATTTGGTGTAGTAGTACGAGTTAAATAATTCTCCCCACTATCTATTGATCTATATATACCTACAAGCCCTGAACCATCACCTGCTAATAAATACACCCAGTTTGGTTGATTAGGAGAAACCGCTAAAGCTATTCTTTGAGCTGTTGTAGGTACACCAGAAGTAATTTCAGTAAATGTTGCTCCGCCATCTGTAGATTTATGGACCTCTGAACCGGCAGCATAAACAATACTTGAGTTTGTAGGATGATAAACAATATCCCTCAAATTAACTCCTGTAAAATTGGAAGCTGTCCATGTAGTTCCTCCGTTTGATGTTCTATAAACATATCCATTTGTAGCAGTAGCTAACATTTTATCAGGATCAGTTGGGTCCATTATCAACTCATTTATGGTTCTATTTCCCATTGTAGAATTGTGAGGATTCCAAATTACACCTCCATCAATACTTTTCCACACCCCATATCCAGGAGCATCATAAGAATCCCGATCACCAGTAGCTATATACATAATATCTGGAGTTGTTGGGTGTATCACAATACTTGATACACCTAATCTTGTTAACCCTCCAGAGAATTCTGTCCATGTTAAACCATTATCTGTCGTTTTCCAAATTCCACCAGAAGGTGCGCCGACAAAAATTGTATTAGGATCAGTAGGGTGAAAAGTTATACATGTTAATCTCCCACTACCATTTAATTGCCCTGTACCATTAGAAGGTAGAGGTGTTGGACCAACAATTTCCCATGTACCAGTACCAGAATCATATGATTTATTTGAAGTATTATTATTTTGATGCTCTCTAAAATATTTTTTTATTTCAGTTAGCGTGTTACCAGCAGGAGGAAAATTTCCATTTTCATCAACTCTAGCTTCCCAATAGTATTCCCAGCGTTTAAATTGTTTTATCCCCGCCCCTTTTGGTATTTTACTCTGCCCTTTCATAACAGATTCATAATAGATATTAAAATCTTTTTGAATGTCATAAAAATTATTTTCATGATCATACATCATGTTTTGCCATTTATCCTGACTAAAGGCTAAGGCTGTTAGGGATAAGGTTAAAATAAATAAGTACTTTTTTTTCATAATTATCATTTTTGGTGAAGAATTCATCAAATATAATTCATTTCTTTTAATTAAAACCATTAAACCTATAGGACAATAATAACCTGTTTTTCTATACAAAAAAAAGCTCTCAATATAATTGAGAGCTTTTAAATTTTAAAAGTGATTATCTTACAACTTCACTTTTTCATTTTTGTAATTGAATAAATAATCAATATCCATTTCTTGTACTTTACCAAGTTTAGATAAAGCTTTCATGTCAACATCATTCTTGTTTCCGATAACTAATACATTATATTTTTCACCTTTAATGTTCTTATTGAAAAACTCTTTTAAATCTTCCATTGACATATTTTTAATGGTGTTATACATCGCCTCTCTATTATCATTATCAATACCTAACTTTTGAAGACGCTCATACGACCAGAAAATATTTGATTTCGTAATACGTTGAGCTGCAATTTTCTTTAATGTTGCTGCTTTTGCTGCTTCAAATTGCTCATTAGCTGCCGGCATATCATTCATTAAGTCCATCATTGCATTAACTGCTTGTTCCATTTTATTAGCTTGAGTACCTACATAAGCCATTACATAATTAGCTTCCCCTTTTATAGATGCATTTCTATAACTAGCAAAAGCTGAATATGCTAATGATTTAGATTCTCTAATTTCTTGGAACACAATTGAAGATAATCCACTACCAAAATACGTATTAAACAACGTAGAAGCTGCAATGTTTTCAGCCTTAAAAGGCTCCCCTTTTGCTAGTAAGAGTATCTCTGCTTGAACCATATCATAATCAACAAAATACACATTTCCACCAGTATCATTTTGAGTATATGCTGTAGCCTTAGGATATTCTTTTAAATCAGCTGAAACTTTATGGTTGTTATTTAAAGCCGTTACAGCTGCTGAAACATCTTTCCCGTAATAGAAAATACGTTGCTTATAATTACGCATGTTTTTTACTGCAGCAACTAATTCTTCCGGATTGATAGCTTCTAATTCATCCAATTGATAAATATTACGCAAACGAGAATTTTCACCATATTGTCCATAGTTATACAGACCTCCCCAAAAAATGTTCCCTTTTTGAGTTTTGTTATCTAACCTACCTTTAGCAATTTTTTCTACATATTTGTTGTAGGTATCTTGATTCGCAATTGCATTTTCCCATAAGTGCTCTAATAAAGCCAAACCTTCATTTAAGTTTTCTTTTAAACCACTAATTCCTATATACGATTTATCATTTCCCGCACTTATATGATAGTCTATTCCTAATTTGTAAAACTCTTTTTTAAGTTGTTCAGGTGTATATTTATCAGTTCCTAAATAATCAAGATATCCAACTGCTAAACCAAGTTTTTTATCATTGTCTTTACCCATGTCAAAAATGATATTCAAATCGAATAGGTCATTATTCTTATTTTCAACATAAGATACTTCTACTCCATTCTCTAAAGTAGTTTTCTGTAGCTCTTTATTATAGTCAATAAACAAGGGAGTTATTTCTTTAGATTCTTTTTTATTAAAAGCTTGTAAAAATTCTGATTGCTTTCCTCTGTTTAAATTTATCGGGGTAATACCAGGGTTTTTCACCTTAGTAATGTTTTTATCTTCACCTTTACGCTTGTAGGTAACTACGTAATTATTTTTATAAAATGAATTTGCAAATGCTACTAACTCTTCTTTAGTTATTTTTTTCAATTCATCTAAAAAAGCTACTTTATTTGTCCAGTTTTCATGGTGTATAAACGCATTATAATATGCACTCGCTAAAGCAGTATTGTTTTCATATTGACGTGTTTGAGATAACTTTAAATCATTAACTACAGCCTCAATCATCCATTCATCAAATTCTCCTTTCTTCAATTTTTCAATTTGAGCTAAAAGTAAATCTTTAACTTCATCAAGAGTTTGACCTTCTTTTGGAGACCCCGTAAACTGATGGTACCCATAATCATTTAAGAAGGTTGGAGAACATCCACCACGTTGAACTGCTTGTTTTTGATTTAAGTTTAAATCAATTAAACCAGCGTTACCATTAGCTAAAATCATATCAGCTAAAGTCAATAATTTTTCTTCTTTACTTCCAATTGCATCTGAACGGAACGCTACGGATATACTTTCTGCGGTAGGACCAAAAACTTCACTAGATATTGGAGCAGTAATTGGTTCTTCTTTTGGTAATTCAGGATGTACAACTTCTTTACGTTCCATTTTCCCAAAAGCATTATCAACCATTGCGATAGTTTCATCAAAATCAAAATCACCAACTAAAACCACAGCCATGTTATTTGGTACATAGTATTTGTTAAAGTAATTATGAATATCAATCATTGAAGGATTTTTTAAATGCTCCGCAGTTCCAATTGTAGATTGCTGTCCATAAGGGTGATTCGGGAACAAATTATTTAACATAGCCGCATAACTTTTTCTCCCATCACTATCCTGACCTCTATTAAATTCTTCAAATACAGCTTCTAGCTCAGTATGAAACAAACGCAATACCAATTCACTAAAACGCTCACTTTCTACAGTTAACCATTTCTCTAACTCGTTCGCTGGAATCTTATTTTTATACACCGTTTCTTCAAACCAAGTATGTGCATTTGTACCTTCTGCTCCTAATGAACTAATCATTTTATCATATTCATTTGCAATAGAATGATTAGATGCTTCTAAAGAAGCTTCATCAATTTTCCTGTATAGGGTTAACTTTTTTGCAGGATCTTGTTCCGCTCTGTGTTGCTCATATAGATTCGATATTTTTTCTAAATGACCCTTTTCTTCTTCCCAATTAGCAGTACCAATTTCATGAGTACCTTTAAATACCATATGCTCTAAATAGTGTGCTAATCCAGTAGATTCTTTAGGATCGTAATTAGAACCTGCACGTACAGCGATATACGTTTGGATTTTAGGCTCTTCAGTATTTTTACTTAAATACACTTTTAGACCATTGTCTAAGGTATATAAACGTAATCCTGTAGGGTCATTTTCTACAGTTTCATACGCATATCCTTTTGCATCATTTTGCTGGTTTACAGCATAGGTTTTTTCTTGACTTACTTCTTTTGAAGAGTCCGATTTCTTACAACTTATTACTAAAATACATAGTAATAAGAGATATGTTAGTTTTCTCATTTAAAAAATTGATTATAGTTGCATTAAAAATAAGCATAAAAAAAACGCTATCAAATTGATAGCGTTTTTTTTATGCTTATTTTATGTTTTTCCTAGCGGTATTGATTACCAAAAAAAATAATTTTTAATTAGGCATTAACCGCAGCCAATACTTCAGCAACTTTAGCTCCAATTTCTGCAGGAGAATCTACTACGTGAATTCCACATTCTCTCATAATAGCTTTTTTAGCTTGAGCAGTATCGTCAGATCCTCCAACAATAGCACCAGCATGTCCCATTGTTCTACCAGCTGGAGCAGTTTCACCTGCGATAAAACCAATAACAGGTTTTTTACTTCCACTAGCTTTATACCAGTTTGCAGCATCAGCTTCTAGTTGTCCACCGATTTCACCAATCATAACAACAGCTTCAGTTTCAGGATCATTAATTAATAATTCAATAGCTTCTTTTGTAGTAGTTCCAATAATTGGATCACCACCAATACCGATTGCAGTTGTGATTCCTAATCCTTCACGAACAACTTGATCAGCAGCCTCATAAGTTAAAGTACCTGATTTAGATACAATACCTACAGTACCTTTTTTGAATACAAAACCTGGCATAATACCAACTTTAGCCTCACCTGGAGTAATAACCCCTGGACAGTTAGGTCCGATTAAACGAGCGTCACTAGCTTTTACATATGCATTAGCTTTGATCATGTCAGCAACAGGAATACCTTCAGTAATTGTAATAATTACTTTAATACCCGCGTCAGTAGCTTCCATAATTGCATCAGCAGCAAATGCTGGTGGTACAAAAATAATAGTAGTATCAGCTCCAACTTTTTCAACAGCTTCTTGAACTGTATTAAATACTGGCTTTCCTAAGTGCTCTTGTCCCCCTTTACCAGGAGTAACTCCACCAACAACATTTGTTCCATAATCAATCATTTGACCAGCATGGAATGTTCCTTCACTACCTGTGAAACCTTGAACTATAATTTTTGAATCTTTATTTACTAAAACACTCATTTTTTTATTTTTTTATAATTGTTACAAATGTAATTTTTTCTATCTAACTAATAAGCTTTTATCAGGAAACTTTCACTGATAAATATGCATTATTATCTACTGCTTTTTCGTCAGCCATTTGACTCATTTCATGACAGCGGAATAACTTACCTTCTTTTACTTCCCAAATAGAGATAAAATGCGCTAAACATATTTCTTCTTCAGGATGATCAAATGAGACTACATAATACGTATAACGTACTGTTACAAAATTATTTTCTGCAATAATATGACTAATTTCCGGCCTTAACTCTTTAAATGAAGCCGCTATACGTTTACCGTGTTCAATGATATCATTGAAATTAAATTTCACAAAACCCGCGCTACTACTCCAATACAATTCACATTCTGGATGAATGAAGGATTTTAAAACGTCTTCATTTTTATAAAAATCTGATTCGTAAAACGATTTTACTAGTTCTTTAGGGTTCATACAATATTATTTCAATTTCTTTATTATTTCTGGTAACTTTCTAATATAAGCCATTTCTCTGAAACGCTCTCTAGCTTCAACAGCTGGAGAACCAAAGTATTTTTTATTCTCATCAGTAGAATGTCCTAAACCAGACTGCGCAAAAATCTCTGTGCCTTTTGCGATAGTAATTCCGCTTTTAACACCTACTTGCCCCCAAAGAATAACCTCATCTTTAATTACAACGCATCCTGCTACTCCAACCTGAGATGCTAGCAAACATTTTTTTCCGACTATAGTATCATGTCCTATTTGAACTTGATTATCTAATTTTGTGCCAGCACCAATAGTAGTTGAAGCCGTAACTCCTCTATCAATAGTACAAGACGCTCCAATATCAACATCGTCTTCAATAACAACATTCCCACCAGAAATCAATTTATCTCTAAATTCTGGTCTGCTTTTATAATAAAAAGCATCTGCCCCTAAAACAGTCCCTGAATGTATTGTTACATTATTCCCTATAACAGTATTGTCATAAATAGAAACATTCGCATGAATCAAACAATCATCACCAATTATCACATTATTTCCTACAAAAGCATTAGGTTGAACAATAGTATTTTCTCCTATTTTAGCAGAAACTGAAATAGCACCTGTGGCTTTTTCAAAAGGCTTAAAGTAATTTGTTAGTTTATTAAAATCTCTAAATGGATCATCCGAAATTAACAATGCTTTCCCTTCTGGGCAATCAACTTGTTTATTTATCAAAACAACCGTTGCAGCAGATTCTAAAGCAGCATTATAATACTTAGGATGATCTACAAAAACAATATCACCTGCCGTAACTACATGGATTTCATTCATTCCCAAAACAGGGAAATCAGCAACTCCAACATAATCAACATCAATAATTGTTGCTATTTGTGATAAGGTATGTACTTGAGGAAACTTCATTAAGCTTTAACTCTCTCTTTATAAGTTCCTTTTTCAGTTTCTACCTTAATTTTATCTCCTTCATTGATAAATAAAGGCACATTTACAGTTGCTCCAGACTCAACAGTAGCTGGTTTTGTAGCATTTGTAGCAGTATTCCCTTTAACACCAGGTTCTGTATGCGTAACTTCTAATACAACCGTAGCTGGCATATCAACAGATAATGGCATTTCATCTTCCGCATTGATTAGCACAGTAACTACTTCTCCTTCTTTTAATAATCCAGGAGCATCAATAGAGCTTTTCTCTAAAGTAATTTGGTTATAATCATCTACATTCATAAAATGGAATGTATCTCCTTCTGGGTATAAAAACTGAAATTTCTTAGTTTCAACACGTACTTCATCTAATTTTCTTCCTGAAGGAAATGTGTTATCAATTACTTTTCCTGAAGTAACACTTTTTAATTTTGTACGCACAAAAGCAGGTCCTTTCCCTGGTTTTACATGTAAAAACTCAATGACTTTATAAATATCATTGTTATACCTAATACATAATCCGTTTCTAATATCTGAAGTAGTTGCCATAATATTTATTTTTTTTACTCCCGTGAATCCCGATAACTATCAAGAGGGAATTTTATTAATTAAACTTAATTTTCTCTTAATTTGATTTAAAATATCCTTTCATAATACCCCGTTTTGAATTTCTAATAAACATTAAAATTTCATCACGTTCTTTAGAAGCTGTCATTTCTGCTTCTATAACAGCTGCAGCTTGAGTAGTATTGTTTTTTCCTTGATAAAGGATTCTATATATATTTTGAATTTCTCTTATTTTCTCCGTTGCATATCCACGTCTTCGCAAACCTACGGAGTTAATTCCTACATATGAAATTGGCTCTCTAGCTGCTTTTACAAATGGTGGCACATCTTTACGAACCCATGTACCTCCACTTACGAAAGCATGATTTCCTATTGAACAAAATTGATGTACAGCAACCATTCCTGCTAAAATAACATTGTCACCAACAGTAATATGCCCCGCTAAAGTAGTATTGTTAGAAAATATACAATTGGCACCTACAAAACAATCGTGAGCAATATGACAATACGCCATAATTAAACAATTATCCCCAACAACAGTTTTCATTTTATCTGTTGTACCACGGTTAATCGTTACACATTCACGAATAGTTACATTGTCACCAATTTCCGCAGTAGTATCCTCATCATTATATTTTAAATCTTGTGGAACAGCTGATATTACTGCCCCTGGAAAAATTTTACAATTTTTACCTATTCTAGCGCCTTCCATAATGGTCACGTTAGAACCTATCCAAGTACCGTCTCCAATAACTACATTATTATGTATCGTTGTAAAAGGTTCAATAACAACATTCCTTGCTATTTTAGCTCCTGGGTGTACGTATGCTAATGGTTGATTCATAATATTATTGTTTTTTTGCTATTTGAGCCATCATTTCTGCTTGTGCCACTAATTTCCCATTTGCATAGGCATACGCCTGCATATGACAAATACCTCTTCGTATAGGAGAAATTAAACTACAATCAAAGAATAAGGTATCTCCTGGTAAAACTT
>JABSPO010000086.1 GCA_013214625.1 Flavobacteriaceae bacterium
AAAACCCAAACTACTTACCGAGATACTGTAAACTATAATTCCAACCAGAAACCCAATTAGTATAGCATTAGTCATGGGTGCTGATTTCATGTTTTTTGATTTTTCTAATAACTCTTTATCAGTTAATCCTGACGGCTCTTTTTCCTGCATTTGTAATATTGCATTATTTGTACAGTTTGTGATAATTACAGCTAACTATTACACAAACATAATTGTACTTCTATTTAGTAAATATACAACACTACATTCAACTTGAATAAATAATAGAAAAACACTAAAACTTTAATTCCATACATATGTTATAGAAAACATCATTTGGAAATTAATGCAGGTTAAGTGACAAATAAATAACAAAAAAAGTCCGAAGCTAAGCTTCGGACTTTTAAATATGAAATATGAATTGAAATTATGCTGCCACAACTTCTTCTTCTGTTTCCTCTTCTTCTTTCTTATCTCTCTTTAATTCTTTGTTCCCAACAGTATCAAACATAACTGGAGTTGCAATGAATAAAGATGAATACGTACCTACAATTACACCAATAATTAATGCAAAGATAAACCCTCTAATAGATTCACTTCCTAAAATAAAGATCGTTCCTAATACGATTAAGGTTGTAATAGAAGTATTTAAGGTTCTACTTAATGTACTGTTCAACGCTTGGTTAACAGTTTTAGCATATGGCCAATCTTCATGATTGTTAAAGTATTCTCTAATTCTATCAAATACAACAACCGTATCATTTAATGAGTACCCAATTACCGTTAAGATCGCTGCAATAAATGCTTGGTCAATCTCCATTGTAAATCCTAAATCCAATCCTTTAGTTAAAGAGAAGATTCCTAATACAATAATAACATCATGGAATACAGCTGCAACAGCACCTAAACTAAATTGCCACCATTTAAAACGCATTAAGATATATAAGAATACTACTATTAACGATCCAAATACTGCTAATAAAGAATCTTTTTTAATATCATCAGCAATTGTTGGTCCTACTTTCATAGTTGAAACTATACCTTGTCCATTTTCACCTTTTTTAAATTGCTCAAAAGTCATTCCTGCAGGCAACATACTTTTTAACTGCTTATATAAAAGTTCTTTTATTTCTGCATCAACAGCCAATCCTTTTTCAGCAATCTTATATTTCGTGCTAATTTTTAATTGATCGTCACCTCCGTATGTTTTCACTCCAACACTTCCTAAAACTTTAGTTAACTTTTCTGAAACCTCGGTAGTATTTACATTTTTATCAAATTTAACTTGAAAAGTTCTACCTCCTACAAAATCAATACCTTCATTTAATCCATTAGTAAATAATGATGCTAAACTCGCCAAAACTATTACTCCAGAAATGATATACATCAATTTTCTTTTTCCTAAGAAATCGATTGCCATGTTTTTCATTATATTTTTAGTAGCTCCAGTTGAGAATGGCAATACTGCTCCTTTACTTGCGCTCCAGTCTACCAATAATCTTGTAATGAAGATTGCAGTAAATAATGAAGTCATAATACCTATAATTAAAGTCGTCGCAAACCCTTGGATAGGACCTGTACCGAATATAAATAAGATAATTGCAGTTAATAATGTAGTCACATTCGCATCTAATATAGATGATAATGCATTACTAAATCCGTCTTTAATTGCTTCCGCTTGTGATTTCCCTAAAGCCAATTCTTCTTTAATACGCTCAAAGATAAGTACGTTAGCATCAACCGACATACCAATGGTTAATATAATACCCGCTATACCAGGAAGTGTTAACACCGCTCCTAATCCTGCAAGGATACCAAATATTAATAAAATGTTTAATGCTAATGCGATGTTTGCATATAAACCTGCTTTACCATAATAGAATATCATCCATACGAAAACCATTAATAAAGCTAACATAAATGACATTTGACCACTATCAATTGCGTCTTGTCCTAATGATGGCCCAACTTCAGCAGATGCAATAATATCTGCAGAAGCAGGTAATTTACCAGCTCTTAATACGTTAGCTAAATCTTTTGCTTCGTTTAATGTAAAGCTTCCTGAAATTTCAGTTTGTCCTCCAGAAATTGCTTGACTTGCACCAGGTGCAGAATACACTACATCATCCAATACAATAGCAATTGCATTTCCTTGTTTAGCAACATTCCCTGTAAGTTCTTCCCATTGTTTAGCTCCTAAACTATTCATAGAAAGCCCAACAGCTGCATCACCTACTTGTGTATATTGTTGTCTTGCATCAGTAAGCACATCTCCTAACATAGCTGGAGCTCCTTCTCTGTCAGATTTTAATGCATATAATGGCACGTATTTATTAATATCATCTTCAGCAATACCAAAACCAGCTTTATCTCTTGCACTAAATAAGATTCCCCATCTGTACTTTGCATTTTTAATAACTCCAGTTCTTAAGTTTTTAGTCCCATTTAAGAATCCATTAATTTTAGCAGTATCACCAACTTTAGCAAAAGCTAATTGTCTAACATTTTGTCCTTGGAATCCGTATGGATTCAATTGCATTACATCAAATAAAGGATTTGGTTCGTTTGCTTTTTTAATAGAATCATTTTCAGCTCCTAATAAATCATCTGCAGAAGCTTCTTCTTCCTTAGTATCAGTAGTTACATTTTTAGCAGCAAGTTCTTCTTTTAATTTACTATTTACAGCAATTAAATACTGAGCAGCTTCGCTGAAAGTGTGTGTTTCGTAAAATTCTAATTGAGCAGTACCTGATAATAATTTCTTCACACGCTCTACATCTTTAGCCCCTGGTAATTCTACTAAAATACGAGCAGATTTACCTTCACGTTGAATGTTTGGTTGTGTAACCCCAAATTTATCAATACGCTTTCTGATTACTTCAAAAGCAGATTCGATAGACTCGTCTAATTTTCTCTCCAAAATAGACTGAACCTCTTTGTTAGTCATCGTTGCACTTACCGTACCGTCTAATGACTTATTTGCAAAAATATCCGTAGAAGCTAATGGCGTTGGAGTACCTCCGTTTGCATTTACATCATCAAACGCAGTAAAAAACAATTCTAGATACGTATCGTCTGAATTTGTTTGCATTTTATCAGCTTTAGCTAAAGCTTGATTGAATACTGGATTTTTTGAATTATTAGCTAAACCTCTTAAGATATCTTTAGTAGATATTTGAAGCGTTACGTTTACACCACCTTTTAAATCAAGTCCTTTATTTAAAACTCTCTTCTTAGCGTAGTCGTAAGTTATTCCAGCAATTACTGATTCACCTCCGACTGAGTCAAGATATTTCTTTTCTAATTCGTCAGCATTAGCTACTTCACCTACAAATGCCGCAGCATCATTTTCCACCTTATTTGCTATATACGTAAATGATAGCTGGTAAACACTTACCGCTACAAATAAGAAAGCAAACAATTTAACTATTCCTTTGTTTTGCATTATAATTTATTATTAGTTATCTATTTCAATTTTCAAACGAGCAAATATAATTTTTCTACGGTTAAATAACAATATATTTAAGTAGTTTTTTACTACCATCCGAAAGTTTTAAGTGAAACTTTATTTATTGTCAGAATGAGCTTGTCGAAATACATAAATGATTAATTTTCATAAGACTTTGACAAGCTCAGCTTGACAACTATTTTTATTAGTAGTAATTAAGTTTTTTACTTTTAAAACGAACAGAACACTGGCACATAACAAACTCACCTAATATCTATCAATAAAACTAGCGCCCTTTCGGATGGTCATGATAGTTTTTATAAGATTTATAAACATAAAAAGCCAGCATATTTATGCTGGCTTTTTATGTTTATAAATCAGGTGATTTTTACATTCCTAATTGTTCCGTTTTTTCATAGCCTTCTAACGGTGTCATATCAAATTTAGCTTCGGCAACTTCTTCAGCCTTAATTTCTGTTACTTCTGATTTAATAATGATTTCCGCCCCCATTTGATTCATTTTCAACTCCATAAACATAGGGTATCCTTTTATTTTAGCTCCTAATCCAGCTGCTTGTTGAGATTTAGCAGGTACTTTTTCAGAAGTATACAATGCTATTTTCACCTCTGTACCATTCTTCATCATAGTAACGTCGTATTTTTTACATACATAACCCAAAATGGTTTTTGTATCAGTACTTTCTACAACCCTAATATCTTTTAGCTTTTCTTCAGAAGGCGTTAAATCATTTAGCATATATTTCTTTCCTGTCATAGTATTATCCACCATCATCAGCATTTTATTTGCCGAACCATCCATAACAACTATTGTATTTCCTGCCATTGGATTAGACATTTCAGATCGAGACTTGTCATTTTTAAACCATGTAGTTGTAATCATTTGCCCCATCATAGCCAATTGCATATTTACTTGCTCATCAGGACTTGATATCGTTTGCGTAGCTGTAATTACTCCTTCATTAATTGTTTTTTGAGAAAAACCGAATGCACTAATTACCAATGCTGCTAATACTATTATTTTTTTCATAAGAAAACTTGTTTTGTACCCCCTTAAAAAAGGGAACTTTTTTAATATATTTTAATTCTATTCATTAGACTCTCAGAATTCTATTTTGTTACACTTCATTCTGACTTTTTTCACACCAACATATTCAAAACAAATAAATTGAAGTATGTCTTAAAAACTCTAAAGCTATGGATATTATAAAAATCCGTCATTTCGAAATGGAGCGTAGCAGAGGGAGAAATCACATGATTTTATAGCTTATTACAGGGAGATTGTAGTTGAGCTTCTTGTGTGATCTCACCTGAAGTCGAAATGACTAAAAAAAATAACGTTTAGAAATCAGCATTTACTTACATACCTAAAAACCTATTAAACTAAACATTGTCGTTACCCTGAATTTATTTCAGGGTCACACACATCGGAATGTGATACTGAAACATGTTCAGCATGACGAAACTGACAAATGAGGTGTTTTATATAAATACAGTTATGCAATTATATACTGAGCTATATTTAAGTTAAAGCCCCTATGGGACAAACAACAAAAAGCCACCTAAACTAGGTGGCTTTTGTTACTATATTAATTCTGTAAACCTTAGTTTGCAGGAACTTCTAATAATTGATTTGTTTTCTTAACTCCTTCTGCAGATTCAACTAATTTAGCTTTTTCAGCGTCTGACAAACTAATTTCAACAATTTTTTCTATTCCGTTAGCACCTAATACACATGGCACACCGATAGATAAATCATTCAAACCATATTCACCTTCTAATAAAGCAGAACAAGGGAAAATCTTTTTAGTATCACAAGCAATTGCTTGTACCATTGCTGATACAGCTGCTCCTGGCGCATACCATGCAGAAGTACCTAACAATCCTGTTAATGTAGCTCCACCAATTTTAGTGTCCTGAACAACTTGCTCCATTCTTTCTGCAGATAAGAATTCAGAAACTTTTACTGAATTTCTAGCTGCTTTATAAATTAATGGAACCATTCCTTTATCAGAATGCCCACCAATTACCATACCGTCAACATCAGAGATAGGTGCTCCTAAAGCTTCAGCTAATCTGTATTTGAAACGTGCAGAATCTAACGCTCCACCCATTCCGATAATTCTATTTTTAGGTAATCCAGTAGTTTTATGTACTAAATACGTCATTGTATCCATAGGATTAGACACTACAATAATAATTGTATTTGGAGAATGCTCAATTAAACTAGCAGAAACCATTTTAACAATACCAGCATTAATCCCGATTAACTCTTCACGAGTCATTCCTGGCTTACGAGGAATACCAGAAGTAATTACACATACATCACTACCAGCAGTTTTTGAATAGTCATTTGTAGTACCTACTATTTTTGTATCAAAATTATTTAAAGAAGCAGTTTGCATTAAATCCATTGCTTTACCCTCAGCAAAACCCTCTTTAATATCTAAAATCACTACTTCCGACGCAAAATCTTTAATTGCAATATACTCAGCACAACTTGCTCCTACTGCTCCTGCTCCTACTACTGTTACTTTCATTTTTTATGTATTATATTATTATTAATTGTGTTCTCCCCCACTTGTGGTTTTATATATTCGAGAATTAACCCGAACAAAACTTTATTATTCAATTCTCTAACTTAACGTATGAATTAAAGACATTGATGTCATATTTTATAATGCAACGCTAAATTACAGTTGGCAAATTTACCTAAAGAAACCATAGAAGAGAGATAAAATTTCTTAAAATGATAATTTACTCCTACATCTCCTTTAAATCCGATTTTATTTTCTTCATCCAAAGTAGTCAGCGCTTGATTAAATAAATCTAAAAACAATCCTTCATCCCCACCTAATTCATATTTAAAATCATTTCTAGTCACTCCTAATGATCCTGAAAATTCAAACTTCTTGTATTCTTTAGAAGCTATAAATTGAAACAACCATGAGTTCGCATCAACAATAATTGAATTAACCACTGCTAATGGAGTACTTCCGGGTTGCGGATTTGTAGCCTCTAGTTTAAACTCATCAAAATACAAGTCTAAATCAAACTTTGAATATGATAGTAAAACTGCTATTTCTAACGATTTTTCACTACCTTCTTTTCTAGTATATTGAGTTAAATTATGCTTTATAGCTCCTCCTAAAATTTGATAATCTGACACATCAATTTTTACTTTTGGAGAATACCGAAAAGAAATATCTGTGGCTGCCCACAAACCAACTGAAGCTTGTACATACGGATGTGCTAAAAACGACTCATCAACTCCTTCAAAAGCTTGCATTTCATAATCTTGACCTACAATTTTAAAATCAAAAAAAGCATTAGTATCTCCACCTAAAGCAGTTGGCACTGACACTGATTGGGCGCCACCTCTAATTTCCATACTTTGAAAATCAGTATTACTTACCTCAAAATTTTTTTGACTTTTCGGAATTGGCAACACATTTGCGTGTATAGAAAAATCTACTTTAAATTTCCCAACACTTTTTGCCGAACTATACCATGCCGATGACGACTGATACACCGAAGCATCGGCAGCTGAACTCACAAAACCTTTTGACAACAAAACAACGTCAGACAATACCGCTGACGCATCTTGATTAAAACTTTGTGAAAAGCCAAAACTTCCACATAAAAACGCAAAACCGAAACCAACTTTTTTAAACCTATTTTTAAGCATCAATGTTTGCATAAGCGGCATTCTTTTCAATAAACTCTCTACGTGGTGGTACTTCATCCCCCATTAACATAGAAAACACTCTATCTGCCTCAGCATCACTATCGATAACTATTTTACGTAAAGTTCTAAATTCTGGATCCATAGTAGTTTCCCATAACTGAATTGCGTTCATCTCTCCAAGACCCTTATAACGCTGAATCTTAGCTCCTTCACCATACTTTGCCATTAATACATCACGCTGATCATCATTCCAAGCATANTCTCCTTTNGCTCCTTTCTTTACTAAATATAAAGGTGGTGCTGCAATATAAACATGTCCGTTTTCGATCAATTCTTTCATGTATCTATAAAAGAATGTCAAAATTAATGTTGCAATATGACTACCATCGACATCGGCATCACACATAATTACAATTTTATGGTAACGTAATTTCGATAAATTTAACGCTTTACTATCTTCTTCAGTTCCAATAGTTACTCCCAATGCTGTAAACATGTTTCTGATTTCTTCATTCTCAAAAACCTTATGTTGCATTGCTTTTTCCACGTTCAAAATCTTACCTCTTAATGGTAAAATCGCCTGAAACTTACGATCACGACCTTGCTTAGCCGTCCCACCTGCCGAATCTCCCTCTACAAGGAATACTTCACATTTTGCAGGATCTTGCTCTGAACAATCAGACAATTTACCAGGTAAACCTCCAATGCTCATTACTGTTTTACGCTGTACCATTTCACGTGCTTTTGCAGCTGCGTGACGTGCTTGAGCAGCAAGAATTACCTTCTGAACAATTATTTTAGCATCATCAGGGTTTTCCTCTAAATAATCAGTTAACATTTCAGAAACTGCTTGACTTACTGCAGCAGACACCTCTCTATTCCCTAACTTTGTTTTTGTTTGCCCTTCAAATTGTGGCTCTGCAACTTTTACTGAAATAATAGCTGTTAATCCTTCTCTAAAATCATCTCCTGCTACATCAAACTTTAACTTTGACAGCATACCCGATGCTTCTGCGTATTTTTTTAAGGTCTGCGTTAACCCTCTTCTAAATCCAGATAAATGTGTTCCTCCTTCATGAGTATTAATATTATTTACATATGAATGTAAATTTTCAGAATACGAGGTATTATACACCATCGCTACTTCAACAGGAACCCCATTTTTCTCTCCTTCCATTGAAATTACATTAGCAGTTAACTGCTCTCTTGTAGCATCTAGGTATCTGATAAATTCAGGTAATCCTTCAGTTGAATGAAATATTTCAGAAACATCATTCCCTTCTTCATCTTTATGACGTCTATCAGTAAGTGATATTGTCAAGCCTTTATTCAAATATGCCAACTCACGTAAACGAGCAGCCAAAGTATCGTAATTATATACAATTGAATCTTTAAAAATAGTATCATCTGGAAGAAAAGTAACCATTGTACCATTTTTATCGGTCTTACCAATAGGTTTAGCAGGATACATTACTTTCCCTTTTCTGTATTCTTGTTCCCAAATTTCACCGTCTATATAAATAGTAGCTGTTAAGAGATTAGAAAGTGCATTTACACAAGAAACCCCAACACCGTGAAGTCCTCCAGAAACTTTATATGAATCTTTATCAAACTTTCCTCCGGCACCAATCTTAGTCATTACTACTTCTAATGCAGAAACTCCTTCTTTTTTATGAATTCCAACAGGAATACCACGACCATTATCTAATACAGAAATTGAATTATCTTCATTCATCCATACATCAATAGTATCACAATGGCCAGCCATTGCCTCATCAATAGAATTATCTACAACTTCATATACTAAATGATGTAATCCTCTTGTTCCAACATCCCCAATATACATTGATGGACGCATACGTACATGCTCCATTCCTTCCAATGCCAGGATACTATCTGCTGAATATTCGTTTTTTTTATTTTCTTCGCTCATAAATGATTGCTGTTACTCCTTCATGTTTTATGAAGACTGTCAAATATAATAATTACCCACGAGATATAATAGCTTCTACAGAAGAGAATAATGGTATTTATTAACAACATCCGTTTTAATAAAAAACCGCTTAAAACAGCTAAAACCCCTATTAATTCGGTTTTACCACTTTAAAATAACGCTTGTATAAAAAATTAAATTAAAAAACCGCTTAAAACAGTCTATTTAAAGAAGCACTTATTTACTTTTCTCTTTTTCAGCTATCCATTTTGACAGATACTTGGTGCTTTTAAGTGTATGATGCATTAACATCGCCCCAATAAAATTAGAAATTCGATGTTGATCTAAAGATTTTGATAATGATTTAACCTTTGTAATAAAACTTTCCTGATACTTTACATTAGCATAGATTGCATTTATAATTTTTTTTCCATTATGTTGAGATTCCAACCATAAAGACTCATTTTCATACAATTGCACTGCAGAAGCAGCTATCTCTTCTGGCGTATTAACAACGCTTCCACCCCAAGGTAAATCACCACACATTCCTTCCGCACCTATTTCCGTAGTAACACTTGGCAATCCGTTTTTCATTGCATCGGTAAACTTCCCTTTTATTCCTGCTCCAAAACGAATAGGCGCTAAACAAACTCGTGATTCTTGCATCACTTCATTTACATCCTCTACCCATCCTTTCACCAAGAAACCTTCCGCTTTTTTAGTTAACTGTGTTACTTTTTCTGACGGATACGAACCATATATGTGTAATTCTGCTTTTGGCAGTACTTTTCGTATCATCGGCCAAATGGTTTGCTTTAAATACAATACCATATTCCAATTTGGCTCATGCCTAAAATTACCTATACACATAAAATGCTGACGATCACTAAAACCAGGAAAATTAGTAAAAGTATTCACTGATATATTCTCCGTTAAAAATGGCAAATAACATAATAACGATTCGTCTACTTTAAAAACATCTTGCAATAACACCATTTCATAAGTAGAAATGATAAGTGTCAAATCACACCTATATATACTTGCTAATTCACGTTTTGCTATTTCAGAAGTTAATAACATCTCAGTAGTAAATTCAATACCTTTCTTAAATGCCTCTTGACGAGTTTTACGTAAACTATGTAAATCTTCTGTATCCAAAATCCGTATCGCATCAGGACATTGCTCCGCTACACGCCAACCAAATTGCTCTTCAATCATAAACCGATCAAACAACACCACATTTGGTTGTAATTGTTTTACATAGACATCAAAGCTATTATGATTTAACCGAATTTGTTTAGTTGCAACCTCAAATTCATTCAAATCAACCATATGATTTGTTTCAGTAGCTGTTGTAGCGAAATAAACTTCCCAGTTTTGCTTTTGAAACAATTCAATTAATTGCATCATTCTACTTCCAGCCGCAGATGAATTAGGTTCTGGCCATACGAAACCAATGATTAGTATTTTAGAAATTGAATTCAATTTGTTCTAATTTATTCCCACCAGTGGGCTTAATACCTCGAGGCTTGACTCGTTCGAAAAATTATAATGTTAATTCATACCTCGTAAGCTTTCCCCGAGGAAGTTGATTTATGATTCGTGTGATAGACACCTCATCACCCAAGCAAGTTGAGTATAAACTCTACCCTTCTCCTCAAGTCAGTTTAAACTTGCCGAAGACAATTTCAAACTGACAGACTTACGTTTTTATCGTCAGTTCGAGTGATTTTCATCTAGTGAAACGTAATGAAAGTTGTATCGAGAACTAATGCTTCTCGATACAAAATTATTTTCCATTGCATTCCAAATAATTTCACTCGAAGTGACGTGTTACCTTGAATTATCACAATTTGACCTGTTTATTTTATTTTTGATAAACCTATATCATTGCACTTTTCATACAAAAAAAATCACCCCTTATAGTCTTTATTATACAATTCAAAAATAATATTCTTCGGAAAGCCTTCGTCAATGCGAGTTGGATGTAGTTGAAATTTATTTTTAACTAATAACAACTTAGAACCTTCATTTTCTATTTGAGTAAAAGCTTCAATTCTTGAAAATTTCAACTTTTTAAAACCATAAGAAACCACCGTTTTTAAGGCTTCAGACATAATCCCTATTTTCTGAAATTCTGGATTTAAATCATAGCCAACTTCTGCAACAGAATTACCCTCAGTAAAATTCCACAAGCAAATTGTTCCTATCAATTTTGTTTGACCTTTTATAGTAATTGGCCAATACATTATTTTATTCTGAGCGATATCTTCATTTCTATCTTTTATGAATTTTTCAGACTGACTAACATCTGTTTGTAAATCTCTGGCGATATATTTCCCTACTTCAGCGCTTGAACGAAGTATAAACTGATCTTCTGCATCAGTAGCATTCAATTGCCTTAACACCAATCTTTCGGTTTCCAACTCTGTAAATGGAGTTAAATTTATTGTTTTCATTACAAACTTTATTTAAAATTTTCAATTGCTGCTTCGGCACATCGTTCTCCATCCATAGCTGCAGATATAATCCCTCCTGCATAACCACCTCCTTCACCACAAGGATACAACCCTTCAACTTCAGGATGTGCTAAATTTTCTTTTCTAGGTATATTTACCGGTGATGAAGTTCTAGACTCCACCCCGATTACATTTGCTTGCTCGGTATAAAAACCATTCATTTTTCCGCCAAAAGCAGCAAAACCTTTTCTTAGCCGCCCTCCAATAGATTTTGGCAATAAAGAATGTAATGGTGCCGATTTCAACCCTGGCTGATATGAAGTTGAGTTTAAAGTATTCGATAATTTTCCTTCAACAAAATCAGTCAATCGTTGCGCAGGCGCCACCTGACTTTTACCTCCAGCGTTAAAGGCCATTTTTTCTAAATCTTTTTGAAACTCTAATCCTTTTAACACTCCGAAATCATTGTATTTAGGAATGTCTTTTTCAATATCAATTTCTACAACAATTCCTGAATTCGCAAATTCGTTATTTCGTTTTGATGGCGACATTCCATTCACTACTACTTCTCCATTTGCTGTAGCTGCAGGAACAATAAATCCTCCTGGACACATACAAAATGAATACACCCCCCTGTCACGTACCTGATGCACTAAACTATATGCCGCTGCTGGTAGTAATTCATTACGCTCATCACTACAATGATACTGAATAGAGTCAATTATTTGTTGCGGATGCTCTACACGAACTCCCATCGCAAAAGACTTAGCCTTTAGTGCAATATTTTTTCTATGTAACAATTCATAAATATCTCTTGCTGAATGCCCTGTTGCTAAAATAACAGCATCAACAATCATTTCTTTTCCGTTATTTAAATGAATTGCTTTTAATTTATTATTAGTAATAATAAAATCAACTACTTTAGTTTCAAAATGAACTTCACCTCCATATTTCAAAATGGTTTCTCGAATATTAGTAACTACTTTAGGTAATTTATTAGTCCCAATATGAGGATGAGCATCTACTAAAATTTGCTCAGTAGCACCATGATATACTAAGTTTTCAAAAACTCGACGTACATCACCTCTTTTTAAACTTCTGGTATATAATTTCCCATCAGAGTAGGTCCCCGCACCACCTTCACCAAAACAATAGTTTGAATCTTCATTTACAAAATGATCCTGGTTGATTGCTTTTAAATCACGTCTTCTATTTTGGACATCTTTACCGCGCTCTAGAACCACTGGCTTAAACCCTAGTTCTATACAACGTAAAGCCGCATACATCCCCGCTGGACCAAAGCCAACGATATGAATTTCTTTAGCCGAAGAAACATCCTTATAATCAAAAGTATAGTCAGGAGATTCTGACGGAAACTCTTTAATATAAACAGCTACCTTATAATTAAACACAATTAACTTTTTTCTCGCATCAATTGATTTACGAAGAATTTTAACCGTATTGATATCCTTTCTATCAATTTTCATAAAGCTTGCTGCTTTAATCTTCAGGATATTTTCAATCCTTTCTTCTTTAATTGAAACTCGTAACTGTAGCTCTTTTATCATACTACAAAATTACTTAAAATACCCCCAAAAAAAAAGGTCTTCCTCACGGAAGACCTTTTAATATTAATTTACTTAAAAAACTTACAATTTTATTCTTAATAAAAATTCTGGACCTCCACTTGTTTGACTCTTGATATCAGATGTTGCAAAATCATATGCAAATCCTAAATCTAACATTTCAGCAACTTCAAATGAAGCCATTATCGACATTGAATCATTCAAACGGTAACCTCCTCCTAATTCAAACTTCTTGTAAAAACGTGCACTTACATTGAAGTCTAAACCAAATGGTGCTCCTTCAACATAACGTGTCATTAACGCCGGAATTATTTGAATATTCTCATTTAAATCATAATAATATCCACCTCCAAACATTACTAAAGTTGCATCGGTTGCTTCTTGAGCTACTCCTCCTGCTATTTCCTCATAACGTTCTGCTTGCAAAATTCTTGGCGCTGATAAACTCACAAAATACTTGTCAGCTTTATAATAAGCTCCTAATCCAAAGTTTGGATTAAATTTACTCACTTCCCCTTGATTAATTTGATCTTGGGTTTGTAAACGTGTGAAATCTACATTAAAAAAACTTCCTCCTGCTTTTAATCCTAAAAATAGATCTTTACCTTCTCCAAAACTTAATTTGTATGAAAAGTTTACAAATACATTTGTTTCCTTTTGAATAAAAACCCTATCTGAAACAAGTTCCAATCCAATTCCTACTTTATCACTAAAACTCCCTTGTACAGCTAATGATTGAGTTACTGGCCCATCATGAACCCCGTTAAACTGATCCTTATAACTAATTATATTGATTTCCGTTTTCTCTGTACTACCAACATAAGCAGGATTAATCAAACTCATGTTTTGTCGCCAAAACGTATATTCTGGTGTTTGTTGTGCACTTGCTCCTAAAGAGAACAGTAATGCGATTGCACCTATAAATTTATATGTTTTTTTCATTTGTGTTTTTATTTTTATTTAAAGTTTACTAAGTGAGTAATCACTTAGTAAACTTTTTTTTTAAATGATTTATTAGTAATTGATATACATCCAACCTTTAGTAACTTTCGCTTCTCCTTGAGATGAAGTGTACTCGATTACATAGTAATAAGATCCAGCAGGCAATAATCCGCTTCCTCCTTCAGTTGATTCTCCTCCCCATGTGTTATTCACATAGTTTGATGCATCAAATACTTTTACTCCATGACGGTTAAACACTTTTACAGTATTATTATTTACATATTCAATATTCTTGATATTCCAAGTATCATTTTGTAAATCACCATTTGGAGTTAAGGTATCAGCTGGTTCAACCGATTCACAAATATCACCTATACCATCATTATTAGCATCTTCTTGATTTGTATTTGCTGTTAATGGACAGTTGTCATTAATATCTAAAACACCATCACTATCAGTATCTTGACATGCATCTCCTATTCCATTTCCATCAACATCTGCCTGGTCAGTATTAGCTTCTGTAGGACAGTTATCATTAATATCTAAAACACCATCACCATCAGTATCTTGACATACATCTCCTATCCCATTACCATCAATATCTGCTTGATCAGGGTTAGGTGTGTTTACACAATTATCAACATCATCTAAAATACCATCGTTATCAGTATCAGAAACTGCAGTAAAGTTATAAATTGATGAGTAAACACTATCACCACAAATATTCGTGGTTAATACTCTC
>JABSPO010000087.1 GCA_013214625.1 Flavobacteriaceae bacterium
ATCGTTTCAGGATTTTGGGATTTCTTTTGACAACTATTCTAGAACTTCAGCAAAAATACATCATGAAACTGCTTCTGAGTTTTTCAAAACCTTGGATGAAAAAGGCGAGTTTATTGAAAAAGTAGAAAAACAATTATACGATGCAGATGCAAAACAGTTTTTAGCCGATCGTTTTGTTGTAGGTACTTGCCCTAAATGTGGGAATGAAGAAAGTTATGGTGATCAGTGTGAAAAATGTGGTACGAGTCATAATGCTACGGATTTAATAAACCCGAAATCGGCAATTACAGGTGCTGTTCCTTCAATGAAAGAAACAAAGCACTGGTTTTTACCTTTAGATAAGCATGAATCGTTTTTAAAACAATGGATTTTAGAAGATCATAAATCGGATTGGAAATCGAATGTATACGGACAATGTAAATCATGGATTGATGACGGCTTACGCCCACGTGCTGTTACAAGAGATTTAGACTGGGGAATACCTGTTCCTGTTAAAGGAGGTGAAGGGAAAGTTTTATATGTTTGGTTTGATGCCCCTATTGGATATATTTCAGCTACTAAGGAATGGGCTGCAAGAGAAGGAAAAGATTGGGAGCCATATTGGAAAAGTGACGATACTAAATTAGTACATTTTATAGGGAAGGACAATATTGTATTTCACTGTATTATTTTCCCAGCAATGTTAAAAGCAGAGGGAAGTTATATTTTACCAGATAATGTGCCTGCAAATGAGTTCTTAAACTTAGAAGGAAATAAATTATCTACTTCTAAAAACTGGGCAGTTTGGTTGCATGAATATCTAGAAGATTTCCCTGGTAGGCAGGATGCGTTGCGTTATACCTTAACGGCTACTGCTCCTGAAACAAAAGACAACGATTTTACTTGGAAAGATTTTCAAGCACGTAATAAAGAATTGGCAGATAACTACGGAAACTTTATCAATAGAATTTTAGTGTTGACTAACAAGTATTATGATGGAGTTATCCCTGTTCCTAATGAATATACACAAGCAGATATTGATGCTTTAGATGAATTAAAAAAATTCCCTGCTGACATTTCATTTTCAATTGAACGCTACCGTTTTAGAGAAGCGAACTTGAAAATGATGAATTTAGCGCGTTTAGGGAATAAGTATTTGGCAGAACAAGAGCCTTGGAAAACAGTTAAAGTTGATGAAGAGCGTACGAAAACAATCATGTATGTGGCTTTACAAATAGCTACTGCATTGGCAACTTTAAGTGAGCCTTTTATTCCGTTTGCCTCGAAAACCTTGCAAGATTTATTGCAACAACCAGAAACCAAATGGTATGATATTGCTGATAAAACAGACTTGTTGCCATCAGGACATAAAATAAAAGAAGGTAAAGCACCTATTTTATTCCCTCAAATAGAGGATGAGGCTATCCAAAAACAATTAGACAGATTAGAAAACATCAAGTTAGAAAACGAGAAAGCAAACAAAGTAGTAGCCCCTCAAAAAGAGACCGCTACTTTTGAAGATTTTTCTAAGTTAGATATTCGTACAGGAACTATTGTTGAAGCTGAAAAAATGCCAAAAACAAAAAAGCTGTTGGTATTAAAAGTAGATACGGGTATTGATACTAGAACAATTGTTTCAGGAATAGCGGAAAGCTTTAAGCCAGAAGATGTTATCGGTAAAAAAGTGACTGTATTGGTAAACCTAGCTCCTAGAAAATTACGTGGAGTGGAAAGCGAAGGAATGATTTTAATGACAGAGAATTCCAATGGAAAATTAGTATTCGTAAATCCTGATGAGGACGATGTTGCTAACGGTGAAGGAGTGGTGTAGTTAAAAATACATAAACATAAAAAAAGAGAAGCTATTTGGCTTCTCTTTTTTTTATGTAAAAAATTTAGATTTTAGTAATTTTTAGAATAGGTTTTTTTGGCAGACAAAACCTCTTGTTGTTTACCATCATTAGTTAAAAAATTGGTAGCAATAGTCTTTCTTTTTTTCATTTTCTGATAGAATACAACTAAATGTAAATGTGGCCCTGTTGACCAACCTGTATTACCACTTAAAGCAATTTCCTGTCCTGCTTTAACAGTATCTCCAACGGTTACGATAGCTCCGTTTTTCTTGATATGTGTATATTCAACAAATGACCCATCCGAATGGTAAATAATTACTTTATTGTTAAATTTCATGCATTCTCTTTTTGCACAACCTCTATAATTTGTTTCCACAACTCTTACGACTATACCATCACGGATAGCACAAATTTTTGTCCCTATGGGCATATTAAAATCTAATGCCTTTTTATTGTGGTGGGATATCGTTCCATTGTATCCTTGCCCAATTTTAAATGCTGCCCCTTTTTTAAAAGGCAATTGATATTGGTAGGAGTCATCATGCTTTTCAACTAAATGATTTCCCAAGTTTAAAAAACCATTCTTCGTCTTGTATGATGTAGCCTTTTTAGGATTAATCCTACTCAATTTTAAGATTTCAAATTTTTTAGTTTTTGCAGGAATTACAATTTCTACCTCTTTTCCTTTTGATGATTTGTAGTTTTTTAATACTAATGAGAATTTGTACGTAACTGGACATAATTCATTGTTGTCAGCAAACAATATATTTTCGTTATCAACACGCTCATAATAGGTTTTAAAATCAATTTGGGCGTAATTTTTTGCAGGGCACAAAAAGAGTATGCAGATGATAATATATTTCATAGGTTAAGTTTGTATTTTGTAAAAAATTAAAGGTGTTTATCTTAAAATTAGATAGTTTATTTTCTTTTGTTTGTTTTCTTTCATTCTCTCATAAAATAAATTAATTATTTTATTTTTCGTGGGATGATTTTTATCAAAGCAATCATTTTTTTTAGAGTCAAAAACAATTAAACAGGCATAATAATCATGTGTAGTTTCTGTCCCATCAGCTATTATAGTATAAACTTCATCGTTATCAAAAAGCTCTATGTTTTCCCACACTTTTCTTTTTATGTTGTTTTGATGTAAACCTTTATCTTCAATGTTCCGCAAGCCAAAATCAAGATACATGGTTTTCATTGTATCAAAACAAGAACGAATGTTGTAAAACCTCAATTCGTTGAAAGTAATAGAATCTTGACCAATGAATTTCGTGGATTTAACAATTTTTATATTACTAAAATTTGTTTTAGTAATAATTTCTTTGCTGTCTATTTTAGAACTCGAACAAGAAATTAAATTTGGAATAAATAGAATTTAAAATAAATAAAATTTAAAATAAATAAAATAGATAATATATTTCTCATAATTACTTAGAGCAGTTTATAGAGGATATTTGTTAGTACAGTGATTGGTTTTATTCAGCAAATTTAATTATGCCTTCACTTTCAAACCAAAGTTGTTTGTATTTAATAGGGATTATTTCTTTTCCTTTTTTATTAATGTATCCAAATTTCCCATTTAATTTAACATAAGCCAACCCATTTATAAAAGGAAATACTTGATCATAAATAATAGGAATTTTAATTTTGCCTTTTTTATTTATGAAGCCATATTTTCCTTCTTTTTTAAAGATGGCTAATTTGTTTGCAAAGAATGGGTATTTAGTTTTTTCCAAGGTAAATTTAACTTTAACCTTATTTTGTTTATTAATACATCCATAGAAGTCTCCTTTTTTTACATAAGCCAAACCTTCTAAAAACGCATGAGCTTCATCATAAACAAATGGGATGACCACCTCATTTTTTCGGTTAATAAAACCCCATTTCCCTTTTTTTTGTACTGGAATTAGGTCCTCATTAATATTGAATTTCACCTCATCATATACAAGAGGTATGGTTAGATTACCTAATTTATTAATAAAGCCATATTTATTATCCTTTTTTACTGCATAGAACTCCTTGTCATTAATAAAGTAAATATTATTATATATTGGTTTTATTAAAACCTCTCCTTTTATATTCACAAGACCCTCTAGTTTTTTGCCTTCTATCTTTTCTTGAAAAACAAGTAGTGAATCAGAGTCAAAATAATTACTACGTATATTTAAAGTCAAATCTTTATTAAATACAACATTCCCTTTTTTATTTAAAATATGAGATTTTAAACTTGTTGTTTGGGCTGTGAAATAATCAAAGCCAGAATTATATATCATTCTATAAGTGAAATCGGTTAAAGAGTCACCTTTTCTATTAATTAGTCCATATTTCCCATTTTTTTTTGCAATACCAGTGTCTCCATAATAGAAGAAAGTTTCTTCATAATTTTTAAGCAAAACTTCTTCTCCTTTTTTATTTATGTAGCCATAAATAGAGTCCTTAATTATGTTGGCATAATTATTATAAAAATCTGAAGCCATATTATATTTTGCTTTAATAACGACTTCTCCTTTGTTATTTAAAAATCCGATTTTTGGATAGTTTTCAGGTTGAATTTTATAGAATAAAATTCTTAAAAGACTGTCAGACAGTGAGTTGTTTTTTGTTTTTTGTGGGACAGACCCCATAAAAAGAAATTCATCTATACTTGGTTTAATTTTGACTTGAGAAAAGGAGTAATTGTAAGTGATAAATAATATAATAATCAGTAGAGCTTTGTTTTTCATTTTAATTTTTTGTTTGATGTAAGAAATAATAAACACAAATATTTCAGTTTTATTTTTGTGAACATTGTAAATAAAGTATTTGATTTATCATAAAATTTTATTTTTTGTTACTAATATTACATTCTAAATTATTAATATAGGGCTAATTAAATTCGTAGTTTAAATTATTTATTGGTTCTCAAATTCACTTATTTATAACATCTTATAAAATGACTAATATCAGGTGTATTCATCTCATCAATAGTAGTGATGTGTTAGTTATGTTATAAGTTGTTTACAACTTATAGTTCCTTTTTTGTGGTTTTTGTTATCCAATTAATTTTATTTTTTTTTAAAAAGAATATAAATTCCCAAAAGGGTTACAGTTATGCAAAGCTTTTGGGTGAAAAAATTGTCTTGTATCAAGCATCTCGACTGCGCTCGATATGACTGAATTTATGATACTTCGTCTTCGCTCTGCACAGGCTGAGCTCAGTATGACGTTATAAATAAAAAACAGAGTCTGTTTAAAACTTACTCAACACCTCCAATGCTTTGCTAGTACTTTTAATATTCTCAAAAGTCAGCAGTAAGCGCAAGCCCTTTTTAGTTTGCTTTTCTTTCATTTTACACAATGTTTTATGTGTTTGTACAAACTGCAATACTTTGGTAAACTGTTCACTTTGGTAAAAAGTAGAATTTTGATCTGAAATGAAATACCCAATCAATCGGTTTTGTTTCATGACAATTTTCTCTAATCCAATATTAGCCGCAACCCATTTGATACGTAGAGAATCTAGTAAATCAACTGCTTGAGTTGGCAGTTCTCCAAAACGATCAACAAGTTCCTTTTCGTACTGTATTAATTCTTCTTCTGTTTTTAAAGTTCCTAACTTGTTATATAAGGTTAAACGTTCGGTGATGTTATTGATATAATCATCAGGAAATAATAGTTCAAAGTCGGAATCTATTTGAGTGTCTTTTACAAAAACCTTTTCGTTTCCTTTTTCTACTTCTTCGTATAAGTCCTTAAATTCATTTTCTTTTAATTCGTCAATGGCTTCATTTAATATTTTCTGATAGGTAGCAAAACCAATCTCGTTAATGAATCCACTTTGTTCTCCACCTAAAATATCTCCTGCACCACGGATTTCTAAATCTTTCATAGCAATATTAAAGCCACTTCCTAAATCAGAATGTAGTTCCAGTGCTTGAATACGTTTTCGAGCATCATCGGTCATAACGGAATCGGGAGGAGTGATGAAGTAACAGAAAGCTTTTTTATTACTTCTACCAACTCTACCACGCATTTGATGTAAGTCCGACAATCCGAAATTGTTGGCGTTATTGATGAATATAGTGTTGGCATTTGGCACATCTAAACCAGATTCAATAATAGTGGTAGCTACCAGTACATCAAATTCATTATTCATAAAAGCCAACATCAGATTCTCTAGTTTTTTACCATCCATTTGTCCGTGACCAATAGCGACTTTTGCATCAGGAACCAAGCGCTGTATCATTCCGGCTACTTCCTTAATATTTTCAATTCTGTTGTGTACAAAATATATTTGTCCACCACGTTGTATTTCATAGGAAATAGCATCACGAATTATATCTTCAGTAAAACGGATAACTTGGGTGTCAATTGGGTGTCGGTTTGGGGGAGGCGTGTTGATGGTGCTTAAATCACGTGCCGCCATTAAGGAGAACTGTAGAGTCCTTGGTATTGGTGTAGCAGTTAAGGTTAGGGTGTCAACATTTTCCTTGATTGTTTTTAATTTCTCTTTTACGGCAACCCCGAACTTTTGTTCTTCATCAACAATTAACAGCCCTAAATCTTTAAATTTGACCTTAGAACCAGCTAATTGGTGTGTTCCGATAATGATATCAAGTGTCCCATCTTCTAATTGCTTTAAGGTTTCTGATTTTTGTTTAGCAGTTCTAAATCGGTTTATGTAACCTATGTTTACAGGCATGTCCTTTAAGCGTTCGGTAAACGTTCTAAAATGTTGAAAAGCTAAAATAGTAGTAGGTACTAAAATGGCCACTTGTTTGCTATTGTCTACGGCTTTAAAGGCAGCTCGGATAGCAACTTCTGTTTTTCCAAAGCCCACATCTCCACAAACCAATCGATCCATGGGGCGTTCACTTTCCATATCGGCTTTTACGGCTTGGGTAGCAGTATACTGATCAGGAGTGTCCTCATACATAAATGAGGCTTCTAGTTCATGTTGTAAGTAAGAATCAGGATCAAACTGAAATCCTTTTTGTTCACGTCTTTTTGCATACAATTTTATCAGGTTAAACGCAATATGTTTAACTCTGCTCTTTGTTTTTTGTTTTAGTTTCTTCCAGGCTCCAGAACCTAGTTTAAACATTTTAGGCGTTTTACCGTCTTTTCCAGAGTACTTCGATATTTTGTGTAATGAATGGATGCTAACATATAATATATCGCGTTCGCCATAAATTAGTTTAATAGCTTCTTGTTGACTGCCTTCTACATCAATTTTTTGTAATCCAGCAAAACGTCCGATACCATGATCGATATGGGTAACATAATCGCCTTTTTGTAATTGTGTTAATTCTCTTAAAGTGATGGCTTGTTTTTTGGCGTATCCATTTTTTAAATGAAATTTATGGTAGCGCTCAAATATCTGATGATCAGTATAGCAAATAGTTTTGCTGTCTAAATCAATAAATCCTTGGTATAATGGTAGCACAACAGTTTGATATACTACTTCCTGCTCAACATCGTTAAAAATATCTTTAAAGCGTTTTGCTTGTTGTTGGTTAGAACAAGCAATGTAGTTTGTAAATCCGTTTGCGGTATTCTTATTTAAGTCTTCAATCAATAAATCGAATTGTTTGTTAAAAGAAGGTTGCGGTTTTACATGATAAGCAATATCAGAATTATTACTTTTTGCTAACTCTACCGAAGTATAGTCTTTAAATTGCTGTAATAATAAAGCTGAATTGCAAAACAATTTTTCTGGTTCGGAATGACGTACTTCAGTGTCTAGTTTATCAAAGACTTCTGTTGCTTTTGCATATAGTTTGTCGATTTTTGCAACAAATAACTCTTTGTTTTTAACAACTACAGTTGTTTTTGAAGAGATGTATTTTAAAAAGCTTTCCCTGTTTTCTTGTGATTGTTTGTCTTCTACATTTGGGATTATGCTAATTTTCTTTAGTTGTTCCTGTGACAATTGTGTTTCTACATCAAAAGTTCGGATACTATCTACATCATCGCCAAAAAATTCAATTCGATAAGGCTCATCATTTGAGTAAGAAAATACATCTACGATACCACCACGCACAGAAAACTCTCCTGGCTCAGTAACAAAATCTACCCGTTTAAAATTATAGGTAAACAACACTTCATTGATAAAATCGATAGATATGGTGTCGTTAAGTGCAATTTTTAAGGTGTTTTTATCCAGTTCCTTCTTAGTAACTACCTTTTCAAATAATGCTTCTGGATAAGTAACAATTAAGGCTGGTTTTTTACGAGAGTTAATTCTGTTTAATACTTCTGCACGCAACAATACATTTGCATTATCGGTTTCTTCTAGTTGATATGGTCGACGGTAGCTTCCTGGGAAAAACAGTACATCCTTATCATTTAAAAACAACTCCAAATCATTTAAATGAAAAGCAGCTTCTTCTTTATCTTCTAATATTAAGAGGATAGGCGTATCAATGCTTTTAAATAGGTTTGAAATGACAAATGAAAATGACGAACCCACTAAATTAGAGATTTTTGTAGCTGATTTAGGGGCTGACAAACGTTCAATAAGCTGTTTTGTTTGAGGAGAATCCTCAAAAACAGCTAAAAGTTGTTGTTTACTCACGAGATGTAGTTTTATACCAATTTAACTTTTTAATGGTGTATAAAATAGTTTCTTTTTATCAATTTTTCCGTTAAAATATTTGACCATAGCTATGGCTATGCTAAAACATTTTGCCTCAATCTTGTGAAAAATAATTCAATTTAATTACCCGCCATTAAATAATTAAATTGGTATTACTATAATAAGAATACGAAGGTACGTTAGTAATGTGTAATTAGCAATTAGTAATTAATATTGAGTTGTTGTTAGTCTGTATCATTATTGTCAGACTGAGACGTTATGTAAAATTTTGTATAACGGAGATAATGGCAGTGTCACGTCACTTCGAGTGAAGTTTTTGGAATGCAATGGAAAAACATTTTGTATCGAGAAGTACTAGTTCTCGATACTTCAGATAGCTATCGGGATTCACCGTTTCACTATATGAAAACCACTCGAACTGACGACAAAGCACAAATCTGTCAATGGTAGCTCCGTGCGTGTTGAGTAAAGATGTAGTCATAGAAAGACTATTTGTTAGAGGTTTCGACAGGCTCAACCTGAGAGAAAATCATTTTTTTAAAAAGTTTTAATACTAGTGAATGTAAGTTGAGAGACTAACTATAAATTAGAGTGTATTTGTTCTTTATTCTAATAGTAAAGCGGTCATGGTTCTAGTCTTGTAATTATGTTATAAATAACTACTTTACAATTTGTGGTTTAGTGAATTAAGCGTACATTTGCACTCAATTATTTTTTAACAATTAATTAAAATACATTACGCTATGTACGCAATTGTAGAGATAGCAGGGCATCAATTTAAAGTTGAGCAAGACCAAAAAGTATTTGTTCATCGTTTAGGAACTGAAGAAGGAAACAATGTTTCTTTTGATAATGTTCTTTTATTAGATAACGATGGAGAAGTTACTATTGGCGCCCCAGCTATAAACGGAGCTTCTGTTGAAGCAAAAGTTTTAAGACACCTTAAAGGTGACAAAGTTATCGTTTTCAAAAAGAAAAGAAGAAAAGGTTACCGTGTGAAGAATGGTCACAGGCAATTTTTAACTGAAATCTTAATTGAAGGGATTAATGTTTCTGGAGCTAAAAAATCAGCACCAAAAAAAGAAGCAAAAGAAGTTGAAGCACCTTCTAGTGATTTAAGCTCAAAAACTGTAGCTGAATTAAAAGAAATGGCTAAAGCTAAAGGAGTAGAAGGGATTTCTTCTATGAAAAAAGCAGACTTAGTAGCTGCGTTATCTAAATAATTATTAACTAATAAAACCTTAAAGAGATGGCTCATAAAAAAGGAGTTGGTAGTTCTAAGAATGGTAGAGAATCAGAATCAAAACGTTTAGGTGTTAAGATTTTTGGAGGACAAGCTGCTATTGCAGGGAACATCATAATCAGACAAAGAGGAACAACACATAACCCAGGTGAAAACGTGTACATGGGAAAAGATCATACTTTACATGCTAAAGTTGATGGTCTTGTAAAATTTACAAAGAAAAGAGACAATAAGTCTTACGTTTCTATTGTGCCTTTCGAAGCTTAATAAAAACGAATCCTCAATATTAAAAAGCCTTTTCATTTAAATGAAAAGGCTTTTTTCTGTTAAAAGGTTTTTTTTTTCGACCAAGGGTAGGGTTTAATCGTATTTTAGCGTTTTAATGATACCTATTTAATAGATATAGAGATGGTAAAAAAATATTTTTTCGAAGGAATTTTCATGCTTTTATATACTTGTTCTTTTGCGCAAGGAGAAGCAGATAATTGGTTTTTCGGAGCTAATGCTGGGGTTAATTTCAGTACCGGTGTCCCTACGTATGTTGCAGGTGGACAAATTAATACACTTGAAGGCTGTGCCTCAATATCAGATCCTCAAGGAGGCTTGTTGTTTTATAGTGATGGAAAGCGAGTTTGGGACAAAAATCATGTGGTAATGCCAAATGGTACTGGTTTGTATGGTGATGATTCAAGTACTTCTTCTGCCTTGATTGTTCCGAGTCCAAATAACTCAAATATATATTATATTTTTACTGTAGATGAGCCACATCATGAGGCAAATGAAGGGCCAAATAGAGGATTGAATTACTCCGTAGTGGATCTTACTTTAAATGGAGGGAATGGTGATGTAGTTTCAAGTGAAAAAAACATTCATTTAATAACGTACAATTCGGCAGATTCAGATGAGAATAAGTATAAATGTTCGGAAAAAATTACGGCAGTAAAGAGTGCTGATTGTAATTCGTTTTGGGTTGTGACTCATTTTGTAAATAAATATTATAGTTTTAAAATCGATAATACTGGTGTAGATACAGTTCCTGTGATAAGTGTAACGGCTACAACTGTTTCAGCAAGTGGTTATAGAAGAAATTCTTTAGGGTATGTGAAAGCTTCGCCAGAAGGTGATAAGTTAGCTGTAGCACATCTTGGTATAGGTACTGTGATGGGGGCGGACTCACCAGGAGGAGTTTTTTTATATGATTTTGATCCAATAACAGGGGTAGTAAGTAATGAATTAGAAGTGTATAATAGGAGTAATGGGAATAGTCCTTATGGGGTAGAGTTTTCTAGATCAGGTGGTAAATTATATGCTACAGTAGGTGGGGGTGTCGCAGGTGTTGGCCCTTC
>JABSPO010000088.1 GCA_013214625.1 Flavobacteriaceae bacterium
AATTGGACTAAAAATCAACATATAAGATCCAAAATACTATTTGAGCTATATTCTGATATTAAAAAAGCCTATAATTTAGTAAATGGCTTAAGAAATATATTCAATACCGCTACATCCATACAAACGGCATACACAAAATTAACACATTGGTATAAGGGTGTAGAGCAAACAAAGTTTAAGGCTTTTAACACTATCGCTAATACAATAGCAATAAATTATAAGTCTATTCTAAATTATTCTATTAATAGAAGTACAAATGCTTCAGCAGAATCCTTCAATGCCAAAATAAAAGTCTTTAGAGCGCAGTTTAGAGGGGTGGAAAATGTAGAATTCTTTCTTTTTAGATTAGCCAAAATATTCGCATAAACACAACAATTAGGCTTGATTCAATAAAAGCCTTTAGAGCTTGATCTGGTTTGATTCGAAGCTCTTCTGGACTTGATCTAGGTGTTCAAGTAAAAAAGCCCTAATCTTTATATTATAAAGATTAGGACGATTATGTATTAAGCTTATAAAGCGTCTTATAAAGCAGCTACGAACTGTGCTAAGCTTGACTTTAAGTTTGCAGCTTTATTCTTGTGAATAATATTGTTTTTAGCAATTTTATCAAGCATAGAAACGATAGCAGGGAAAGCTTTTTCAGCTTCTTTCTTATCAGTTAACTCACGTAAAGCTTTTATTGCATTACGGGTTGTTTTATGTTGATATTTGTTACGTAACCTTTTAGCTTCGTTACTTCTTATTCTCTTTAATGCTGACTTGTGATTTGCCATTTTATCTGTGTTTTTTTTAAAATAAAAAAGTAGCCCATAGAAGAATCGAACTCCTGTTATTAGGATGAAATCCTAGCGTCCTAACCTCTAGACGAATGGGCCGTAATTTCAATTAAATACGTATAGCAGTTTGCTATTTGTATTTTGTAGCCCGTAGGAGAATCGAACTCCTATTTCATGGATGAAAACCATGTGTCCTAACCGTTAGACGAACGGGCCAATTGCTTCCAATTGCGGGTGCAAAAATACAACTATTTTTGACTCCTGCAATAAACAAACAAACTTTTTTTTAAATATTTAATATGCCTTTGCAAAGAGCACTCTTCTTTTTGATGGTTTCCCAGAGAACACGCATACTCCAGCCACTTCTTTTGCGTCTAAAGGAATGCATCTTATAGTTGCTTTTGTAGCATCTTTAATTAGTTCTTCGGTCTCTTCGGTGCCATCCCAATGCGCTGAAATAAACCCTCCTTTTGTATCTAATATATCCTTAAATTCCTCAAAGGTAGTCACTTCGGTTGTATGAGTATCTCTAAAACTTACTGCTTTGTTAAAAAGGGAGTCTTGTATCTCGTTTAATAAATCATTTACATGAGTACCAATTCCATCAATATTTTGAAGCGATTTTTCCTTAGTATCCCTCCTTGCTATCTCAACTTGGTCGTTTTCTAAATCTCTAGGCCCAATAACCATTCGTACTGGATAACCTTTTAATTCGTATTCAGCAAATTTAAATCCAGGACGCTTTGTGATATCAGTGTCTACTTGAACACGAATACCAAATTGCACTAATTCATCCCTAATTTCATTTGCTTTAGCTATAAGCATTTCATTTTGTTCGGCTTTCTTTTTATTTAAGAAAGGAATAATCACTACTTGATATGGAGCTAACTTTGGAGGCAATACGAGTCCTTCATCATCAGAATGTGTCATAATTAACCCCCCGATAAGACGTGTCGATACTCCCCAACTCGTACCCCAAACATATTCTTTTTTTCCTTCAGCTGTTTGGAACTCAACATCAAATGCTTTTGCGAAATTCTGTCCTAAGAAGTGCGATGTACCTGCTTGTAATGCTTTTCCATCTTGCATTAATGCTTCAATAGTAAAAGTATCATCAGCACCGGCAAAACGTTCGCTATCACTCTTATATCCTTTTATAACTGGCATAGCCATCCAGTCTTGAGTAAAGGTTTCGTATACATCATGCATTTGTCTTGCTTCTGCAATTGCTTCTTGTTTGGTTGCATGTGCGGTGTGTCCTTCTTGCCATAAAAACTCAGTAGTTCTTAAAAACAATCGAGTACGCATTTCCCAACGTACAACATTTGCCCATTGGTTAATTAGTAAAGGTAAATCTCTATACGATTGTACCCACCCTTTGTAGGTGCTCCAAATAATTGCTTCTGAGGTTGGTCGTACAATTAATTCTTCTTCTAACTTAGCATCAGGGTCAACAATTAACTTTGAACTGTCTTCCGGGTCGGTTTTTAATCTATAATGTGTTACAACGGCACATTCTTTTGCAAATCCTTCAGCGTTTTTTTCTTCTGCTTCAAATAAGCTTTTAGGAACAAAAATTGGGAAATAGGCATTTTGATGACCTGTTTCCTTAAACATTTTGTCTAATTGTTCCTTCATTAGCTCCCAAATAGCAAAACCATATGGCTTAATTACCATACAGCCTCTAACTCCTGAGTTATCAGCTAACTGGGCATTTTTGACTAGTTCATTATACCAAAGTGAAAAATCTTCACTTCTTTTAGGTAGTTTATTACTCATATACTGTATTTTGGCACAAAGATTGTGATACTGTTAAATATAAAATAGTTTCAGCAAAAATAACTATTTTTATAATGTTCAACAATTTAAATGTAAGAGATATGAAAGATAATTATAAATTTAAAAACAAAATGTTAGTTCTTGTAGGAGGTTTAGCAAGTATTCTGTTGGCATCTTGTGGTACATATCAAGCAACTACATATGATGATGATGGTATTTATAATAGTGATGCTCCTGTTATTGCTTCAAATGAAGTAGTGGTTAAGGAAAACTCCAATACAAAATACTATGAAGACTATTTTGGTAAATCTGTTACAGACTATGGACAAATTGGTGACGAAGAAGTTTTTACAGATGTAGATTCCTATAGTTCTCAAGATATTGTTGAACAAAATACTGAGGTTGCTACTGAAAGTTATAGTGCATGGGAGGATGCTGATGATAATGTTACAATAAACATCTATAACACTCGCCCAAACTACTATTACGCTTCTTGGAGGCCTTACGGTTACTGGAATAATTATTATTATAACAGTTGGAGTTATTGCGCACCAAGTTGGGGTTGGTCATACAGTAATCACGGGTATTACGGAAGTCCTTATAATTACTATGGGTTTTATGGCAATACTTATTATAATGATCATTACAATTATTCATTTTATAGAAATAGAAATATTGGATATGCTAGTGGAAGAAGAGGATATGCGTCTAACTCATATTATGGAAGAAACGCTAATAGAAATGCGGTGAATTTCAGAACAAACAGACGATCAACTAGAGCTGTTTCTTCTAGAACAGCACCTCGTTCTACACTAAGAAGTACTCCGCGTAGCACGCCAAGAGCAACGCCTCGTTCTACACCAAGAAGTACTCCACGTAGTACACCAAGAGCAACGCCTCGTTATACGCCAAGAAGTACACCGCGTAGCACACCAAGGTCAACGCCTCGTTACACGCCAAGAAGTACACCGCGTAGTACTACAAGGTCATCATCTTCTAGAAGAGGAAGAATATAAAATAGATAAAATATTGATAGCCCTGCTGTAGATTTAGTAGGGCTATTTTTGTAACTTAAATAGAAGTATATGAAAAAATTAGTACTTATTATTAGTTTAATAGCATCTGTTGGTTTTGCTCAAAATATAAACGACGCCATATTATTTAGTGGCGAAAATATACAAGGAACGGCTAGATACAATGCTATGAGTGGAGCTTTTGGAGCTTTAGGCGGTGATTTTTCTGCTATAAATAACAACCCCGCAAGTAGTGCTGTGTTTAAAAACAGTTTACTAACAGGAACTTTAGGGGTGAATGGCTCAAATAACGACGCTGAATATTATGGAACAAGAACATATGAGTCTAATTCAGAGATTGGAATAAACCAACTTGGAGGAGCATTTGTTTTAAATAATATAAAAGAAGATTCAAATTGGAAGAAATTTGTAATAGCGATTAATTACAATCAAGTTCAGAACTTTGATAAAGAATATTATATTTCTGGAAAAAGCGATACTTCTGTGAGTTCTTATTTCTTAAGTCAGGCTAATGGATTACAGTTTCAAGACCTACAAATTTTATCAGGAGAATATATTGAGGAAGCGTATTTGAATATATTAGAAGCTTATGGATATCAACATCAGCAAGCCTTTTTAGGGTATTATGGCGGTGTTATAGATCCAGTAGACGGATCTGACCCAGCAAATACTTTATACGTAAGTACAGGTGAATATACCTCCGTGAATCAAGACTACTATTATAGTAATAGGGGGGCAAATTCAAAATTTAATTTTAATCTAGCAACACAATATAAAGATGTATTATATATAGGCGTAGCATTAATCGGTAATTTCATTAATACTGAGCGCATCACTAGTATTAGAGAGACTGGGTATGACACATCATCTCAGTTGGAATTTGTGACTTTTGACAATAAGTTAAAAACTACGGGAGCTGGATTTTCAATGCAAATAGGAGCAATTGGGAAAATTGGGAAAATGTTGCGTCTGGGAGCGTCGTTCCATTCGCCAACTTGGTATGTTTTAAACGATGAGCAATCGCAAAAAATAAATTCTAATTTAGCGGATATAGATATCAATTTTATAGGAGAAAATCAAGTAACTATTTTTGAAGATTATAAATTACGTACACCCGCTAAACTAACTGGTAGTGTAGCTGTTGTTTTTGGGAAACACGGGCTATTAAGCTTGGATTATCATTATAAAGATTATAACAACATTAAATTACGATCAAATTCAGGTTTTGCAGACACCAATAGAAATATTAGTAATAGTTTAGTTGGAACTTCATCTTTTAATTTAGGAGGAGAATATCGTATTCAGAAATGGAGCTTGAGAGCAGGGTACCGTTTTGAAGAGAGCCCGTATAATAACAAAGCTGTAATGGACGACCTTACAGGGTATTCTTTAGGGTTTGGATATAATTTTGGGAGATCAAAAATAGATTTTGCTTACAGCCAAAAAAATCAAAAAATAAATCATCAATTGTATGATACAGGCTTAACAAATACTGCAAAAATAGATGAGCAAAATGGGGCTGTAACCGCTTCGTTTACGTTGAATTTGTAAAAACTTGAATTAAATAAACAACATGTTGCAGTGACACCTCTAACTCATTATTAGAGCCTCACTGCTTTAGTTTTATAAAAAAAAGAAGCTCCAGCAAAAAAGAACTAATTAAGTTATGTGTTTTTTTTGTTTAAAATTCTTATTCAAGGCGCCTTGATGACTGATATTCTAAAACCGAATGCTTTCTATAATTATTCTACCAAATTTCTATATATTCAAATACCGTTAAGTTACATCAATTAAAGAGTCACATTTGATTTATAAGAAAATAAAAAACCTTCTCTTGGGAAAGAGAAGGTTTTTACTAACTAACCAATATTAAATTTTTCTTGAAAAACGTTACGTTCTTCTTTATGAACAATTATACTTCAAAGATACTACAGATAGGTGTTAGTTAAACTAATTAGTTGTAACTGGCTTAAATTCTGTTGTTTAAACAGTAAAAAATGTAGTTAACGAAAGTTTATAACAAAACAAAACCCTACTCTTTGGGGAGAAATAGGGTTTTGTAAACTAACCAATATTGATAATTAATTTAAATTAATAAACTAACTATACTTCAAATATACATACAACAATCTCCTTAAAAAATTATATGTTGCAAAAGGCCCTTTATATGTTGTGAACTGATTTACATCAAAAAAAGAGTGTAATTATAGTTAACTACACTCTTTTTAAAACCCGAATAGTCAAGTTGCTATAAACCAGCTATTTCTTTCATTTCGGAAATACATTTTACCGCAAGTTCATCAGCAATTTCTTGTGATTTTGCTTCAGTATATATTCTAATAATCGGTTCCGTGTTTGATTTACGTAAATGAACCCAGTTTTCAGCGAAATCAATTTTCACACCGTCAACAGTAGTTATATTTTCATGAGCATATTTCTCTTCCATTCCTTTTAAAATCCCATCAACGTCTAACTGAGGTGTCAATTGAATTTTATTTTTACTCATGAAATAACTCGGATAAGAATCTCTTAATTCACGAACAGTAATTTGTTTTTCCGCTAAATGCGTTAAAAACAACGCTACTCCAACCAAAGAATCTCTTCCATAATGCGATGAAGGATATATAATACCTCCATTACCTTCACCACCTATCACAGCATTATTCTTTTTCATCAACTCTACTACATTCACCTCTCCTACTGCAGATGCCTCATAGGTTCCTCCATATTTTTCAGTAACATCACGCAAAGCTCTTGACGATGACATATTAGAAACCGTATTTCCTTTAGTTTTACTCAATACATAATCAGCACAAGCAACCAAAGTATATTCTTCACCAAACATTTCACCATCATTACAAATGAATGCTAAACGATCAACGTCCGGGTCAACTACAATTCCTAAATCGGCATTTTCCTTTACTACTAACTCGGAAATGTCCGTTAAATTCTCTTTTAAAGGTTCTGGGTTATGCGGAAATTCTCCGTTAGGTTCGCAATATAGTTTTACTGTATTCACTCCTAAGCGATCTAATAATAATGGGATTGCAATTCCTCCAGTAGAATTTACTCCATCAACAACAACTTTAAAGTTAGCTTTTTTAATTAAATCAGCATTTACCAAATCTAATTCTAATACTTCATCAATATGAATATCAATATAAGCATCATTTTTAGTGATTTTCCCTAAATCATCAACTTCTGCAAAATCAAAACCATCCTTATCGGCAATGTCTAAAATTTTAGCTCCTTCAACTGCGTTCAAAAACTCTCCTTTACTATTTAATAACTTTAGAGCATTCCATTGTTTCGGATTATGCGATGCTGTTAAAATGATTCCACCATCGGCATGCTCCAAAGCTACAGCAATTTCAACTGTTGGCGTAGTTGACAACCCTAAATCAATTACATGAATTCCTAAACCTATTAAAGTATTCATTACCAAGTCCTGAATCATATTACCCGAAATACGGGCATCTCTACCAACAACTACTCTATAGGTGTCTTTATTTCTATCATTCTTCAACCAAGTTCCGTAAGCGGCTGCAAATTTTACTGCATCAACAGGAGTTAAGTTTTCTCCTACTCTACCCCCTATCGTTCCTCGTATTCCTGATATTGATTTTATTAAAGTCATGTTTGTTTTTTTTATTATCACAAATATACAATTTGAAACACTATTTATTAATTCTCTTTTTATAAATTTAACCCATGAACTTTTTAGCACACATTTACCTTTCAGGTAATAACGACAAATTAAAAATCGGAAATTTTATAGCCGACAGTATACGAGGGAAACAATACCTTGAATATCCTTTAGAAATTCAAAAAGGAATTATCCTCCACCGACATATTGATACATATACCGACAGCCACTTAACAGTAAAACTGAGTAAAAAAAGACTCTACGAAAACTACGGCCATTATGCGGGTGTAATAGTAGATATTTTATACGATCATTTTTTAGCGAAAAACTGGTCGGCATATTCTGATATTCCTTTAGAGGAATACGTGGAAGAATTTTATGATTTACTAGAAGATAATTTTGAAGTTTTACCGGTAGCCGTTCAAAAAATGTATCCGTTTATGACTCAAGACAATTGGCTATTAAGCTACGCAAGCATAGAAGGCATTACCAAAGTATTAGAAGGTGTAAATCGCAGAACCAAAAACAGGTCTAAAATGAATCTTGCAGTAGTAGAATTACAAGAGTTCTATTTAGATTTTGAAAAAGAGTTTACCTCATTTTTCAACGAATTGATACAATTCACTCAAGAAGAACTCCACCAACCCTACATGCACAATACCAAATAAACTTGTACATTTGAAAAATACTAAAAAAAAACATAAAATATGATACGTAAAATTTTCGCAATTACTTCAATTTTATTCCTTACAAACTGTGCTGAATTACAACAAGTAGTTGACAGTTTACCGCAACAAACCGGAAGTATATTATCAAACGCTGATATTGGAGCTGGACTAAGAGAAGCTTTAGATTTAGGAATAGACAAGCAAGTTTCCAAATTAACTCAAAAAGATGGTTTTTTTGGAAATCAATTGGTGAAGATCTTATTACCAGAAGAATTAAAAAAAGTTGATAAAGGATTACGTGACATTGGATTAAGTAAACTAGCAGACGAAGGGTTAAAAATATTAAACAGAGCTGCAGAAGATGCAGTTGGAGAAGCTACACCTATATTTATTAACGCAGTTAAAGGAATCACTTTTAATGACGCCAAAAACATCTTATTAGGAAACGACAATGCGGCAACAACTTATTTACAAAATGGCACTAAAAGTGCATTATACGCAAAATTCAATCCGATAATTAAAAACTCATTTGCAAAAGTTGGCGCTGACAAAGTATGGAGTAACATCATTACTAAATACAACAGCATTCCTTTTGTTAAAAAAGTGAATCCAGACTTAACAGACTATACAACTAACCAAGCGTTAAAAGGAGTGTATACAATGATTGCTCTGGAAGAAAAAGAAATCAGAAACAAAGTAGGATCAAGAACTACTTCGTTATTGCAAAAAGTATTCGCTTTACAGGATTAACAAATTTTCGTCACCCTGAACATGTTTCAGAGTCACATACTTATAATGAGTTTCTGAAATAAATTCAGAATAGCACACACACAAACCGTCAAAATAGTTTTTTGACGGTTTTTTTATGTAATACAACCACCTTACCAATACATTTACAAAAGTTTAACAAAAAATCATTTGTTGCTTCATATATTTTTCATTACCTTTAAATAACTTAAAACCAATAAATTACAACAAAATGTTAGCTGAATTAGATATATATAGAAATACTACTAGATTAGAATCTCGCTACAAAAAACTCGTTGAAAAAGCCTATAATTTCAAACATACAAATAGTACACTAAGCGACTTAGCTGCCTATAAAGCTATGCGTTTGTTAGAAAAAATAAACCGGATTAAATTCGGATTTTAACCTTTTGAATGAATAATATCGTGTAAGCTTTTATAATAACTAAAAGCTCCGAGTAGTCTTGTGCCATACCACGAAAAATATTCACCATCTACCAATAAAATATTGGCTTCAGGTAATATTTCTTGTAGCTCTTCTATATGCTTATCTTTAAAAGGATAAGGCTCACTGGATAAAAACACAAAATCAGGTTTGTTTTTTCCTATTAATGACTTTATATCAACTTCAGGATACCTAGATACATCAGCAAATACATTTTCTAACTTATTTAAAGATAATAAGTGATGTATTATAGTATTACTTCCAGCAACCATCCATGGATTCCTCCAAATAAAATAAGCTACTTTCTTTGTAGTTTTGTTTGTTAGATACTCTTTAAACTCAAAAACTAACTCTGACAATTTATTAGTTATTTCCGTAGCTTTTTCTTGAACTGAAAATAGCTCCCCGTACTGTTTAATTAAAACAATAGTGTCATCTATTGTATAAATATCAGAAACATGAACTGGCGCTATCTTCTCCAGTTCGACAACCATTTCTTTAGTATTCTCCTCTTTATTACAAAGGATAACATCAGGCCGTAACGCTTTAATTTTTTCGTAATGAACTTGTTTAGTCCCTCCTACAATAGTTTTTGCTTTTCGCAAATGAATTGGATGTACACAGAACTTAGTAAGCCCTACGATATTATCTTCCAATCCTAAATCGACTAATAGTTCCGTTTGTGAAGGCACCAAAGACACTATTCGCTTTGGAACAACTTCAAAAGTCAAAGTTCTATTAAGTTGATCTGTAAATTTCAATTGGTTGTTGGTTGTTGGTTGTACAAAAAAAAAGCGAAGCTCATTTTTTTTGAAACTCTTAAACTCTTAAACTCTTAAACTTCGCAATTAAAATTTCTTCCATTTGCTCTTGTAGTTCTAACGCTTTTTCTACTGCAGCTTGTGCAAAATTTTCATCATTACCAGCATAAATAATTCCTCGAGAAGAATTAATTAATAAACCTATATTATCCGACATCCCGTATTTACAAACATCTTGTAAATTACCTCCTTGCGCTCCTACTCCTGGAACCAATAAAAAACTATTCGGAACTATCTTACGGATTTCTTTAAAGTACTCCGCTTTAGTAGCTCCAACTACATACATTAAGTTTTCTGAATTTTCCCAAGTCTTGGAAACTTCTAAAACTTCTTTATATAATTCCTGTTTATTGACGCTTAGTGTTTGAAAATCGAATGCTCCTTTGTTTGAAGTCAAAACCAACATAATAGTATGCTTGTCTTTAAACGCTAAAAAAGGTTCTACAGAGTCTTTCCCCATATACGGAGCAACAGTTACCGAATCAAAGGCCAAGTCTTCTAAAAAAGCCTTTGCATACATGGTAGAAGTATTTCCAATATCACCACGCTTAGCATCAGCAATAGTAAATATTTCAGGGTAATTTGTATTTAAATACTGAATTGTCTTCTCCAAGGACTTCCATCCTTTTAATCCATAGGCTTCATAAAAAGCTGTATTGGGTTTATACGAAACACACAAATGATGTGTAGCATCAATAATAGCCTTATTAAACTCAAAAATAGGATCTTCAGTTGCTAATAAATGCTGTGGTATTTTATTTAAATCAACATCTAAACCAATACATAAAAATGATTTTTTTGCCTTTATCTGCTCTATTAGTTGTTCTGTGGTCATTGCTTATTGGCTATTAGCTATTGGCTATAAATAATTATTAAACCAACTAGCGAAATTAAAAAAATCAACATCCCCGATACAAATAAACGAGGTATAAATTAATCATAACCCACTGGTGGATTAAATTTCGTCAGAAGCTGCTTTTAACTTTTCTGTATTAACAACAATTCTTAACTCATCAATTATTCTCTGAATATCACCGTTTACAATATTTGGTAAATCATATAGTGTCAATCCAATTCTATGATCAGTAACTCTTCCTTGCGGATAATTATATGTTCTAATTTTTGACGATCTATCTCCAGAAGAAACTAAACTTTTACGAGTAGCAGAATCTGCTGCTTGTTTTTTAGCAAGTTCTAATTCGTATAAACGAGAACGCAATACTTTTAATGCTTTCTCTAAGTTTTTATGTGATGATTTTTGATCCTGACAACTTACAATCATTCCTGTAGGTGCGTGATGTAATTTAATTGCCGAATACGTTGTGTTTACTGATTGCCCTCCTGGACCTGTAGAAGTAGTACGCTCAATACGCACATCTTGCATATCTAACTGTACATCAAACTCTTCTGCCTCAGGCAAAACAATTACAGTTGCCGCTGAAGTATGAACTCTACCTTGAGTTTCAGTTTGCGGCACACGTTGTACACGGTGCACTCCAGATTCGTACTTTAATGTTCCGTACACATTTTCTCCTGAAATCTCAAAAATAATTTCTTTAAACCCTCCAGAAGTACCATCACTTACATTCACAACATCAACTTTCCAGCCTTTGTCACTCGCGTATTTAGTATACATACGATATAAATCTCCTGCGAAAATACTTGCTTCATCTCCACCTGTACCAGCACGAAGTTCCATCACTACATTTTTAGCATCTTCAGGATCCTTAGGAATCATTAACATGTTAATTTCTTCTTCTAAACTTGGTAATTGCTCCTTAGCTTCATCCAATTGCATTTTGGCCATTTCAACCATTTCTGCATCTGAACCGTCGTTTATAATTTCGTTAGACTCTTCAATATTATTAGTAAGCTCAATATATTGATCGCGTTTTTCCATCATTAAACGCAAATCCTTATACTCCCTATTTAAAGCGATATATCGTTTTTGATCCATAATAATATCAGGTTGAATAATCAAATCTGACACTTCATCAAAACGTTGTTTTACTATTTGTAATCTTTCTAACATGTTACTTTTTTCAATAATTGGAACGCAAATTTAAGCAAATGATTTCGTTTTTCAAGTATATAAACCCACCAGTTAGTGGGGGTGAATTTTAAATACATACATTAAACCAATGTATCTCATTTGTTTATTCAAGATTATACACTTCCTTTAAGCCAATTAACAGACACCTCTTTTTAAGTAACAAACACTATTAATAGCTCTTGAAAATCAACCTAGCACACTAATAGGAAGTCGTAATTTCACAACAAAACTAAATAATATACAGACTACCTTCCTTAAAACTCATAAATATGAGTTAGCTTAAATCTGAGGTTATTAATTTTAAAAACTCATTTCTAGTTTCTTGATTTTTAAACGCACCTGTAAAACCAGAAGTTGTAGTAGTTGAGTTTTGCTTCTGCACACCTCGCATCATCATACACATATGTGAAGCCTCTATAACTACTGCTACTCCTTTAGGACTTAAAGTGTCATCAATACATTTTAAAATTTGATCTGTTAAACGTTCTTGCACTTGTAGTCTACGTGCAAAAACATCTACTATCCTTGGTAACTTACTCAAGCCTACAATATGTCCGTTAGGTATGTAAGCAATATGCGCTTTTCCGAAAAAAGGTAACATATGATGTTCACAAAGGGAGTACAACTCAATATCCTTTACAATAACCATATTATTGTAATCTTCTTTGAATATAGCGCTTTTTAAAATTTCTGCAGCATCAAGGTCATACCCTTGCGTTAAAAACTGCATTGCTTTTGAAGCACGTTCAGGAGTTTTTAATAATCCTTCACGAGTTACATCCTCTCCTAGCTCTTTAATTATTTCACTATATCTAGCTTTTATTTCAGCGGTAGTTTCCTCGTCGTATTGATCAAAATGCTTGTATCCCATGATAAAATTTATTCTTACAAATTCAGGGCACTAAATTAATCTAATTTCTATAATTAAAACCATTAATGTTCGATAAAGAATAAAGACCGCTTCGCTATTAGAAAAAGGAACAAAGACCCGTACATAAATAGATACCGAACAGCTCGTTAATAATTGACTTGATAGCTGTGTTTCATGTTTTCAAAAATAAATTGTCGTAAAAAAAAAGAAAAAACCGTTAAACACCTAAGACAATAAAAGCATGAATGATTTTAATCGAAAAACAACTAATTAAGGCGTTTATTCCAATACAAAACTATCTCTTTTTACTATATTTTTAACTTTTATTTATGACCCATCTGCCTCACATAATTGTAGTTTTGTCAAAATAATATACTCGGAACAAACCTACCAGGTATAAATTAACATTATAATTTTTCAAACGAAACGGGCCTCAGTGTATTAAACCCACTGATGAGAATCAATCACAACAAGTATGAAGTCACTAGTATTTCCTTTAATTTTACTATCATTTTTATATAGTAATGCACAAGATTCTATAAAACAAAAAGAATACAATACTACTAAAATTACTGAAATACCAAAAATTGATGGTGTACTAGATGATGCTATCTGGGACACCCTTCCTGAGTTAGGGGACTTTACCATGTTTGACCCAGAAGATGGAACTCCTGAACTAGACACTCATAAAACCAAGGTGAAAATCGGTTATACTGATGAAGCTATATA
>JABSPO010000089.1 GCA_013214625.1 Flavobacteriaceae bacterium
ATGATCAGTTTAGATGAAAATAAAGTGATAACGGGGACTAAAAACTCAGAGATGATTACTCGTGTTGGGGAGCGTATTGCAATAGCTGCTGAGCGTTGGTTGAATGCAAATGGTTATGAAGGATATTTAAAGGATTATAAGTGGGAATACAAACTTGTAGATGACAAAACAGTTAATGCTTGGTGTATGCCTGGGGGGAAAATTGTTTTTTATACAGGTATTTTGCCAATTGCAGAAAATGAAACAGCAGTAGCTGCAATTATGGGGCATGAGGTTGCTCATGCATTAGCTGATCATGGTGGACAACGTATGACGGCGGGCGCTTTACAGCAAGCAGCTGGAACTGCAATTGCTGTTGGAACACAAATAGGGGGTGTAGATTCTCAAAAACAACAATTAATAATGCAAGCTTATGGATTAGGGAGTCAGGTAGGAGGTATGTTGCCTTTTAGTAGAAGTCATGAAACAGAAGCGGATAAAATAGGCTTGATCATGATGGCTATTGCGGGCTATAATCCTGATGAAGCTGCAAAATTATGGGTTCGTATGAAAGCTAATAGTGGAGGAAAAGCTCCGCCACAAATTTTAAGCACACACCCGTCTAACGATTCAAGAATTGCCAATTTAAAAGAACTAGCACCTTTTGCAAAGTCAGAAGCAAAAAAATTCGGAGTTAATTCTTTTAGACCTATAGGAAAGAAATTAAGTATAAAATAAAAGAAAAATTAACGATTTGTGTATAATAATATTCAATTGCTAATTGAAGGGATTCTTTTAAAATAAAAACCACTGTGTGGGAAAATATTATTGTATTTTCGAAGTTGCTCAACTTAAATTGAGCAACTTTTTTGTTTATATTAATATTGAATTTAATGAAAAGTTTTAAGAAAGGGAGTAAAAAATTACTGAATGCATGGGCATTTTATGATTGGGCTAACTCAGTGTATAGTTTAACGATAGTGTCATCAATTTTCCCTTTATTTATAGGAGCGTATATCAAAAATGAAGGAATAGATAAAATTGCAGCTTTTGGTATTCAAATTTCTCATACGGCATTAATAACCTATATAACTGCTATAGGTTTTTTAATAGTTTCAATTATTTCTCCAATATTATCTGGTATAGCCGATTTTAAAGGGAATAAGAAATCATTTTTGCGCTTCTTTTGCTATATGGGATCATTATCCTGTATAGGGTTGTACTTTTTTTCGCTTGAATATATTTATATAAGTTTATTGTTTTATGTATTGGCTTTAGTTGGATTTTGGGGAAGTTTAGTGTTTTATAATTCTTATTTACCAGACATAGCACATAAAGAGCAACAGGACGCAATTAGTGCAAAAGGGTATTCATTAGGATATATAGGTAGTGTTATATTATTGCTGATAAATTTAGGAATGATTCTTTCTGTACCTGAAGAAGATGCTTTGCAAATGATGCGGTATTCATTTGTATTAGTAGGTATATGGTGGTTTGGATTTAGCCATTATACATATAAATATCTTCCCGATTTTGTGAATTCCAATAAAATTTCTAAAGATGTATTATGGAATGGTTTTAAGGAGTTGCAAACTGTTTGGAAAGAATTGCAAGGACATTTGAAATTAAAAAAATACCTAATTGCTTTTTTTGTGTACAGTATGGCGGTACAGACGGTAATGTTGGTGGCAGCCCTTTTTGGAGAAAAGGAAATTTCCTGGGCAGAAAATGGTGTTGATAAAACAATGGGGTTGATAATTAGTATTTTAATCATACAATTAATAGCTATTGTAGGTGCGTATTTAACTTCGTATGTTTCTAATAAAATAGGAAATATTCAAACATTAATTGCAATAAATATCATTTGGGTTTTTATTTGCGTTTTTGCATATTTTGTAGTAACCCCAAATCAATTTTTTATTACCGCAGGAGTGGTAGGGTTCGTTATGGGAGGGATACAATCCTTATCACGTTCAACCTATGCTAAACTTTTACCAGATACAAAGGATACGACGTCGTACTTTAGTTTTTATGATGTTTCAGAAAAAATTGGAATTGTTATTGGTATGGGGATTTTCGCTTCAGTTGAAGTAATAACAGGCTCTATGCGTAATGCTATTTTGTTTTTAGTAGTATTCTTTTTAGTAGGTTTAGTACTTCTTTTTAAAGTTCCTCAGAAAATTAAATAATTTTCTTTATGTTTGTGTGATATTGAAAAATAATAATATGAAATCCATTAAATCTACTTTTATACTAGCGATTCTTGCTGGTTTTACATTTATCTCTTGTGATAATGAACCTCTTACGGGAACTTTTATTGATGAATCTGGTGTTGTAACAGGTACAACTGATACAAGTGAAGGAACAACAACAACAACTTTAAAACCATTCTTTGCTAAAGTAGAAGGTGTTGAATTTTCAGAACCGACAATAGAAGCGTTTATTTTGAATGATAAGTTATGGGTGAGAGGTACAGATGCTGAAACGAATAAATTAACCATAGGTCTTCCTGTTGATGTTGCAGTGGGTACTTTTGAAATTGACTCTACTAATTATACAGGTGTTTTTTCAGATAATGTTACTCCAATATTTTTAGCCAAAGCAAATACAGGAACAATAACAATAACAACACATGATACAACTGCTAGAACAATTAGTGGTTCTTTCAATTTTATAGCAACTCCTTCTGGTGCTACAACACCACAATACGACATAACTGAAGGAGAATTTAATGTAAGCTATTAAAATAAAGTTCCTTAGTTAAAGTGTACTAAGAGTAAAATTGGTAATAACATTTTTTTTTCGAGGCTAACTTCGGAAAATTAACTCCACATGTGGGATTAAAAAATATAATGATGAAAACAGCAAATACAATTTTTAAATTATTTATTGTGTCCTTAGTATTAATGGCATGTAGTACTGAAGATCCTGCAGAGTTGGACGCTTCTTTACATCAGTCAGAAGAAGAAACGCCTGCTGTGTCAGCTGGAATGTTTACAGCAAAAATTGATGGTGTAGATTATGAGATTGATATTGCTACAGCAATAATGGACGATGGTACTATTACAATTTCTGGAAAAAAAGGGACAGAAATAATTACCTTGCGTATGCCTTCAACTATAGGAACAAACTCAGTAACTAATCCAAATATTTTAGGAGGAGCTGCTTCAACTTATGCAGCTTTTTACAATACACATGTTTCAACCGTTTCGGAGGCTACAGTGTTAAGTGATTTGCATATGACAATTGATCAAGCTACGCCAAAATGGATAGCAGAGACTCCAAGTGCTGAAATTAATGGAGGAGCAACTACTATAAAAGGAGTGAGAATTTACAGAGAAGATATTAATGATGATGGTGATTTAGAATCGTTTACTCAATCTGTTGAGATGGTTGTTCAAGCAAATGTTTCTGGTTCATATGTATTTGGAGCTACAAACATAGCGAGTTATGGTGTTGGTGGTGCAGGTGGCGATATTTTTGAAGCGGACACTACAGCTGATAATGGAGCTGTTACTTTGGAGTTTGATGATGTTAATAAATTAGTTTCTGGAACTTTTAATTTTTTCGGAACTGAAAATTATACGCAAATAGGTACAGCTCCAACAGGAAATGATACTGATGGTGATGGAATGCTGGATGATTTAGAGACAAGTTTAGGATATGACCCAGACAGTGCGTGTAGCCCAATTATGCCAGAAGGGTATATGGGGTACAATGCGACCAATACTATTTGGATGGGAACTGATTGTGTTAATGATCCTGCTGTTTTGACATATAATGATATTGTAACTGCAGGTAATGATCCTTATGCAGGAAATACTGATACTGATGGTGATGGAGTAAGTGATGCTCAAGAAGTGATAGATGGTACTGATGAGAATGACCCATGTGATCCTGTTCAAAATCAATTTTACACAAATTATTCTGGAACAAATGCAATTTGGATGGCTGCTGATTGTGACGGTGACTCAATTATTAATGGAGATGAACTAAAAGGGCCAGATGGTGACATAGCAACTACAGCAGATAATACTAACCCTTATTTTAAAGACTTCTTAACGAAAGAATTTTCTGCAGGTTCATTTACAAAAATACCTTATGGACAACCAGCTGTAAAAAGAGGGTTGAATATTTTGACACATGATACTGCTGCAAAGAAAATAGTAGGAACGTTTAGTTTTATTTCTGCTTCTTTAGGAGAAGAAGATGTAAGATGGTATGTAGTAACTGATGGAGCTTTTGATGTAACTTATACGGTTCCTGAATAAAGAAAGTAATACAGATATAAAAAAGCAACCAAATGGTTGCTTTTTTTATGTTCATACTTCTCCTATGGCATATTAATTGACTTACAGTCTGAGTGTAAAGGCTGATACTTGTATTCAATTGATGTAATTGTAGCAAGTGTAGTGTTTTATAAGTGATAACTAAAAACAAAAGCATTCTGTGAAAATGACAGAATGACAACTATAATATATGAGTAATTCAGAATTTTTAAATATTGACAGTTTGTCATTACAAGGAATGGAAGACGATACGGAGTTTATTCCGTTGATGACGAGTGAGGATGAAGAAGAGATTGCTAAGGAGGATATCCCTCAGGAATTGCCAATTTTGCCTTTGCGTAATACGGTGTTGTTTCCTGGAGTAGTTATTCCAATTACTGCAGGTAGAGATAAGTCTATTAAATTGCTAAACGATGCGTATAACAACAAACAGGTAATTGGTGTTGTTGCGCAAAAAGATGCTTCTGTAGAGAATCCAGGTATTGAGGATATCAATACTACTGGTACAGTTGCTAGGATTTTAAGGGTGTTAAAGATGCCTGATGGGAACACAACGGTGATCATTCAAGGGAAAAAGAAATTTTCAATTAATGAAATTGTAAGTGATGATCCGTATTTAATAGCATCCGTAAATGAAATACCTGAAGAGAAACCTGAGGTGGAAAATGAAGAGTTTAAAGCGATAATTGATTCTATTAAAGAACTTTCTTTACGTATTATTAAAGAAAGTCCGAATATTCCTTCTGAAGCTGGTTTTGCAATTAAAAACATTGAAAGTAATGCTTTCTTAATCAATTTCATATCCTCAAATATGAATTTGAATGTTAAGGAAAAGCAAACACTGTTAGATATTAAAGACCTTTCAGAAAGAGCAATGGCTACATTAAAGCATATGGATATGCAAATGCAAAAGTTGTCTCTAAAAAATGATATTCAGTCAAAAGTACGTAATGATTTAGATCAACAGCAGCGTGAATATTTCTTACAGCAACAAATAAAAACGATCCAAGAAGAACTGGGAGGAGTTTCATATGAAGCTGAGATTGAAGAAATGCGTGTAAAGTCAAAATCTAAAATATGGGATAAAAAAACAGGCGACCATTTTGATAAAGAGCTTGCTAAGATGTCAAGAATGAATCCTCAGGTAGCTGAATATTCAATTCAGCGTAATTACCTGGAATTGTTTTTAGAGTTGCCGTGGAATAAATGTTCTAAAGATAAGTTTGATTTAAAACGTGCGCAAAAAATTCTTGATAGAGATCATTACGGATTAGAAGATGTTAAAAAACGTATTATTGAACATTTAGCAGTATTGAAACTTCGAAATGATATGAAGTCTCCTATTTTGTGTTTATATGGGCCTCCTGGTGTTGGAAAAACATCATTGGGGAAATCCATAGCTGAAGCATTAGGTAGAGAGTATGTAAGGATTTCTTTGGGAGGTGTGCGCGATGAAGCTGAAATCAGAGGACATAGAAAAACTTATATTGGTGCAATGCCTGGACGATTAATTCAAAGCATTAAAAAAGCAGGTACTTCAAATCCTGTTTTTGTATTGGACGAAATCGATAAATTATCTAATTCTCATCAAGGAGATCCTTCTTCTGCGATGTTAGAAGTATTGGATCCTGAGCAAAACTCTGAATTCTATGATAATTTCTTAGAGCAAGGGTATGATTTGTCTAAAGTTATGTTTATTGCTACAGCAAATAGCTTAGGGAATATTCAGCCGGCTTTACGTGATCGTATGGAGCTTATAAACGTAAGTGGCTATACTATTGAAGAAAAGGTAGAGATTGCTAAAAAGCATTTGTTGACGAAACAACTAAAGGAACATGGGTTAACTTCGGAGGATTTAAAAATCGGAAAGAAAGAGTTAGAGTTAATTGTTGAGGGGTATACACGTGAATCTGGAGTAAGAGGTTTAGATAAAAAAATAGCAAAAGTAGTTCGTTATGCAGCGAAATCTATTGCAATGGAAGAGGAGTATAGTAAAAAAATATCAAAAGAGAATGTTCTTGAAATTCTTGGTCCAGCCCGATTAGAGCGTGACAAATATGAAAATAATGATGTAGCTGGTGTTGTGACTGGTTTGGCTTGGACAAGTGTTGGTGGCGATATATTATTTATAGAATCTATTTTATCAAAAGGTAAAGGTGTACTATCTATTACTGGTAACTTAGGGAAGGTAATGAAGGAGTCAGCAACTATAGCTTTAGAGTATATAAAAGCTAATGCAGAAGTGTTTGGTATTAATCCTGATGTATTTAGTCAGTATAATATTCATATTCATGTGCCTGAAGGAGCTACTCCAAAGGATGGTCCAAGTGCAGGAATTACAATGCTAACCTCATTAGTTTCTTTACTTACACAAAAGAAAGTGAAGAAGAGTTTGGCTATGACTGGTGAAATAACCTTACGAGGTAAAGTGTTGCCAGTAGGAGGTATTAAAGAAAAAATATTGGCTGCGAAACGCGCAAAAATCAAAGAACTTATTCTTTGTATTGATAATGAAAAGGATATTTTAGAAATTAAGCCAGAATATTTAAAAGGACTGACTTTTCATTATGTATCAGAGATGGTTGATGTTGTGAAATTAGCTGTTACAAAACAATCCGTTAAAAACGCAAAAAAATTATAAAAAAAGAGTCTCATTACGAGGCTCTTTTTTTTTGTGAAATATTTTTTAAATATTGGCGTTTTCAATTTAAGATTTACTTATTTTGTATTTATGATTAAAAAAATTTTGGTACTTATTGTCTTTTTAGGCGTATTTAATGCAACTGCTCAAGTTGGAGGTAGATATACATATGAGTTTTTAAATTTAATTTCTTCCCCTCGTCAAGCGGCACTAGGAGGTAAGGTGTTAACTAATATGGATTGGGATACGTCTCAAGCATTGCACAATCCTGCAGCTATTAATAGTGATATGGATGGGCAATTGGCTTTGAATTTTGTAAATTATTTTGCAGATATTAACTATGGAAGTTTAGCGTATGCTAGTAGTTTTGGAGAAAAGAAACATCTAATTTCTGCTGGAATTACTTACGTAGATTATGGAGATTTTAATGGCTTTGATGAAAACGGTATAAGTACTGGTAGTTTTTCGGGTAATGAGTTTGCTTTAACTGTAGGGTATGTGCTTGCTTTTCCTGACCCAAATTTAAAGCTAGGGGTAAATGGAAAGTTTATATCGTCAAAATTAGAAACTTACTCATCAATTGGAGGAGCCTTAGATATTGCAATGCTGTATGATTTTAAAAATTCAAATTCACAATTAACATTGGTTGCCTCTAATTTAGGGACACAGTTTACGACTTATGAAAATAGCAAAGAGCAAATTCCTTTTCATGTAGACTTAGCCTTTGGAAGAAAGCTAGATAAATTACCATTAAAGTGGCACATCGTTTTTGAAAACTTACAGCAATGGGATTTATCTTTTAGAAACCCTGCAAGATCAGAAGTTGACTTAGATGGTGTGGAAACTCAGGAGGAAATTTCTTTTTTTAATAAGTTAACACAGCATATAGTAATAGGTGGGGAGTTATTTCATGGTAAAGCAATCAATTTAAGGTTTGGTTATAACTTTAGAAGAGGACATGAGTTAAAAATAGAAGGTAATAGAGTATTTGCAGGGATAACAGGAGGGTTTGGTATAAAACTGAACAAGTTCAGAGTGAATTACGCGTTTCAGAAATTTAGTGCAGCTGCAAATGTGCACACATTCGGTTTAAATATTAATTTGAAATAAATTGAATTCAAAGAAAATCATCATTGCTATTGATGGGTATTCCTCCACAGGGAAGAGTACACTAGCGAAACAATTAGCCAATAATTTAGGATATGTTTATGTAGACACAGGAGCTATGTATCGCGTTACAACATTGTATGCGTTAAATAATGGCTTTATTTCTGAAAATCATTTTAATATAAATGATTTTGTTATAGAACTTCATAAAATTGTTATCTCATTTAAGTATAATCCAGAATTAAAATTTGCAGAAGTGTATTTAAATGGGGTAAATGTTGAAAAAGAAATCCGTACAATGCATGTCTCTAGTTTTGTGAGTAAAGTTGCAGCAGTTCCAGAAGTTCGCTATCAGTTGGTAAAACAACAACAAGAAATAGGAGAGGGAACAGGTATCGTTATGGATGGTAGGGATATTGGAACAGTTGTATTTCCTAATGCTGAATTAAAATTATTTATGACGGCATCTGATAAAATAAGAGCAACACGTCGTTTTGATGAGCTTACGGCTAAAGGTGATGCGGTAACCTATGAAGAAGTTTTGCATAATGTTAGAGAACGTGATTATATTGATACTCATAGAAAAAATTCGCCACTAGTAAAAGCTTCAGATGCAATTGAAATTGATAATTCTAGTTTGACTATAGCAGAACAATTTGATAAAATATTAAAATTAGTTACTGAAATATGTAGCTAATATATATTGAACGTAAAATTAAATATTTATTTGGTGATTCGTAATAATTAGGAAAATATAATTAAACCCATCTAATGGTATAAAAAAGAAGCTCATTGAGCTTCTTTTTTATTATTTTATGGTAAGATGTAACTATAAATTTGGGATATCTAGCACTTGACCAACTTTAATTAAATCTGGATTATTTAATACATTTGTATTTGCAGAAAAAATTTCTTTGTATTTCATTGCGTTTTTAAAGTAGTGTTTT
>JABSPO010000009.1 GCA_013214625.1 Flavobacteriaceae bacterium
AATTTGTCAAGTAAAAAAATAGCCAGAACTCCAATTATAGATGCTGTTCACGCTATTCTTTATGAAGGAAAAAATCCTAAGAAAATATTTAAAAAACTAACCGATAAGTTAGATTAAAGGAGTTATTGCTTAGGTTTTTTTATAAATCAGGCCTAGTAATGATCCTATAAGTACCATAATTGCGATGGTAGGTTTTGGTCCAAAAACTAACAGACCTATTAATAGGCCAAGTATTCCGCCGATTGAACTTGCTATAAATCGTCCACTGTTGTTATTGTTTTTAATCACATAAATCATCGCTACAGAAAGTGTCATTCGTAAAGCAGCACCAACGATGGTGATTTCTACAATATCTCTCCAAAAATAGGCAAGTATAAAAGCAGTGATAACGGTTAATACAGTAGCATATCGTAGAGAATTAACTTTGTGTTCTTTTTTTACTTTAAATATACTGTGTGAAGCAACGGCAAATATTGAAGTGTCTGCAGTACTCATTAACCCCGCAAAAAATAAAACTAGTAATAATGGCAACCATGAAGGGTTTAGGAAATGTTTCATTGCATATACGAACACTGTATCAGGATCAAGTGACGGAATTTGTTGAAATACGTATAATCCAATAAATAATAACATTAATGAAATAAGAAGTACTGGGATTATAGCTATTCCTAAGCCTAATGTTAAGGCTTTTTCGTTTTTGGCGGAATAGCACAATTGATACCTGTCAGCCATGCCAAAAACGGATAACCCTCCGTATAAAGTTAGTCCTATAACACTACCAAGGGTAACTTTTTTAGGTGTCGAATTATAAATTATATTGGTTAAATCTGGCATATCAATAATACTGGAAATTACAATGATTAAAAAAACAATGATAATTAATGCTTGGATGATATCAGTGATAATAACCGCTTTATAACCTGAAATTAGTACGTAAACAAGTACCACACCTGTAGTGATTAGTAGCGCAATTTCATAAGAGAAGATATCAAAAAAAGCGATAATTTTAGCGCCTCCTGCAAGCGATAATACTACCCAGAAAAACTGAACTACAATTGTAGTCAGATTGGTTACTAAGGCGGTATTTTTGTCTTTTGTAACAAATGAAGGTAGATCTCCTTGGGTATAAAATTGACCTTTTAATGAGAGTTGCTTAATTTTTGGTGCAGCCCAAAATGCAAAGATTAAATACCCGATAACAGAACCGATCGACATAGCAAAGAGTCCCCAGCCAAATGTGTATGCATAACCTGTATACGTTATCAGGGTACTCACTCCAATGGCTCCAGCGAATTTTGAAAATAAAATTGCTAATCCGTTTCGATCTCTACCACCTATTAAAAAATCTTCAGATGTAGATGTTCTTGAAATATATATGGACACTCCAATAATTAGGAATATATAAGCTAGTAGATAGAAGTATAGTTGCAATTGAGTTATATGTTATTTTATTAAAATTCCTTTAGATTCCATATGTGGAATATCTCTTAAGGCTTTTTTATTAATAGTGTTTTGTCTGAAAATATATTTTTTATCATACAATTTACTTTCTGCAAAATAACTTACGCTAAATTTATTATTCAAAGTAAAAACGTCTTCCATCATCAGTTCAACTTTAGCATATGATTTTTTAGGGACAATAGGCATTGCGTGGCGCATTTTTGAAGTTCGACGATCAGCATCGTATCCTTCAGTAACCACAAAAACCATTTCTAAATCAGTATCTAAATCGTTGATGAGATATGCATTCCAATCGTCAAATTCAAATTCAGTATTATATTCTAATACAATTGCAATGTATACACCTTCTGATTTTGGTATTTCGATGTCTTTTTTCATGAGAATGCTTCAGTAGTTTTTAAGTTTGCAAAATTACATAAAAAAACCCCCTCTCCAAAGGAGAGGGGATTCCTCTATTTTTTATCACTGTTGTTCGGTTAAAATTATAGCTTACTTTTTATGAAAAGAGAAAGGATTAATGCAATCAACAAGATAGTTTTTTGCTGACAATCTTGGTTCTCTATTCTAACAGGGCAGCGGTCTTTATTCTTTTACTGGACATTAATGGTTTTTTATAACCCTGTACCTATTTTTAAACCTATAAAAAATGTTCTTGGCACTCCAGGTCCGTAAACATAGTTACTATCACGGTTTTTCCCTGAATCGAAATCAGTTTGATATTCATCAAAAATGTTTTTAACTCCACCAAACACTTGTAGGTCGGCTCCTGTTTTCTTTAGGTTAAATATATAGCTCGATTTAAACCCTAATTCCGTAAATGGAGAAGATTTACTGTAAACTCCAATGGTTTCATCAGAATCTGAAGGATCTGGAATAATATGCATTAATTCCATTTTACCTGTATACACAAGGTTTAATGAAGTATTAAACCTCTTTGTTGGTGTGTAGCTAAAGGTTGCGTATCCGTAATCGTTCGGAGTTCTTAAAAACTCCTTTTTAGGAGCTAAATTATCAAAGTTATCTACGGCTGTAGTAAACAAGCTTGATTGTAAGGTGAATCCTGCTTCTATTTGCACTACTTTATCAAAATTTGCTCTTGCTTCAAAAGTAACACCTTTAACGGTTGCTCCATCGCCATTTTGTTTTTCAAATCGCTCTCCAAATTGATCATCACCAATATGTACTTGTGTGAAAGCATCTTTTAAATGTGTGTAAAAACCTTCTAAGGTAAAACCTGCAATGAAATGTTCGTTTCCTTTGTCGTAATTAAAAGAAGCACTGTAGCTATTTGAGCGTTCTTCTTTCAAGTTTTCAGCTAAAGAAATTCTAGAAACTCCTCCACCAGCAAAGGCAATGTGTAAATCAGTGTCAAAAGCTTGAGGAGCTCTAAAACCAGTTCCCCAAGTAGCTCTAAATTGTGCTTTACCAAAAGGCTTGTATAAAAACGAAACTCTTGGGCTAGCAATTATATTGTCTACTAAATTATGTTTGTCTAAACGTACTCCTGATAGGAAGTTTACTTTCGGGCTAATTTCCCAGTCGCTTTGAAAAAAAGCTGCATAATTTTCTGTAATTTGATCAATAGTATAATTGTTGTAAGCGGGAATATTGTCAAAAACATCATCATAGATGTATTCGGTCCCGAATGTAAGTACGTTGTTGCCGCCAATAAATTCTTCTAGCTTATGATTTAATTGCATACCACCTTGCATAGTTAGGTTTACTGAGGTTCCGTATGGTGGGTCAACTAAGTGATTTTCATAGTCGGTTAAACCTGTTTCAGGATTAATATCACCTCCTTTATCAGGTACTATTCCTGTGTAATGCACGCGTTCAGTGTGTTGTGTAGCGCCATAAATAATGAAGGAGCTCTTGTCTTCATTAAAGTTAATTTGATAATCTAAATTACCCATAAACACATCGTGAGTACGTTCTTCTGATTGCAAAGCAAAGTGCGCAGCGCCTTCAACCATTTCACCACCGTAACGATATTCGTTTAGTTTACTTAAACTCACTTCTAATTTTTGATTCTCAGTTGGTAAAAAGAACAAGTTAGTACCAAAAGATAAGTTTTTAAGTTGTGGTAATTCTGAAAAATTATCACCGTTAGCATCATAAGCACTACGTTGACGATTGTTTAAAAAGAATGTAGCTCCAGTATTTTTGTCTTTACTGATGGCGGTTACATTACCAGCTAGAATATTTTCTGGAGTTCCTTTGAAGTTCTGATGTGTAAACCCAATTTCATAATTATTCTTTCTAGGGATTTTAGTAATTACGTTTACCGTACCACCAATAGCGCTTGATCCGTATAATGCAGAGCCACCACCACGAACAACTTCAATACGGTCAATCATGTTTGTAGGTATTTGTTCCATTCCATACAACCCTGTTAACGGACTAAATATTGGACGTCCATTAATAAGTATTTGTGAATATCCACCTGCTAAACCATTCATACGTAATTGTGTGTAATTACATGTTTGGCAATTAGTCTCTACACGCAATCCTGTTTGGAATTTTAATCCTTCTGATAAAGTACATGCTTGTACGTTTTCTAGGGTTTGACTATTGATAACATTTACAATGACAGCAGAATTTGTTCTCTTTTTGTAGGTTCTTGTTCCGGTTACTACTACTTGATCTAGGCTAGAAATGTCTTCTTTTAAATCAAAGTTTAAGTTAGTATTATTGTCTAAATCAATGGTTTTTTCGCTGTTTTTATAACCTACAGCTTGAGCAATAATTGTAAATTCTCCGTGTGTAGATTTTAAGAGGTATGCTCCGTTCTCATCACAAGCAGCGCCATTTGAAGTTCCTTTTATGGATACTGTAGCAAAAGCAATAGGAGTTCCATCATTGCTAACTATACCTTCTATAGTATAAATAGCATTATGGTCATGTTGTGCAAAACTGATAATGCTGAAACACATTATCAAGAACACTGTGAATTGTTTTTTCATCTTCATCTAATTTATTTTCTGCAAAACTAATCAAATTTTTAGACTAACCTAAAAATAAATTAAAATACATCTAAATTTATGTCGTATATTTGTCTAAAAAACAAATTAATGCTTTCTAAGTCTGAGGAAAATTATTTAAAGGCAATATTTCATTTAAGTGTCAAAACTGAAAAAGGGATAAGTACAAATGCTATAGCACAGCAGTTGGATACTAAAGCTTCATCGGTAACCGATATGGTTAAAAAATTGTCTGAGAAAGGATTGGTGTTGTATGTGAAGTATCACGGGGTAACACTGACTGATAAAGGGGAGAAGATTGCAGCTAATGTAATTAGAAAACACCGTTTATGGGAAGTACTATTGGTGCAGAAATTCAATTTTAATTGGGATGAAGTGCATGAGGTTGCGGAGCAATTGGAACATATTCATTCTAAAAAGTTGATAAATGAAATGGATGCTTTTTTAGGATTTCCAAAGCATGATCCTCATGGCGACCCTATTCCTGATAAGGATGGGAATATAAATTTCTTAGAAAAATCGTTACTTTCAACTATTGGCGTTAACATGAAAGCAGTTTGCATCGGAGTAAAAGATACATCGTCTGATTTTTTACGTTATCTAGATAAGCAAGAAATAGCATTAGGGAAAGAAATTACAGTACTGGAAAAAGAAGCATTTGATAATTCAATGCTAATTAGGATAGGCGCGAATGAATTTACCATTTCACAACAAATAGCTACTAATATTTACGTAAAAAATAAAGAATGAAAAATTATATAATTGCATTAATAGTACTGATGGCTTTTTCCTGTAAGAAGGAAGTGAAGGTGGATATAGAAAATAGAAAGTTGAAAGTTGTGACAACAACATCTCAAGTAACTGATTTGGTAAAAGAGTTAGCAGGAGATAATGTTATTTTAGAAGGTTTAATGGGAGCAGGGGTAGATCCGCACTTATATAAAGCTAGTGAAGGTGATGTGACTAAATTCTATAATGCAGATGCGATTTTTTATAGTGGATTACATTTAGAAGGAAAATTAGAGGATGTATTTGAGAAAATGCGCCATCAAGGAAAAACAACAATTGCAGTTTCGGATGCTATTTCAAAATCTGATTTAATATCGTCAGTCGATTTTGCATCAAGTTATGATCCTCATTTTTGGTTTTCTGTTACACAATGGAAAAAGGTAACCCAATATGTGGCTGATGAATTATCAAAATTAGATGTTAAAAATGCAACAGTGTATGCTGATAATGCTAAAAAATATATTGAAAAACTAACAGTATTAGAGAAAAGGAATATGGCACAACTAGAAGTGCTGCCTATAGAAAAACGAATTTTAGTAACTGCTCATGATGCCTTTGCATATTTCGGAAAAGCATACGATTTTCAAGTAGTAAGTTTGCAAGGGTTATCAACAGCTACAGAAGCTGGGGTGCAGGACGTGCAACGTATTTCTAGTTTTATTATCGAACATAATATCAAGGCTGTTTTTATTGAGAGTTCAGTTCCTGTACGTACGGTAGAAGCACTGCAAGCTGCGGTAAAATCTAAAGGTCATCAAGTAGAAATTGGAGGAACTTTGTATTCTGATGCCCTCGGTAATCCGGGGACTAAAGAAGGCACGTATATTGGAATGTATGCTTATAATATGAAAACAATTGTTAATGCATTAAAATAATGAAAGAGGAAATTGCCGTTGCGATAGACGATTTAACTGTTGCGTATAATTACAAGCCTGTACTTTGGGATATTGATTTAACAATTCCAAAAGGAGTATTGATGGCAATAGTAGGGCCTAATGGAGCGGGTAAGAGTACGCTTATAAAGGCGATATTAGGAATTATAAAACCTATTGCGGGTTCTGTTACTATTTTCGGGAAACCTTATAAAAATCAACGAAAGTTGGTGGCGTATGTGCCTCAAAAGGGAAGTGTTGATTGGGATTTTCCAACAACAGCACTGGATGTAGTATTGATGGGGACTTATGGTAGTTTGGGTTGGATCAAACGCCCGGGAAAAACAGAAAAAAAAGCTGCTTTAGAAGCCTTGGAAAAAGTAGGAATGTTGCCTTTTAAAAGCAGGCAGATAAGTCAGCTTTCAGGGGGGCAGCAACAACGTATCTTTTTAGCTCGAGCATTGGTGCAAAATGCTGAAATATATTTTATGGACGAACCTTTTCAAGGGGTAGATGCAACTACAGAAAAGGCGATTATTAATATTTTAAAGATCTTACGGAAAGCAGGTAAAACAGTAATAGTAGTTCATCATGATTTACAAACTGTTCCAGAATATTTTGATTGGGTGACGTTCTTGAATGTAAAGAAAATTGCTACTGGCCCTGTGTCAGCTATTTTTAACAACGAAAATTTGATAAAAACCTATGGTATAAATTATCAGGTAAGTGTTTTGGAATAGATTTAAAATTAAGGATAGAACTTTCTAAAATGATTGCAAGTTTGCTAAAATAGCTAAAGAATTAAAACGAACCAATAACAATTTTGACTACTGTCAACAACTAATGACTATATCGGAATACATAGAACTTCTATTTAATGACTACACCTTACGTACTATTACTTTAGGTACTGCAATTCTTGGTGCAGTATGTGGTATGTTGGGGAGTTTTGCGGTGTTGCGAAAACAAAGTCTTTTGGGTGATGCAATTTCACATGCTGCATTACCAGGAATAGCAGTTGCATTTTTAATAACTGGAGCTAAAGATAGTAATACGTTGTTGTTAGGTGCTTTGATTAGCGGATTGTTAGGTGCGTTTTGGATTAAATCAATCATTACGAAAACCCATTTAAAATCGGACACAGCTCTTGGGTTGATTTTGTCGCTTTTTTTTGGAGTAGGAATGTTATTACTTACATTTATTCAGAAACAACCGAATGCTAATCAAGCAGGGTTGGATAAGTATTTATTTGGTCAAGCAGCTACTTTATTAGAAAAAGATGTTTGGTTTATGGCAATAGTTACAAGTGTGTGTTTGGGGGTGTTGCTATTGTTTTGGAAAGAGTTTAAATTATTATTATTTGATCCTGATTACACAAAAACCTTAGGATTTAATATAAAATTTTTAGATACATTAATTACATCCTTCATTGTAGCTGCTATTATTTTGGGTTTACAAACTGTAGGGGTAGTTTTAATGAGCGCGATGTTATTAGCGCCTGCAGCTGCAGCAAGACAGTGGACAAATAGTTTAGCTATAATGGTTGCTCTAGCGGCAACATTTGGAGCTTTTTCGGGTGTAATAGGAACGGGAATAAGTGCGAGTTATCCTAATTTATCTACAGGTCCGGTTATTGTTTTGGTTGCTTCGGTGTTTGTGATAGTGTCGTTTATTTTTTCTCCTGGGAGAGGATTGTTGTTTAAAGAAATTCGATTTAGAAAAAACAGGAATGATTTGAAATTGCATAAAACATTGTCATTTATGTATGATATTGCAAAAAATCATGATGATATTAGTCATCCGCATACGGTTAAGATATTAAATAATTTTCAAGGATATACAAAAAAGTCACTTCATAAATTAGAGAAAGAAAACTTAATTGTGTTAATTGGTTCAAATTGGTCATTAACAGAAGAAGGTTTTTTTAAAGCAAAGAACTTGTATAATCAACATATAGAAACAAATGACTAGTGCGCAAATAGAAATACAATTGATAGCATGTATAGTAGCTATTGCTTGTGCAATTCCAGGAGTGTTTTTAGTGCTTCGAAAAATGGCTTTAATTAGCGATGCGATAAGTCATGCGATATTGCCTGGAATAGTAGTAGGTTTTTTTGTTACTCATGATTTGTCATCTCCGCTATTAATCATATTTGCTGCGTTTACAGGGATATTGACGGTGTTCTTGGTAGAGTTTATCCAGAAGACAGGGTTGGTAAAAGAAGATACGGCTATTGGTTTAATATTTCCTGCATTGTTCAGTATTGGAGTTATTTTAATAGCTCAAAATGCCAATGATGTGCATTTGGATATTGATGCGGTATTGCTTGGGGAGTTGGCTTTTGCTCCTTTTGATCGATTGGAGTTGTTTGGTACTGATGTTGGTCCAAAATCATTGTGGGTAATCGGAACAATTTTAATAATAACATTGAGTTTGTTGATTACATTTTTTAAAGAGCTAAAAGTAAGTACTTTTGATGCGGGACTTGCATCAGCATTGGGTTTTTCTCCTGTGGTATTGCATTACGGATTAATGACAGTAGCGTCTGTAACAACTGTCGGTGCTTTTGATGCTGTTGGAGCAATATTGGTTGTAGCATTAACTATAGCGCCAGCTGCTACAGCTTATTTGCTGACAAAGGATTTAAAGAAAATGCTTTTTCTGTCTGTAGGTTTAGGTGTGTTTTCAGCCATTTCAGGATATTGGTTAGCGCATGGCTTAGATGCTTCAATTGCCGGGTCAATCGCTAGTATGTTAGGTGTTGTGTTTTTATCGGTGTTTTTATTTGCTCCCTCCACAGGAATGATATCAGTTATGTATAAGCAACAACGACAAAAAATTGAAGTGTTGTTATTGACTTTTTTGTTGCATTTAAAAAATCATAAAGAAAAGAAGGAGCGACACGTTAATCATTTAGGAGAACATATCAATTGGCAGAAGTCTCAAGCGAAATCTGTATTAGAGTTGGCCTTGAAAAACAACATGATTGTTATTAATGATGATATTGCATCCTTAACTGAAAAAGGAAATGTGTTTACTGAAAATGCAATCAATTATATCACCGATCATAGTGAGGAAGCGATTGAAGAGATGAAAAAAGATTTCTTTTTGTTTAGAGGGTAGCCTTGTTTTTAATTTTGACAGAAGTAATAAAGCTTCTTGGTTTTTATTCGACAAAGTTTATAATTTTAAATAATTATCTAATTTATATAGGTATATCCCCGTTGGTCTATAGCTTTGTAGCCAAAAAAAACGGTAACATAATTTTAATTGTCATTTTTTTTTCTATATTTGCTTTTTCAGACTGGTCAGGTTTATCTCTGGTAGTTTGTTAACAACTAATATTGATTAGTTTAAAATTATGTGGTTTGTTCATTTTTTTTTTTGGCAGCACATTTTTATTATTATTTTTACACCATATGAAACACAATAAACAAAAAGCGTTTTTTCTAGTATTAGCATTGTTATTTACTGTGCCAGCTTTGTTTGCTGTTCAAGAACTTCCGCCGCCAGCGCCATTAGGACCTCCTGGATTACCAGTTGATGGAGGGGTGTTAGCTTTGTTGGTTGCAGGATTGTTTTATGGAGTGAAAAAATCTTTCAATAAAAAATAGTATTACCTTTTATGTAGCCTAGCTACATATTTACCTATCACATCAAATTCTAAATTTAGTACACTGTCAATTTCAATGTTTTTGAAAATTGTGTTTTCATAAGTGTATGGGATTATTGCTACGCTAAATTGATCTTCTTTGGAATTTACTACGGTTAAACTAGTACCACTGATAGTTATAGATCCTTTCTCTATAGTGATGTTTCCTAAAGAGCTGTCGTATTGAAAAGTAAAAAGCCAACTGCCGTTTTCTTCTTTTATAGCAATACATTTTCCGGTCTGATCTACGTGTCCTTGTACTAGATGTCCATCAAGCCTGTCGCCGAGTTTCATGCCGCGTTCAAGATTTACAATGTCATTAACTTGTAATAAATTTAAATTGGTTTTTTGAAGTGTTTCTTTAATAGCTGTAACGGTATACTCATCGTCATTTAGAGCTACAACAGTTAAACATACTCCATTATGGGCTACGCTTTGATCTATTTTTAGTTCTTTTGTGAAGTTGCTTTTTATAGTATAATGAACATTTGTTCCTTCATTTTCTATTGTAATAACTTTCCCTAGAGATTCAATTATGCCTGTAAACATTTTTAATAAAATAATTGGTTACTTTTGTGTTTTCAAAATTACAATAAATTTACTTTTTTTAGTTGTAAAGTGATAGCTAAAAGAATTCCTTTTTATAAGATATAAATATTACCTCATTATATGAATGTAGATAAGAAAATAAGTATTGGTATTTCTGTAGGAGACTTAAATGGTATTGGAGCGGAAATTATTTTAAAAACATTTGCTGACCCAAGAATGTTTGATTTTTGTACGCCGGTTGTTTTTGCTTCTCATAAATCAATACAATATTTAAAAAAACACCTAAACCTAACTACTCAAACACAACGAGTAGATAGTTTAGATAAATTAGTTGATAAAAAATTAAACATCATAGATGTTTGGGAGGAGTCTTTTAATTTTGAATTTGGAAAGGAAAGTAAAAAAGCTGGTGAGTTGGCGATAGTATCACTACGGGCAGCTACGGCGGCGCTTAAGGAGAAGAAAATAGATGGGCTGTTAACAGCTCCTATTAATAAATCCAATATTCAATCAGAAGATTTTTCATTCCCAGGGCATACCGATTTCTTAGCGCAAGAGCTAGAGGGTAATGCATTAATGTTTATGGTTTCTGAGGGTTTAAAAGTTGGTTTGCTTACTGATCATGTAGCGGTGAAAGATATCGCTAATGAAATAACTCCTAAGCTGATTAAAGAAAAAATTACTACTATAAATGAGTCTTTAAAGAAAGATTTCAGAATTAATAATCCAAAAATTGCAGTTTTGGGTATTAATCCTCATTCGGGTGATAACGGTGTTATTGGTAAGGAAGATGACGAGGTATTAAAGCCAGCTATCGAAGCACTGTATAATGACAACATAATGGTTTTTGGGCCTTATGCTGCAGATAGTTTCTTTGGGTCTAATAATTATAAAAATTTTGATGCTATAGTAGCTTCATATCACGATCAAGGGCTAATTCCTTTCAAGACATTAACGTTTGGTAATGGGGTGAATTACACTGCAGGATTGTCAGAGGTGAGAACATCTCCTGATCATGGTACAGCATATGAAATAGCAGGAAAAGGTATAGCGGATGAAAGCTCATTCACCGAGGCATTGTTTGAAGCAATTAAAATTGTGAGAAATAGAGCGGAATATGCGGAGCTCACTAAAGACGTTTTGCGAAGAGGCAGAAAGATATAAACAAAAAAATGTTAATATCTAGGGTGGTAGTAAAATAAAAGTTTTATATTTGCAGACTCAAAATATTTTTTCAAATAGATTGATGTATGAAGAAGTTTACGATCCCATTTGTTGGATTAAAGGAAGGAAAACATAATTTTGAGTTTGGAGTAACTAATGCGTTCTTTGATTTTTTTGGATATGACGAATTTAATGATGTAGCAATTACAGCATCATTATTGTTAAATAAAACAGCTACAATGTTGGAGCTTGACTTTAGTGTTCAAGGAACTATTAATGTAAATTGTGATTTAACAAACGAACCATTTGATCAAGCAATAGAGACGGATTTAAGGTTACTAGTGCATTTTGGTGAGGAATTTAATAACGAAAATGAAGAGATTTTAATTTTACCTCATGGTGAATATGAAGTTGATGTGAAACAATATATTTATGAAATGATTGTTTTAGCAAGACCGTTTAAGGTAAGTCATCCAGGAATTGAAGATGGTACGTTAGATATAGCGATACTATCTAGTATTGAAAAATATAGTTTAAAAGAGAGTACCGAGGAAGAATCAGATGATGTTGATCCTCGTTGGAATAAATTAAAGAATCTATTAACAGACAAATAAGAATAAAATGGCACATCCTAAGAGAAAAATCTCCAGAACTAGAAGAGATAAAAGAAGAACTCATTATAAGGCAATTGTACCTCAAATAGCTACTTGTCCAACAACAGGTGAAGCTCACTTATACCATAGAGCTCACTGGTTTGAAGGGAAGTTATATCACAGAGGTCAGGTAGTAATTGACAATTCTGTAGAAGAAGAAGAAGTAGAAGATTAAATATACAATAGCATAGCTATTAAATCAACTCTCACGTAAGTGAGAGTTTTTTTGTTTTATTAAATGGAGCTTTTAAAGTTATTAATTAAGGTTGATTACTGTGATTTAAATTCACCAAAGTGTTTTAATGTAGAGTCGACTAAAGAATAAAATTAAATAATAGGGTATAAACTTTCATATCTCTTAAAAAGAGGTTATTTTGCACTACTTTTTGAACAAAACAAGGGAAAAACAGTAGTTTTCAAGCCTTTTTTAAACAAAAACAAAACAATGAATAAAATAACTGCAGCAATAACAGCAGTCGGAGCATATGTTCCTGACTTTGTATTAACCAACAAAATATTGGAAACAATGGTTGATACTAATGACGAATGGATTACTTCGCGAACAGGTATAAAGGAGAGAAGGCTTCTTAAAAAAGAAGGTGCTGGTACTTCGTATCTTGCAATAAAAGCAGCACAAGATTTAATTAAAAAAAGAAATTTAGATCCTAAAGAGATTGACGCCGTAATTGTAGCTACAATTACGCCAGATGTTTTGGTTGCAGCTACAGCTGTTTATGTAGCTAGTGAAATTGGCGCTGAGAATGCTTTTGCATATGATTTAAATGCAGCATGTTCAGGTTTCTTATACGGTATGACTACCGCTACAGCACTTATTGAATCAGGACGATTTAAAAAAATACTACTAATAGGTGCTGATAAAATGTCTTCTATTATTGATTATGAAGACCGATCTACTTCAATTATTTTTGGGGATGGTGCAGGTGCAGTATTATTTGAGCCTAATACTGAAGGTTTAGGTTTTATTGATCAATATTTAAGAGGAGATGGTGCTGGTAGAGAAGCCTTGCAAATTAAAGCAGGTGGATCGATCTTACCACCTTCAGTAGAAACAGTAAAAACTAAAGATCATTTTGTACAGCAAGATGGTAAAATGGTGTTTAAAAATGCAGTTTCAAGAATGGCAGAAGTAAGCGAAGTAATCATGCAACGTAACAATTTAAGTCATGATGATGTAAATTGGTTGGTAGCGCACCAGGCTAATAAACGCATTATCGATGCTACATCGAACAGAATGGGTATAGCGGATGAAAAGGTACTGATGAATATTCAACGATACGGAAATACAACTTCAGCAACATTGCCATTGTTGTTAAGTGATTTCGAAAGTAAATTAAAAAAAGGAGATAATATTGTTTTTGCTGCTTTTGGTGGAGGATTCACATGGGGGTCTATCTACTTAAAATGGGCATATAACACTGAACATAAAAATTAATAAACTAAATTTATTATCATGGATTTAAAAGAAATTCAAAACTTAATAAAATTCGTAGCAAAATCTGGTGCTAGCGAAGTAAAGTTAGAAATGAAAGATGTAAAAATCACCATTAAAACTGGTGGTGATGAAGCAACAACTTTCGTTCAGCAAATGCCAATGGCTGCTGCACCAATGATGCAAGCTCCAGTTGCAATTGCTCCTGTAGTTGCGGAAGCTGCCGCTCCAGTTGTAGAAAATGATGCGTCTGAAGATTCAAAATATATTACAATAAAGTCTCCAATTATTGGAACAATGTACAGAAAACCATCTCCAGACAAACCTATGTTTGTTGAAGTAGGTCAAACTATTGCTGAAGGTGATGTGTTATGTATTATTGAAGCAATGAAATTGTTTAACGAAATTGAATCAGAAGTTTCAGGTACAATCGTTAAAATATTAGTTGATGATTCTTCACCAGTTGAATTTGATCAACCACTATTCTTAGTAGATCCATCATAATATAAAACCACAAAAAACCAAATCATAAGAAATTTCGATTTGGTTTTTTTTGTGAGATAAGTTTATAAGTTTAACGGTTTAAGTGTCTAGGACTATAAGGTCCTAAACTCCCTAACTACTAAACCAAAATTCCGATATTTCGGAACTTAAACTAAAAAGTATGTTTAAAAAAATATTAATCGCCAATAGAGGTGAGATTGCCTTACGTATTATTAGAACATGTAAGGAAATGGGTATTAAAACTGTAGCGGTATATTCTACTGCAGATGCAGAAAGTTTACATGTAAAGTTTGCTGATGAGGCAGTTTGTATAGGTCCCCCCCCAAGTAAAGATTCTTATTTAAAGATGTCAAGTATTATTGCAGCAGCAGAAATTACAAATGCTGATGCAATACATCCAGGATACGGATTCTTATCTGAGAATGCTAAATTTTCAAGAATTTGTGTTGAGCATGATATCAAATTTATAGGAGCTTCTGGTGATATGATTGATAAAATGGGAGATAAGGCTAATGCTAAAACGACCATGATTGAAGCTGGAGTACCATGTGTTCCAGGAAGTGAAGGAGTTATTGAAACTTTTGAAGACTGTGTAAAAACCGCTAAAGAAACCGGATACCCAGTAATGCTAAAAGCTTCTGCTGGTGGTGGAGGTAAAGGGATGCGTGCTGTTTGGAAGGCTGAAGACTTAAGAGACGCTTGGGATTCTGCGCGTCAAGAATCAAGAGCTGCCTTCGGAAATGACGATATGTATATGGAAAAGCTCATTGAAGAGCCAAGGCATATAGAGATTCAAATTATCGGAGATTCTACAGGAAAAGCATGTCATTTATCAGAAAGAGATTGTTCAGTGCAGCGTCGTCATCAAAAATTAACGGAAGAAACACCATCTCCGTTTATGACAGATGAATTACGTGAAAAAATGGGTGAAGCTGCTGTTAAAGCCTCAGAGTATATTAAATATGAAGGAGCTGGTACGGTAGAGTTTTTAGTGGATAAGCATAGAAATTTCTTTTTTATGGAAATGAATACGCGTATACAAGTAGAGCACCCAATTACGGAACAAGTTGTTGATTATGACTTAATCCGTGAGCAAATTAGGGTTGCTGCTGGTATCCCAATTTCAGGTAAAAATTACTATCCAAAATTGCATGCAATAGAATGTAGAATTAATGCAGAAGATCCGTATCATGGATTCAGACCTTCTCCAGGTAGAATTACTACATTACATGCTCCGGGAGGACATGGAGTGCGTTTAGATACTCATGTGTACGCTGGTTATATGATTCCTCCAAATTATGATTCTATGATCGCTAAATTAATTACCACTGCTCAAACAAGAGAAGAGGCAATTAGCAAAATGAAGCGCGCATTAGATGAGTTTATAATTGAAGGAGTTAAAACAACAATCCCTTTTCACAGACAATTAATGGATCATCCTGATTATGTTGCTGGTAATTATACCACAAAATTCATGGAAGATTTTGTGATGGAAAAGAATGTTAGCACAATATAAGTTTGTCCCCGAGTTGTTGGGAACCTTATTAATATATAACAAGCCTCTATTTATTTAGAGGCTTTTTTTATGGTGTTTCTTTTACTTCGGTAAAAGTCAGGCTATCCGCTGTATCTTTTCTTGAAAAAAGAAAAGGATGCCGCTGCTATCCTTAACACAAAATAGTTATTCCAATTTGAACCTCAATAAGCATGAAGAATATTGAATTGATTTTGGTTTAGAGGAGTCTAAAAAGATCAGTATTCCCGATAGCTATCGGAATTAGCTACGGTTATATTTTTAATATATAAAGAAATTATTTAATAGTGTGTTTTAAATTTTAAATGGTATAATTTGCAAGATGAATTTAAGTTACTGGGAAAAAACAGAATGGTTTTCTAATGTCGATTTTACAATTGTCGGCAGCGGAATAGTAGGATTGAATACTGCAATTACATTGCGTAAAAAATATCCAAATGCTAAAATAGTAGTTTTGGAAAGAGGAATGTTACCTCATGGAGCAAGTACTAAGAATGCAGGTTTTGCTTGTTTTGGGAGTATTTCAGAGATACTGTCTGATTTAAAGTCGCATTCTGAGAGTGAGGTGCTTGAATTGATTGAAAAGCGCTGGAAGGGGCTTGAATTACTTCGAGATAATTTAGGGGATGCAACAATTGATTTTCAGCAGCATGGAAGTTTTGAGCTATTTTCTAAAGAGAATGATTTATTCAACACTTGTTCGGATCAATTACAAGCCGTAAATAAAATGCTGAAGCCTATTTTTAAGGAGGATGTTTTTAGGGTGTCTGAGAATAGATTTGGATTTCATAATGTGAAAGAAAACTATGTATTTAATCAGTTTGAAGGACAAATAGATACTGGAAAAATGATGGGGGCGCTATTAAAATTAGCACAATCTAAAGGGGTTAAAATTCTGAATAATGTTACCGTTAAAACATTTAATGAAAGGGATGCAGATGTTGAAGTTGTTCTTGATTCTAGTTATTCTTTTAAAACAAATAAATTGTTAATCGCTACCAATGGTTTTGCAAAACAGTTACTAAATGAAGCAGTGGAACCAGCACGTGCACAGGTGTTAATTACAAAACCAATTAAAGGTTTGCATATTAAAGGAACATTTCATTTTGATGAGGGCTATTATTATTTCAGGAATATTGATAGTAGAATCCTTTTTGGAGGTGGTAGAAATTTAGATTTTAAAGGAGAGGAAACTACGGTAATGGAAACGTCTCAATTGATTCAAAAACAATTGGAAACGCATTTGAAAAACATCATACTACCTAATACTCCTTTTGAAATTGATCATCGTTGGACAGGAATTATGGGTGTAGGAACTCAAAAGAAAACCATAGTAAAACAGGTGTCTGCTAATGTGTATTGCGGAGTGCGCTTAGGAGGTATGGGAGTTGCAATTGGAAGTTTGATAGGTGAGGAATTAGCAAATTTGGTGTAATGACAGTAAAAGAACAATTATACGAGGAATGTAAAAAATTTCTTGAAGGGAGATTAAATTCAGTTATTGGCCGTATTAATAGTATTCAAGAATCATTACAGTCAGAAACAAAAAGTTCAGCTGGTGACAAGCATGAAACCGGAAGAGCTATGTTGCAATTGGAGCGTGAGAAAGCAGGTAATCAGTTAGCAGATATCCAAAAACAACAAGAGTTATTTTCAAGAGTAGTGATTGACACTTCATCTGATGTTGCTCGTTTAGGAAGTATAATCATCACTGATAAAGGAGCTTATTTTTTAGCTATTAGTGTCGGAGCTATTACAGCTGAGGGAGATACATATTATGCCATTTCTCCTAGTTCCCCAATTGGTAAAATATTGTTAGGAAAAAAGAATGGAGTAGCTTTTGTTTTTAATGGGATAAGGCAACAAATTAAGGAGGTGTTATAAACGAACAAAGACCTTACATTGCTGTAAAGTCTTTGTTCGTTTATAATATCTAGAAACTTTAATTATAGTAGTGTGCTACTATAACAATTTCATCATCTCCGCCACCAATTTGCATTTTAACAGCACCTGTTCCTGCTGTGTTAGCAACAAACATTACGCCAGCAAACATAGGTGAGTAAGTACCAGGTCCTAGTTTAACGTAATCATGACCTGTGGCAAAATATTTTCTATCAAAACCTTCCATACCATCTGCACCATCTCTATCTCCATTAGTATAGAATTGCCCACTATACCCTAACGAACCAACGTTTCCAGCAAAAGTTATTGGTGTGCCGTCAATATCATTTGATACAATTGCTCCTGTATGACTACCATTTCTTAAATAGACATAAAATTGCACCGTACGTGCATGTTCGTCATCAATCCCTCTACCACTTTTATATATTTCATAAGACAACGAGTAATTAATTTCAACAATAGCATTTCTAGTTAGTGTAAATGTTGATGTTCCTGGACCAATAACCCTTGGCCATCCGGCTTGACTATACCCTGAGCCAACTCCAGTTTGATTGATTTGATTTGAATCAGCTCCCCCAGTATCTAATGGGTCTTCTAAATAGTTAGCTGGATTAAATAATACTTCTATATCAGTAGAACCATTACCTAAAACCAAATCACCATCAGTATCTACATACACTCTGGTATTTTCTATGGTACCTAAATTTAAATTATTGTTAGCTAAATTTAAACCTTCTACACGAATTGTAGATGTTGCTCCTTCAATATGTAATTCTTCTTTAGGTGTAGTTGTATTAACTCCTACTTGGGAAAATGTTGTTATTGAACCAAATATAAATATATATAATAATGTGTTTTTCATAACTTATTGATTAGTTGTAAATACGGATTTTTAAATTATCTGATGACCCACCAAATCCTACATATGTTTTTCTGTTAGTTCCATCTTTTGTTTCTCCAAAGAACACTAAGGCATGATCCCCTGCAGGAATACCACCATAACCAACACCGTGAATAAATGCATATCCTACTGAACCTTGACTATAAGATGAATATGCTTCACCATGTAATCCATAAACTTTAGACAATTCCGTGGCATCTAAGCCATCGTTATTTAAATCGATATAAAAATACGTGTGTATTGTTCTTGCTGAGATATCTTGAAAAGTTGATGCTGCAGGTGCGGGTAATATTTCGTCTGACAAATCAATTGTCATTACATAACGCACTTCAATTAAAGCCGTTTGAGGACTTGAAAATGGAACAGATACAAGTTGTACTGGTGTTGAATCGGTTATCAATTCACTATTTGTAACAACTGTACCATCACCATAAGGTCCGTTTGGAATAAAATTATCAAAACTAATTAAAAAGTTTAATGGTTCTAAATCCCCTACAGTACCACCAGTAGTATATCCTGGAGGGTATACCGTTAAATCTCCATCAGGAGTAACAAATATGGGGGCTAATTCTGCACCAGTATTTAGAATTGGTTCATTAATGCTATTTTGACTCTCAATTCGTATTGTAGATGTAGTTCCTGCAATGTGTAAATCTTGTTGAGGATTAACTGTACCGATACCAACCTGAGCAAAGGATATATTAAAAAATAATATAATAATAAAGTATATAAGTTTTTTCATAAATAATATTTATTAGTAGATACGAACAAAAATGGCATCTGGACCACCAGCAAACCGAATATGTGTGTTTTGATCATCATCACCTGAAGAGACAGTACCATAAAAACGTAATGTATGTGTACCTGCTGGTAAGTTGATATATGTAGTACCGGAATTGTATATAAACCCTGTAGCGGCATCTGGCGCAGCACCAGCGTTTGTATAAGCGTCATTATTGTTATAATAACATCTTGAACTTTGCCCATATCTTCTTTCTGTAGCAGTTAGCGTAGGAGCATCTAAGGTGAAAAAGTTTGTAATATTACGTGCATATATGTCTTTAATTATATTTAATGCGGGATCTGCAAAAACCTCAATACTTATAGCGTATTTCAACTCAACTATTACAGGTCTAGTAACCGTTAAAGGGATATCTAAAATTTCAACAGTTTCATAACCGTCATCTGGGCCACCTGCAGGAATAGTAACTGTTCCATTAATGTCAGTAGTTGTCCAAGGATCATACCCATCATTATTTTCAGTAGCAGAAATTTCCAAAGTAAGATCTCCGTTAGAATCAACATACACAGGGTATGTTATGCCAACTTCATTTCCATTGTATTCATTATTTGTTCCGTTTAAACCGTCAACTCTTATAGTTCCGGTTCGTGAACCTAAGTGTAGTTTTTGTTCAGGAACTGTTTCGTTAATTCCTACTCCGGTTATTTGCCCTAAGCAAATATTGCTTAGTAAAAAGCAAGATAAAAATAGTGTTTTCCCCATGGGTGAAATTTAATATTAGTTAAATATTGTAGTAGGTTATTCTTTTGGGGATTGTGAATGTATTTAAAACAGGCTACATATCAAATAGTTAGCGTGTTTTTTTGTTTGTACTTATAAACAATTCGATGAATGAATAAAAAAAACGATTATCGGATGCTTTTTTATATGATAAAAGTTAATTGCAACAAAAAGAACTCTAGAAGACACCTAATTGTATGTCAGTTTTTTCCTGTAATATGGAATTTTGAAGTAAATTGTCGATGGTATAGAAAAGACTAGGATATCCTTTTAGAGTAGTAGCTACAAAGGGTGTATAAAACAACAAAGACCTTACATTGTGTAAAGTATTTGTTTGAGGGTGTTCCCACTAGGCTAGGTTACTAACTCAACAATCCGAGAGTAATGATTTTATTAAGATTGAATTTGAAGATGGAACGATTAATATAAACACATTGACTCACCCATATTATATTAAAAATAAAGGATGGAGTTCTTTTGATAAAAGGGGAGCGGTTTATAAATACGGTATTACGGTTGATAGATTAGAGAATAATGATATTGCTTATAAGTTTCTAAATGATGAATTAATAGAAGTTAGGATGAAAAAGAATAGGGTAATAAAAAAAAAGAAAATGGAGAACTCAAGTTTATTAGTAAAAAGATGTATTGCCTTTTTTATAGAGCTTTTAATATTAGGTTTTTTATCAGGTATATTAGGGTTTATTTTTGAAAAGACAAATTCAAACTATTCAAGTTATTTAACTTATGTTATTTTAACAATTTTGGTATTTAAGGATACGGTTTTCCAAAATGGTTCAATTGGGAAATACTTATTAAAGTTAAAGATTACGGACGTTTCTAATAATAAGAAAAGATTTTTTATAAGGAAAATTATTAGAAACATAACAGTAATTTTTTGGCCCTTGGAATTCATAATTATACTTATAATGAAACGAAGATTAACCGATTTAATATTAGGATTAGATATTAAGAATATAGGTAATGGAGCTGAATAATTAACAAACATCTAAACAACAACCAAATGCAGTCCATATCGGGCTGCTTTTCTTGTTTATGACAACTATTATCTGAATGCTGGAAGAGGCTGTTAGGAAGGAACTGAGTGTGTTGTGTGGTGGTGGCGATACATAATGCTGCTTTTACCCTTTCAAAATCAGATATATTTGAAATAGTAAAATTTAATACAACAGAACCATATATTTGTACTTAAACTAAAAACCAATTTTAATATGAAAAAAACATTACTTATTTGTTCAATATTCCTTTTAGGAAACTTTGTTGTTAATGCTCAAACCTTTGATGCTACATTTAGTGTTGTTGGAGGGGCGCAACTTAAAATGGTATTAAACACAGACGCTACTTTTCAATTTTCCGAATCCTATTTTAACGCAGGAGGAGTTACAGTAATAGTGAAAAATGTATATAATGCAATGCCTTCTCCTGGAAGTACAGGAACTGCAACAGGTCCTAGTTATTCTACAACTGGAGGGCTAACAGGAGCTCCAGTACAGATGGGGACTTATCAAGCAGATTTTGGTTCTTTTATTGCGGCAACTGATGAAGAAATTACATTCTCTATTAGTTCTACAATTAATAATGGGGATTACTTCACTCTTCCTGCAGGAACTTATTCTCAAAACCTTCCTGGGAATTACGGTGGAGGTCAAACATTTAATGCTGGTCCATATGTCGCTGTAATCTCAAACCAAGGTTTTACAGGGACTGCTGCCACTTTGGTTGCGCCTCCTGCCATAGGAGAGATAGCGACAACTGGAAATACCGTTAATATTGTAAACGGTGATGCGACTCCTCAGGTAGGTGATTTTACCGATTTTGAATCTGGTTGTTCTGCCATTACTAAATCCTTTACTCTTCATAACTATAGTAATACGGCCAATTTAACACTTACAGGTTCCGCACCTAATTATATTACTCTTTCAGGTAGTAATGATTTTTCAATTTCTCTACAACCATCCACAGGAACAATATCTAAGTTAGATAACTTAAACTTTGAGATTACCTTTAACCCTAGTGGAAGTGGTATGAAAACTGCGATAATCTCAATTGCTAATAATGATATAAATGAGGCTCCATTTACTTTTATGGTTCAAGGAAATGCAGCTTTGCCAGATGTTGTTGTGTCAAAAAATAACAGTACTGCAGGAACTGTTAAAGGTCCAAATCATGTGGATAGGACATTCACTATAACGAGTGGTGAATTAGGAGGGTGTACTTCATTGTCAGAAGTAGAATTAGAGATTAACCTTCTTATTGGTAGTGGTCCTGATTGTAACATCGGCTCTAGCGCTTATGGGGTACATGGTGATTTGGCAATTCAGCTTGAATCACCATCAGGGACTAAAGTACAATTAGTTCAGGATGATTGGGGATATTTTACTGGTAACGCCACACAAGTGATTACTTATTTTGATAGTTCTTTTCCGAGCACTGATGCTACAGTTTATTTTGATGATGATGCGATAGTGTTAGCTAATGATGAAACAGCAATGACTTCAGGTAATAGAAAACCACACAATCCACTGTCTGCATTTGATGGAGAAGATGCTGCAGGAACTTGGACAGTAAGTATAGCCGATGGAAATGCTCAATTTAGCGCAGCAGATTATGTGTGTTTTGTAACTGCAAATTTACATGTTACATGTGGAAGTGGTGGGGCTTGTCCAACTTCTCCAGAAATTGATGTTTTAGGTAATGGAGTAAGTATTCTAGATGGAGATATTACTCCAGATTTAGCTGATGATACTGAATTTGGAACTACTGCGACATCAGTTGTAAAAACGTATACCATTGATAATACAGCAGGAACGGCAAATTTAAATGTTACTACAATAGTTTCTTCAGGAGTTGATGCTGTTGATTTTGTTGTTGGAGGAATTACACTTCCTGCAGTTATTTCTGGAGGAGCTACTACAACATATACAGTAACTTTTACACCTTTAACCCCTGGGTTAAAAACGACGACATTAATTGTAAGTAATGATGATGTTAATGAAGCTGTTTATGACTATGTTATTCAAGGTACTGGGAGTGCTGTGCTTAGTATAGAGGATAATTTATTACACCAATTATCGAATATATATCCAAATCCAAACAATGGAAATTTCACTTTGAATTACTCAGGTAATGAGCAGTTAAAAAAAATGAAAGTGATTGATATATCAGGGAGGACAGTGCAATCAATTTCTTTAGAAAATTTTAATAATAGTCAGGATGTTAATTTATCTAATTTGTCTAAAGGAATGTATTTTATTATCATACAATCTGATTCAACTAAGGCAACTAAGCGTCTGATTATTGAGTAATATTATCATAACTAAATTGAAACGAGACAGTCAAGAATGGCTGTCTCTTCTTATTTTAGACAACCATCATCTGATGGTTGTAAGAGGCTGTTAGCATGGTGTTTAATGGGTTGTGTGGTGGCTGGTAGATGTTGTATCTTTGGTTCAATTGAAAATAAAATAAGAATGAATAAAATATTAATAATTCTAATATCACTAACTACGATATATTCTACTCAAGGTATATCTCAAACTAAAAAAGGAGGAGCCATATTTACTGAATCAGAAACCATTGTGACAGATTCGTATGAGCTAGTTATTCCGAAAAAACAAAAAGGACTTTTAATTTTATTTCCATGTTTTCCTTGTAATGCTGAAAATACTAAGACTGAATTTAATATTGTAGATGTTGCTATAAAAAAAAACATAGCTGTTTTGATGATGAATTTCAATCAACATTTATGGTTATCTGAAGCTGAAAAAAAAGAATTAGAGAATATAATTATACAAGCCACAAAAGTGAACAAGATTAATACTGGAAATATTTTTATTGGAGGTTTTTCTAGTGGTGGAAATGTATCTCTTATACTGACAAATTATTTAAAATCAATTAATTCTTCTTTACAACCAAAAGGAGTATTTATTGTTGATTCTCCAATAGACCTTTTAGGTTTATACGAAGATGCTAAAAAAGATATCAAAAAGAACTATTCAGAAGTTGCAGTTGAAGAGGCTCTTTGGATTGTTAATTTGTTCGAGTCAGAGTTTGGAACTGGAGATTCAAGCCTTTCTAATTATGAAGGAAATTCTCCTTATTTATCTAAAACTAATTCAATGAATAATTTATCTAATCTTAATGACGTACAGATTAGGCTATATACAGAGCCAGATTTAGTTTGGTGGAAAAAAAATAGGCAAACTGAATATGAAGATATGAATGCCTATTATATTGAATTATTAGCAAAAAGTTTAAGAAACAAGTATGGAGAAAACTCGGTTAGACACATTACTACTAAGAACAAAGGGTATAGAAGCAATGGGGAAAGGCATCCACATTCATGGTCTATTGTAGATAAAGAACGATTGCTAAACTGGATATTAAATTCAAATAATTAATTAAGGTAGCCCTAAGCGGCTGTTTCTTTATTTATAACAAACTATCATCTGACTGAAGACATAGGCTGTTAGGATGGGGCTTATTGGGGTATTCAAAGTTGATAACAATAAGAATCCTATCAAAACTTTTAATCAGATAATTTTCTTGGCCATTTCCAAGCATAAAAGACAATCAAAGATGTTATTAAGCTTTCCAAAATAGCTAGAAAAACATAAAAACTATACCAAGGCGTCAATGAATTTATTGCAATGAGTAACATCATTAATGTAAATATTGTTCCGAAAATGATATTTAGAACTCGATTGATTTTGGGTTTTAGAATAATCGATAATGCAACCATTATTGAGGGAATAGCTATAACTATTGATGCAATTAACAACTTGGTTGGACTATCTAAAATATTCTCGCCAGTTAATAGGTTATTTACTTTTTCTGGAACATAAAGTTCAAAATAATCACCATATAGATAGCAAAAAATGACTGAGACCCATAGTACAGAAAGTTTTATTTTGATGTTTACCTTAGGATTATCTAACATATTATTTGATTGAGATTAAATTCAATAAGCTACTATATACATAGACGTATTATTTACAAAAATAGTTGCCTAGGTTTTAGTAATTGTTTTTAGACAAAGTATCACCTTATTGCTGGTATAGGTTATTAGGTTGGAGCAGAATGTGGTATAGTGCTTAAAAAAGTGTTCTTATTTTTGTTTCAAGTTCATTTTTTTATTATATTTAAGTTCTCATAAAAATTTATTCCTCCACGCCCCAGCAATAGATCTACCTACTATTTAAATTAGATATTTACACCCCATTGGTATCCCAAATTAATGTTATGATGGTATTTGTATACTATCATAGGCTTGTATTCATTAATTTAAATTTATATATCATGAAAAAGTATTGCTATTTAATTATAAGTATAGTCTGTATTGCTCTATTATTTCTAGCATGTGAAAAATCTTCCATAGAGAAAGAAGAGTTGAGAGAAAATTCAGTCTCAAAAGTGGATGTCTGCCACTATGATAAAGAATTAGATGAATTCAAGCACATTAACATTAGTGAAAATGCTTTACAGAAACATCTAGATAACCACAATGAAGGTGAAAGCATGCAAGACTATGTGATAGATTTTGCAGAAGATGACAGTGATGGTGATGGAATTGCTGACTGTGCAGATTGTGATTCTGAAGATGCATCTATGGGGGCAAAGAATATTTGGTATTTAGATGATGATGGGGATGGTTATGGGGACACTGATACTTATATTGAAACTTGTATGACTCTTGAAGAAGCAAATGCACATTTTGCAGAAAATGAAGATCCAAATAACCAAAACGTCTTTGTAGATGACAACACAGATTGCGATGATAATGATGACACAGTTTATCTAGGAGCAGATGAGATTTGTGATGATAATTTAGACAATGATTGTGATGGTGAGATAGATGAAGATTGTCACGATGATTAAAATAATACTCAAACAGAGGCCGGTTCTCATGAGTTGTCTTTTTTATTTTAGATTAATGGTATATCTGATATGAGTAAAGATTGTTAGGACGTTGCTGAATGTTTTGTCTAGTGTGCATTGGTATGGGAATTATTGACGCTATTGAGGGAGGCATGAGGTTGTGGTAGGGTTTTTATCTCATAATGCGTTTTAATTATAACCGACCTAAATATACAATACCCCCACTTCTATATATTACGACACCTACTATCAATAATCTGTTATGGTACAATAATTGAACATGACTATGATAGATATGGAAAACAAAACCTTAATACAAAACCTAATACTGGATATTCTTGCGTCAGATAATATTGACAAAAAAAGAGCCATTCGTAATCAAGTAGTTAAGCTGTTTAAAGATTCTAAACTCGTAAATCATACTCCAGTAGCAATTAGATTAAATACATCGTTAGAACTTAAAGAAACGATTGATAATTATATCACTCATGACAATACGGCAAGTAGGGAAGCATTAAAAAACATGTATTCGTTTGTCAGTCAGTTATTATGTGATGATGTGAAGATTGCTGGGTAAATTGGTAAGGTTCCTATTAAACTGTATTTTAATGCAGTTTAAGCTCTGTTATATTCATTTCTAATTAATCTTACAAATAAAAAAAGCACATCATAATTGATATGCTTTTCTAATGTAAAAAAGTTAAAAGGGCTATAATTATACAACTGCAACATTAACTGCACTCAATCCTTTTTGACCTTCTTCAACTTCAAAGGATACTTTGTCTCCTTCTCTTATTTCATCAGTTAAACCACTTACATGGACAAATACATCTTTACTCCCGTCATCAGGTGTAATGAATCCGAATCCTTTAGCGTCGTTGAAAAATTTTACTGTTCCGTTACTCATAATTATTTATTTTATTTATAAAAAGCAAATATAATGATTTTTTATTATTGTATATAATAATCAGACATGTTACACTGGTAATACATACTAAACTTAATTATTTACTCTAAAATAACACATATACGTGATTTAGGATAAAACTTAACTGTCTCTCTTATTGATTGGATAGGCTGTTGACAGGGCTGAATGGGTTGTGTGGTGGTGTTAATTAAGTGTAGGTAACGTTTGATGCTATTGAGGAAGGCATGAGGATGTTGTAAAATACAAAGGCATTCAGATTAACCCCAAATGGCTTTGTATTTTATGTAGTACTTGCTTAACTTATTCTTTAACAAATTTAGTTGCTTTTCCGTTTTCTAATTGTATGAAATAAATTCCACTATTTAATTTTGTAATATTTATTTTTTGGTTCTGATTAATTTCCCCAGAAACTACTTTTTTACCTAATATATTATAAATAGCATATTTTTTTATGCTAGTAATATTTGAGATTTGAATATAGTCGGCTGAAGGGTTTGGGTATATATTAACTCTAGACGATAAATTGAAACTATTAACAGACAATGTATTCCCTGGAGCCCAAGAAAGAGCATCAAGAGCCATATAATCCAAGTTCCCAGTACTTGTGATAATTAATTCATCTATTTTTATTTGTGTGAAATCTGAAGCTCCTTCAGTTGCAAAATCAATAAATGTGAATCCATTATTAGGAGTAAATATTACAACATTTGAAAACCCAGAATTTTTTGTAAATGTATATTGAGTAATTCCCGCTTTTTTAGCTGTTATTGTAAGTCTCCCAGTATGAGCTGCAATTGAACGTGTAGAACAAAAAAGGTATAAAGACGTAACACCAATTTCTTCAGCTCCAGATGTAGTTATAGTAAAGCCACTACCATTATTATTAGCGCCACCAGATTTGTCAATAAATTTATTATCGGTAGCTGTTCCATTCCAGCCACACCCAGAACAAGTATCAGTTCCACCATTATCATTATAGCCGTTAGAAAATACATTGTAGTTTTCTCCAGAAATACTGTAAATATTAAATGTTTGCCCAGCATCTGTAAATGTAGCAGAGCCACCAGATTCAGATTCGAAATTTTCAACTGACTGAGCTAAAATCATTTGCCCGTTATAACTAAATAAAATAGTTAATAATAATTTTAAAATGTAATTTGTTTTCATAAGATATAAAATTGGTTAATTTTTGTACGTACAGAATATGTTTTAGATAGAAACACATTAGTAATCTTACTTAAAAACAACTTTTATACTCGACTTTTTTATAGGATTTAGACAAGTATCGTCTGATGTATTGAATAGGCTGTTAGAATAGCTCTAAGGCTTATTTAGGTTGGTTACAGTAGATACTGGATGACAAGGTATGAGGTTATGAGGTCACTATATATAGTGACATGAATATACCAATTTATGGGTATTGTGTAGTGGGTTTAGTTGATGTACTTTAGTACCTAGTTTAAGTGCTGGTAACAACTATGTCATTTGTGCCAGTGAAATGTATTCTAGCAATAGAAAATGGGTCGCTTCATTAAATAGCAATGTTTAGTTTGGGGAAATAGAAGATACCACATTAGTTAGAATACACTAAAATAGTTTTGTAAACAACCAATTTAAGGCAGTCTCTAGTGGCTGCCTTTTTGGTTTTAATGCTTATCAGATGTTTACAAGAGGTTGTTAGGGTCGGGTTGAATGCGTGTGTGTGGTGGTAAAAGCAATAAAAAAAGCACCTCCAAAGAAGTGCTTTTGTGTATTTGATTAACCCCTTAATCAATATTCAAGACTGTTTCTATTTTACGATGAAAATAAAAAATATTACTTAAACATAAACTATTAATGTAGATTCACAATACTAAATCGTTAAGCTGCAAAAAATACTAGTTGTATTCCATATAGGATTTTTAGACAAGTTATCTCGATGTTATAGATAGGCTGTTAGAATGGGGCTTAATGAGTTGTGTGGTGGTGTTTGATTGTTTTACCTTTTCAAAATTAGATATATTTGAAATAGTAAAATTTAATGCGACAGAACCGCGTATTGTACTATAGCTTTTTAGGATTGAAAATATCCAGTATTTCTTCAGTATTTATGTGAGCAAATTCCTTTATGTTATTCTTTAGATAGTATATTGAACCAGCATTACTTATTGCGATTCTAATTTTCATTTTTTTTTGAAACAATAATATTTTTAAATTTAAATCATATTTTACGAGTGACAAAATATTTTCTATGCTATCATTAGTAAGGTGTATTTCAGGTTTAAAAATCAATAATTTAAATAAGGAAGTTTCTTTTAAGTATGGGATAATGCCTTTGATAGTTTTAGTTGCAACAATATCAATATTGCTTATTCGATTATTTAAAAAGCTTTTTAAATGATTTTTGTAATGATCATCATTACTAACAATTAAAATTTGAATTGGCTTCATAACTAAACTTATTATATAATTAAATGTATAATGTCTGTCTATACTGCTCAGGTTATTGTCTCGGCTATATATTTGTTCTAGATTCCCTTTAATATTCTCAAAAGTTTTTTAGTTATTAATCTTCAGGTTCGATTAAATAATTTTCTATTTTATTTGCTTCTTCAATAAGCATATTCTTGACTTCTTTTCTTATAAGTCTCGCTAAAGGTGAGTTATTATAATATTTAAGAGCCAAACTAACTGTTTGCCTTGTAGTATTATGTTTTTTAGCCATTTTAGCCTTAAAACTAGTATGAACTAAAATTTCTGTTCTCATGATTTACTATATTTTGAATCCTTATAACAGTATTTTTACTACCTTCGTTGCGTTTTATATTATAAGACACAAATATAACACAGATTTACTGAATAAAATAATAAAAATACATAATTTCTGTACAAATTAATTAAAAAATGACCAAAGAAGCTATAAATAAACGTTTTATTTATTCTGTAGATTTACTTATTTCTGAAAAAAAAGTAAAAAGTAAGTCGGTAATAGCTAAAAACATACAAATAAAGCCAAACACTCTTTCAGAAATACTGAATAAAAGAATGAATATTGGTTTAGATACTTTGGCATTATTTTGTGAAGCATTTAATGTTTCAGCAAATTGGCTTTTATTGGGTAAAAATAAGTCAAGCGAAGCGTCTAAAAATAAAATACTTAAAGATTTCTCAATAGCAGAGGTGATAGATCATTTGTTAGATTTTCCTGAAGAGGAATTAAGAAATAACAATACATGGAAGATGTTTTTGAGAATGCATGTCTACCAAGAAAATGACATATTGGAAATAAAAAGTGAATTATTAGCTTTAAAAAAGGAATTGGCAAAGAGATAAGTTAATGAGTATTAATACCCATTTTAAATAAGTGAATTTCTATTTTTAAATCATTCATTGTTTTTTCCTTATCTGTACTTCTTTCCTTTATTTTTTGTCTAACAGATTTTTCAAATGAACTTAAATCATCATTTTTAAGGCATGATGATTCGAAATGTTCTTTCATAATTTCTTTTCGTTTACTCATCACTTAATGTTTTTTCAATAACCATTAATATTTCTTTTTCGTCGACCTCTACTATATCCATAGATGCTTATGGATCTTTCCGCCATGCATAATTTCAGCTAAACACCTGTACTTCTGGCTGAACAAACTTGTGTACAGCAACCCCTTGTGCTAAATTTATTCCAAGTTTCTGAAGCGTCAATTTAATTAGTGTTAAGGTTTTGTTTGGACTCTCAATAGGTAATTGACAAGCTGAATTTTAACAAATATAGATATATGTTTTTTCAGAAATAATCCTATTTTTTATTAAAAGAATAAATATCGATAAAGAGTCGTTTTTTATAGACGAATAACATATTTAGGGTAGTGTGTTAAGTAAATAATGTTTTTTTAATGTATTAATTTTGGTTCTGTTACATTAATCCTTTTTTACTGATATTTTATTAAAATTTTAGAAACAGGTGAAATTGGGGTTCTGTCGCATTAATAAAATTGAAGTGTATGATATAGCAGCTAACAAGCAAAATGTTTTAAATGTAGCGTTTTAGGCTTTACGATTTGCCCTTTTCTATTCCTGCTAGTGTTCTTTGTGCTGATTCAAATTCTTTAAATCCTGTTGTAATTGCAATTCTTCTTTTAATATTTCTATGGTCTTGCTCTATTATATTATTTAAGTATTTAACGCTCCGAATCTTTATGCTTCTAGAAGTAAAACTTCTTTTGTTCCAAGTTTTTATACCAGCAATATTAGCTCCACTTTTATCTACGTTGATTATTCTCGAATTTCCATACATTTCCAATGGCTTTATTTAAAAACTTTTGAGCTAAACCTTTCATTCTTTTTTGGTTAGTAGCAAAGTCTATTATATTTCCTTGTTTATCTACAGCTCTATATAGAAATCTTTCTTTACCAGCTACCTTGATATAAGTTTCATCTAATCTCCAGCTATTTGTTACTTTCTTTTTATGCTGGTTCATTTTCTTTTCTATTTTTTTAGAGAATTTAAACACTCATCTTTGAATGGTCTACTTTAACTCCACGAATAGCCATTAATTCTTCTACATCTTTATAAACTTAAGGTAAATCTTAGTTTAAGATAAACAGCCTGCTGAATTATAATATGAGGGTAACGGTAATGTTTGTACATATTGATTGTTTTACCCTTTCAAAATTAGATATATTTTAAATAGTAAGATTTAATACGACAGTACCGTCCTCAGTAGCTGCTTTTACTTTTTATGACAAGTATCACCTGATGTATTGAATAGGCTGTTAGTATAGGGCTGAATGGGTTTGTGGTTATATAATAATTAATAAAAAAGTGCGTTTAAAGTCTGAAACTAATCCAAACTATTGATTTATGAAAAAGGTACAAATAATAGCATATGGTATATTCCTAATTGGTTTAATTCTTAAGTTTTTTCATTTCCCAAAGAACACAATCATTATAATGATTGGTGTTTTATTAATGTTATTAGTCAATTTTATTACTGCATTCAACAAAAAGTATGATAAACTACATGTAATTAATGGTTTTGCTATAACTTTTTGGTTTATATTAATATTGTTTACCGTAAAATTCTGGCCTTTTGCTAATCAGTTATTACTGATTACTTGTTTACTAACTATAATTTCTATTGTATATAGCTATAAATCAAAGAAGTTGAATGAATTGAAATTACTTTTTATAAGTTGTTTACTATGTTTAACTTTTTACATGATGCCAACCGATATTAGGTATCATTTAATAAGTATTAAATGGAATCAAGAAATCGAAACAGATTACTATTCATGGGATAAATATTCGTGGTTTTTATACCAAAATGGTCATTATGATGAAGCATTAAAAACTTCAATTCATGCCTCTGAAATAGCACATCAATATGCAAATATTTACAATGAAGTTGAGTTTATAGAAATTATAGCTAATCACAACAAAAAAATTAAAAACAAAACATGGAATAAATGATGACATAGCCTTTTAGAATATGGCTGAACGGGTTGTGTATGTT
>JABSPO010000090.1 GCA_013214625.1 Flavobacteriaceae bacterium
TGTATGTCCTAATCCATGAACAATATTTAATACGCCTTTAGGTAGTCCAGCTTCATTACAAATTCTACTTAATAAATAAGCGGTCATAGGGGTTACTTCACTAGGTTTTGCGACTACTGTATTCCCTGTAGCTAAGGCTGGAGCTATTTTCCAAGAGAATAAATACAAAGGTAAATTCCATGGAGATATACATCCTACAACACCTATTGGACTACGTAATGTAAAGTTAAAAGCATTTAAACCGACACTTTCATGGCTTTCACTTGAAAACTGTGTAATAGCATTGGCAAAAAACTGAAAATTACTAGAAGCTCTAGGGATATCTACCGCTCTTGCTAAGCTTAATGGCTTCCCATTGTCTTGAGATTCCGCTGCAACAAACTCCTCAAGGTTTTCTTCAATAAGCAAAGCTATTTTAGAAAGTATTTTACTTCGTTCCTCTAAAGTAGTATTAGACCAAGATGGGAATGCATCAGCTGCCGCTTGATAGGCATTTTCTACATCTGCTTCTGATGAGTTAGGAATTAAACTATACACTTCACCGTTAGATGGGTCATAGTTATCAATCCATTCGTTTGCCACTGGCGCTACCAGTTCTCCGTTTATGTAGTTTAATATTTTTGTTTTTTTCATATGACGTTTGTCAGGTCGAGCGCAGTCGAGACCTTTTTAAGAGCCCGTTTTATTAAGACCTCTCGACTGCGCTCGAGGGGACATTTGGTGTGTTTTTATTTCAAATCAGGTTTGTATTTTGAATGACTAGCATTTCTACATTCTGATAAAACCCGTAACATATCATAATTCTCATTTGCTAAAGCTAACTTTTTTTGTTTGCTCCATTTTTTAATTTTCTTCTCAAACGAAATTGCCTGTTCTATTTTATTAAACTCTTGGTGAAATATTAATATTAAAGGTCTTCTACTGTATGTAAAACATTTTTTATTTAATCCACGTTGATGTTCATCAAATCGTCTTGATATATTATTTGTTACTCCGGTATAAAGTAACTCATCTGAACATTTTAGGATATAAATATAATACGTTTTCATAATTAAGCTCTCGACTACGCTCGAGGAGACATTTAGTTTTTAATTAGATGTTCATTATTCCTTTCTATCATTTAATTTCTTTCTAATTGAAAATCAATTTCAATTGGTTTGCAGTTTCTTTTAATACATCTGTGTAATTCTGAATTTTGGTTTCATTAAATCTAGCAGTTGGGCCAGAGTTACTGATTGCAGCAATAAACTGTCCGTTCCGATTAAATACTGGAACAGCAACACAGATTAATCCAACTTCATTTTCTTCCATGTCTAAAGCAAATCCTTCTTTTTTTATTTTATCAATTTCTAAAAGAAGTTTTGTTTTATTTGTAATGGTATTACTGGTAATAGCTTCTAAAGATAAATTTTGAATTACTGTTTTGTAATTTGGCTCACCGAAAGCAAGCATTATTTTTCCTAATCCGGTACAATACAATTGTTTTTTAGAACCAATTTGCGTGTTAATTTGCAAATCGTGAGGACCTTCTACTTTGTCTAAAAAATAAACTTCTTGATTTTTATAGATGGCTAAATGGGCGGTTTCATCAGCACGTTTTACTAATTCTTCCATATAGGGTCTTGCCTTATTGATAAAGTTTTTATTGATAGAAACACGTTGCCCTAATTCGAATAGTTTTAACCCTAAACGATATTTATCATTTTCAGGATTTTGCTGAATTACATCTAATGCAACCATAGTTGCTAACATTCGGTATACTGCACTTTTGTTAGTATCCATTTTACGAGCAATTTCAGTCACTCCTAATTCTTGAATAGAAGGAGTAAAGCAATCCAATATTTTGAATGCCTTTTCAACAGAAGTGTTTAGTATTTTCTTTCTATCATTCATATATTCTAAAGTGCTTCACAATAGTTAATCAAAAGAATATCTTTCTTGATAAGTTCCTCTTTTTTTGAATTGAGGTATATATTCAGCATCTGATAGTTGTAATTAACCGAATTAACTAATTCTTCTAAAGAGTTAGAAAGTATTGTTATCTCCTGATTAATTAAATTCGCTTTATTCCAAGATATTAATAAGTAATAGCAATGTTCTGCAATTTTCTCATTATATACATTTTTGAAATAGGGAGAAGATGTTGTTGTTAAGTTGAATTCTTTTTCAGAAAGTTCAATTATCTTATCTCCAACATCAAATATTAGTAATTCATATACATTAATAGTCTCAATTTCAGATAGGGTAATATTTTTTTTGTTTTTCTTTATTGAAAAATCAAGAGTTCGTATTCCAATATTAGTTGAAAATATGTGAGGATATAAGGTGATATCTTTTTTATGATCCTTTTTTAAGAAAGGAATCAATAAATCTTCATTCTTATTAAACTCATTATAGGTATAATGATATATATATCCAGTTATTTTGGTTTCGTTTTTAAGTGTCACTTCAGTATAGAAGCGATATGCATTTCCAGTATCTGAAAATGATTTAAAAAATGATAAGGATAATATGATGAAGAAAAGTATTCTCATTATTCAGCTTTCTTGTATGCAGTAACTTTAATTTCTATTAATAAATGAGGATGGGGTAATTGGTGAACAGCTACAGTTGTTCGTGTTGGTCCATCATAATCAAAGTATGAAGCGTATACTTCATTATACCCTCCAAAATCATTCATGTTTACTAAAAAAGAAGAAACATCTACAATATCTTTTAAGCTTGCGCCTTCTTCCTTTAGTATATCATTGATGTTTTCTAAAACGGCTTTTGTTTGTGCTTTGATATCTAATTTGGTTGTTCCAAATTCATCAACTTCAACACCTTCAAAAGTATTGTCTGTTCTTCTAGAACTTGTTCCAGAAACAAATATAAAATCACCTACGCGTTTTACATGTGGAAATTTACCTCTTGGTGTTGCTTTGTGTTTTATTAGTTTTCCTTTGTTCATGATGTTATACTATTTTAAGATTACCATTTACCAGATAAAACTCCTTTGTATTTCTTAATATTTTTCTTAGTAATGTATCCTGTGTTTGCTTTTGATAAATTAACAGCATTAAGCGACACAGCAACCCTTGATTGACTTATGGCATATAATTGATTTGTTGCTGAATCGAAAATATGGTGTTGAAACATATACTGTCCCGCGATAGGAACAGGTATAAGGATAACATATGCTATACCATCTTTTTTATTTAAAATAGCATCCTTCCATTCTTCATAGGAAACAAGTTTGTAATTAGTTGAACCATATTCTTTTGTTATAATTTCAGGTGTTAATTTTTTATGAAGCCATACTTTAGGGATATATAAGGTTTTGTTGGCAAGTTCTTTAGCTTCTTTTTTATATAGCCCAATGACTTTCATAGCTCCTTTTTGCTCTTCAATCATTGACGTTATAATGGTTTGCATAAAATTTATTCCGTGTGCAATCGACTCTGAAGGAATTAGGCTTTCTGAACTAGGAATGTAACTCCTCATTAATGGTTTTTTACTTCCGTTGGATAGCCCTACAAATTTACCGCTGGAGATCAATCTAAAATCCCAATTTTCATCGAAATTATGCTTTAAACCTCTACTTGTCATCGTGCTTACAAAAATAACAAAGGTGTTATCGTCATTTTTTGCTTTTTGAATAGCCTCTTTGTAAGGAAGAGCACCATCAATTTGACATAGATTCCAATATTGGTTAACCATTTTAGTCAGATTGATGTTTAAGTTTTCATTGTGACTTAAGCCAATAATAATCTTTGATTCTTTTAGGTTTTTGATATGATCCAATTTAGGTATTTGTGCAAACACGCTAGTAGAAAATAAAACAAATGCGATTATTTGTAATAAAATTTTGTTCATAATAAATATATAGTTAGTGTTTTTGTTTAAACTAATTCTTTTAATTTTTCTACCATTTTAAAGACATCTTCAAATGTATTGTATAGAGGAATCGGAGCACATCTAATTACATCTGGTTCTCTCCAGTCTGTAATAATGTGGTTTTCTGTTAGCTTTTTATGTAACCCTTTATCAGCATTTTTTACTTGTATGGATAATTGACAACCTCTTTCTTTTGGATTTGAAGGTGTAATTATTTTAATAGCGTCTGATTCAATTGTATTTAATAAATACTCAAAGTAACCAGTAAGTTCCTCTGATTTTTCTCTAAGCGCGTCCATCCCCACTTCATTAAACATATCCAAAGAAGCTTTTATAGCAGCCATAGATAAAATAGGAGGATTACTCAATTGATATCCTTCAGCTCCAGGCATTACATCAAGATCTTGTCGCATGTTAAAACGTGTCGTTTTATTGTGACTCCACCACCCAGAGAATTTTTTCAATGATTTGTCATGGGCATGTTTTTCATGAACAAATAAACCACCTAAACTTCCTGGCCCAGAATTTAAGTATTTATACGTACACCAAGCTGCAAAATCAACCCCTGAATTGTGTAATTCGGGCTTTATATTCCCTACACCATGTGCTAAATCAATCCCAACCATACAGTTTTTAGCATGACCTAATTCCGCTATTTTTTTAATATCTAATGATTGTCCTGTATAATAATTCACGCCACCAATAAGTAACAATGCTATTTCATTACCTTGTTCCTCAAGAATAGTTTCTAAATCTTCCATCCTAAGTAGATCTTCTCCTTGACGAGGTTTCCATTCTACTAAGCCTTCTTTAGGATCAATACCATGAAAACGTAATTGTGATTCTACAGCATAACGATCAGAAGGAAATGCATCAGACTCAATTAGAATTTTAAATTTTGTTTTGGTTGGTTGATAAAACGAAACCATTAACAAGTGTAAATTGGTTGTTAAGGTATTCATGGTTACTACTTCAATTGGTTTTGCTCCAACAACTTTAGCCATTGATTCTGTTAAGAATTCATGATACGGCATCCATGGGTTTTTCGCTTCAAAATGTCCCTCAACACCAAAATTTGCCCAATCTTCTAATTCTTGATTGATATATTCTTTTGTTGATTTTGGTTGCAGACCCAGTGAATTCCCACACATATAAATCCAGTTATTACCATCCTTATCTTTTGGAATGTGAAATTGATCTCTATAATGTGCTATTTTATCTTGTTGATCAAGACTTTTTGCGAATTCTAAATTTGCTTCGTATGCTGCTGACATCGTTTGGTGTTTTAATAATTGAAACAGTGTTTCACAAATATATAAAAATAAAACCAAAACAAAAACTGCTTTGGTTTTAAATCCCAACAGTGGGTTTTATTCCCTGAATTGCTATAGTTATCGGAATACCTATAATAGAAACATTACTGCTTTATGAATTTGGTGGTATAAATATTTTTATCTGAATCGGAAATATTTAAAATGTATAGACCAGTAGCTAAGTTACTAATGTTTATTTTTTGCAAAGTATCGTGATTAGAATTAACAATTGTAATTTGTTGTCCGATAACAGAAACAATATTTATTTGATATCTGTTTTGATTAAAAAGATTAGAACTGATGGTAAGGTAATCAGTTATTGGATTTTTAGTTAGATAAAAATTATTGTCAACGGGTTCGCTTTCCTCAATAGTTAAAGCGCTCACAGAAATATCATGAGTCACCACAGATGTTTTCCCACAATTAGTAGTGGTCAGTGTAATGGTGTAATCGCCATTACTAGTATAGTTGTGGACAGGGTTTTCATCAGTAGCACTATTTGCATCCCCAAAATCCCAATGATAACTAACTCCATTTTCGCTGGTATTAGTAAAAGTATAGTTTTCATCGGTGTTAGTAGTATTAAAACTAGCAACAGGATCATACTTTCCTATATTCCATTCTAAAAAATCATTAAAAACAACTTGCTTGACAGCATTTTTTATAATAGTAGCATCGGCATCACTCAATGTAGAATTAAATGTAACTAGAGTAGGGTCTTTTCTAAATAATGTACAGTAAAAGGTAATGGCTCCAGCATAACTGCCAGTTGAAGAAGGGTGACTTCCATCTCCAGAATATAGGTCTATTGTCGGATGGTTTGTTCTTAAGTATCTCCAAACCGCTCCTACGGGAGAAGAAATACCGTTATTATCGTTAGCCATGATTTGATAACGTTGGCGTAATAAGTCGTCCATACCTTCGTAAGTACACACAGCTGGCCATCCGGCACAATTTTGTGCATCACCATTTTCTCGTCCCCAGGTCATATAAAAGGTAGTTGTAGCACAAGGATTATGTTGTTTTATTAAATTACTCAATTGTGTAGCATATGGGTATACTTCAACAGCAACCTGTGCATCGGGAAAAGAGGGGTATTGGCTTTGATCCTGTAATACAACATAGTCCCAATTTCCAACAGCTATCTTATTAATGCTAGTAGTATTTGTAGCATGCCCTTTAAGTCTATACCCTCCAGGAGTATTAGAGTCATAAGTAAAAGTATCACCAGTAGAAGTTGCGGCCTGCTGTACTAAACTAGGGAGGTTGTTTACAGAAGTGTAGCTATTTCCTAGGAATAATACGTTTTTGGTATCTTGTGAATAGAGTGAATGCATGCTGAAAAAAATCAGCATAATGTAAAGTTTTTTCATATTGCTATAATTAAGGGTAAAGCAAATATATGAAAATAGTTACTGGGTTAAACAGTAACTATTTAATTAGTAGATGTTTTAGTAAAAGAGGATGGATAAAAATATTTAGATGAAAACAATTATTAATTAAAAAGGTATTAACAAAAAGAAACTATTTGTTAATCCGGGGACTCCTAGAAGCTCTTCTTGCTTTTAACTTTTATACTTTGACCTTAACCAATAGTTTTTTGAACATTATTTGAATAATTTCCAATATTGGGGGGGCTGGAACAATAATTATTGCGTTTTCACTAAAATAGAGTACCTTCTTTAATTGAAAAAGTCTGGTTAAATCTGACATAGTAGTAACTTTAAGTTAATGGGAAAAGGAGTTGAAAACTAAGACAATGACATAGAATGGTTTTGTTATGTAACATACCTCCTTTACATAATAGTTATAGATTAGAGTAAAATGTTACCCATTTATTACAATTTTATTATATCCTATCGGTTATAATTCACATAGATTCGATATAAAAAACCGATGGATTATCCTAGAAAAAAAATCTTGAAATAAACTATATAATTATTGTTTAATGGAGGCATTTTAAAACTATAGAGGAGGTGTTTTTTTATGCAAATTGAGCAGGAAGTCAGGACAAAACGAATTACAAAGAGTAACATATTTTTTTATTAGGAAAGCATATAAATTATGTCAAAATTCATCTAGTATATTGTATACAATACAGAAGGTAAGATTTTAGTGTTTTTTAGTAAAATGAAACAAAAAAGGAAGACAAGCTAAAAAGCATTTTTTTTTTAATAGTATTACTAAAGCAACATCTATATCTTATAAGAGCACCTTAATTTATTGTGAAAACAGAATCATTAATATGTCAGCAGAATATTTTAAGGCTTTAATGTAAGTCTTTTAAACTCAATTTAGAGGGCAAGAAGCGTAGATTTAGTCCTTTTAGACTTGACCCCAGGCCCTTTAAAGGCATAAAACAATAGTGTTTCTAGTAGATGTTTCGGTCTGCTACACTAGGTAAGTTGTTATACTGGTGTGGCTGTTTCCTTGGAATAATATATTTTAGTGTCTTGTGAATAGAGTGGATATATGTTAAAAAGAATCAGTATAAAGTTTTTCTTCATGCTTCTATAATTAAGGACGAAGAATATAGATAAAAATAGTTAATGTTTGTCTTTTAGCAGGTGAGAAAATTTTCTTTTAAATCTATTTAGACGTGGGATAGATACTCCTTGGATGTATCTGTTTTTAGGGTGCAAGCGTTCGTAATTTTGATGGTAGTTTTCTGCAACCCAGAATTGTTCAAACGGTATTACTTCAGCAGCAACCTTTGAATTTAATTGTGTAGCTAACGCTTCTTTTTTCGATTTAATAATATTTTTTTGCGCTTCATTTTGATGAAAAATGATTGATCTGTATTGTGAGCCTCTGTCTGGGCCTTGACCGTTTAGCTGGGTAGGGTTTTGTGACCCGAAGTAAACGTCAACTAATGTAGCAAAGCTTACTTTTTCTGGGTTGTATATTACTTCAACAGCTTCGGCGTGTCCTGTCCGTCCAGTATTACTGCTTTCATAGGTTGGTTTTAGAGTGTGTCCTCCAGAATAACCATTAATAACTTCTTTAACTCCAGTTACACTTTCATAAATAGCTTCTACACACCAAAAACAACCACTAGCGAAGTATGCTTTTTTTAGTTTTGGGTTGTTTAATTCTTGAGAGGTTGTGGTGTTACTACATGACAACGCAATAAAAAACAATAAAAAAGGAATCAAATATTTCTTCATGGTAAAAGGTGTTTTTTTACTAGGTCGAAAAAATAGTTGATTCCTTAACCCACCAGTGGGATTTATTTATTAAGTAATTTATTTTCTTAGTCGAAGCGAGATTTCAATTTAATATAAAAAAGTATTCAGTGAGCTATTGTCAGATTGAGCTTGTTGAAGTCTTAATAAAAGGCGGTACCTTATGAATTTCGACAAGCTCAATTTGACAAAGGATTTAAATTTTTATAAAACTTTAGAATTGAGGAATAATAAATATAAATCAAAAATTAATGCCAGATGTAACTGGTGGGTTAAAACCAATCTAATCGAAGGCTTTTAATTTTAGCAGCATCTGGGATACTAGCTACATCAATAGTTCTTGAATAATCAAATTTATAAGCACTAGGTAATTCGTCTATTGAAATAGTGATATAGAAGTCTTGGTTTTTAAACTCAATATTGATATTGTTCAAAATTCGGTCAATTTTAGAAACTTCGTAATACGTTTTGAAATCTTTAAAAGTACTGTTTAAACTGATGTTTTTATCGGTTTTATATCTAGAGTCTCTTAAAGTAACAATGTTTATTGTTGCGTTTTTATCTAAGGATTCTGAAGGAGATAAAGAAAGCAAATGTGCTCCACCTTTTTCATAGACTTCTATATCCGTATAATTACCAGTAAATTCATCACCGTTCACATGTTTTACTATGGAGTCGTTAGCAAAAACGGAATCTATTTGTTTTATGGTGAATTCTTTTTGTAAAACTCCAATTTTGTCTTTTTGAATTAAAAAAGGGTCTTCTTTTTTAGCACATTGCATAAATACAATACTTGATAAGGTTATTAATAGTGTTTTTTTCATGGTAAAATTTATTTTGTCATTCCCGTGTAATCAGGAATATATTCCTTTGAAAGGATTTTTTTTAATTAAACGTTTTTTGGCAAGAAAATCCATCACATTAATCCTCTCTTAAAGGAGATGAAACTTATTGTATTAAATAAATTTCTTTAATATTCCCAGCACACTTCTAATAAATGTAGCGCTAGTTAATACTTTTATAACAGGATTTTGACGAGTGCTTCTATATGAAGTAGATCTTCTGCTAGATTTTTCTTTCTCTTTTCTTTTTTCCTCGCGTTCTTTCTCTTTGTCAGAAGCTTTTATTTTTTGCTCTAATATTTCGTAAGCACTTTCTCTATCAATATTTTCTTTATATTTTTCAACTAAATCCGAGGAGTCAATCAATTTCTTTAATTCAGGATCGGTTAACACCCCCATTCTACTCATCGGAGCACGTAATAATGTTGCTGCTAATGGAGTGGGTCTACCTTTTTCATCTAAAGCAGAAACTAAGGCTTCACCAATACCTAGAGAAGTTAATACTTCAGTGGTGTCGTAGAAATCAGTTTCAGGGTAATTTTGAGCAGCTAGTTTAATTGCTTTTCTATCTTTTGCAGTAAAGGCTCTTAAAGCATGCTGTATTTTCAGTCCTAATTGGCTTAAGATTCCTTCAGGGATATCTGTTGGGTTTTGTGTTACAAAGTATATTCCAATCCCTTTTGAACGAATTAGTTTTACAATGCTTTCTAGTTGCTCCAATAAGGCTTTTGATGCATTTTTAAAAATTAAATGTGCTTCATCAATAAATATGACGAGTTCAGGCTGATCGGCATCTCCTTGTTCTGGAAATGTTTCGTAGATCTCTGCCAACAGGCTTAACATAAATGTAGAAAATAATTTTGGTTTGTCCTGAATATCTGTCAAACGTAAAATATTAATATAACCTTTTCCGTTTTTGTCAATTCGTGTTAAATCATTTACATCAAATGATTTTTCTCCAAAGAATATGTCGCCACCTTGTTGTTCAATTTCAATTATTTTTCTTAAGATTGCTCCGGTTGATGAAGTAGAGATGCGCCCGTATTCTTCTTGAAATTCTTGTTTTCCAGCTCCAGTTGCATATTGTAATACTTTTTTGAAATCTTTTAGATCTAAAAGTCCTAATTGATTATCGTCACAATATTTAAAAATAACTGAAACAATTCCAGTTTGTGTATTTGTAAGGTCTAATATTCGTGATAGTAACACAGGTCCAAATTCAGAAACGGTAGCACGCATGCGAACACCACCTTGCTCTGATAAGGTTAATATTTCTACTGGGAAGTTAGAAGCATTAAATGGAAGACCTATTTTTTCATGACGCTCATCAATTTTTGGATGTCCATCACTTGCTTGAGCAATACCACTCAAATCCCCTTTCATATCCATCAATAGCACAGGGATTCCTTTTTCTGATAAGTTTTCAGCTAAAACTTGTAGCGACTTTGTTTTTCCAGTACCTGTAGCCCCTGCAATTAATCCGTGTCGGTTTAATGTTTTTAGTGGGATTTTAACAAAAGCATTTGTTAATGTTTCTTCACCTAGCATAGCAGCTCCAATGGTGATAAAGTCACCTTTTGTAGCATATCCCTCATTGATATGATTGAAAAACTTTTCTGAGTCTGTCATTTTAATTAAATTTTGATAAAAATAAGGATAAATAAAAAAGGAGCAATACTATTGCTCCTTAAAATACATTGTTAGTTATAAACTATTTGTAAGCTTCAAAAATAACAACTAAGTTATCACTTTTATTATCTATGTTTAGTGTAAAACCATTTGCATTTAAACTTGTAAGTATAGCCGTAGTTTTACCTAAAGAGACACCGTTTTTATCTCCATAGCGTATTCCAATAGCGTGAGTTGCTGAGGCGTATCTTGAAATATTATTAATAGAAGCTCCACTTCCTCCGTTATAAATACATTGCTGATTAATATTACTTCCGTTTTTTATAGCATATCCTGTCATTCCTCCAAAAGAATTTGCAATACCGTTATTATTGTTCCCAACTTGGTTGTTTGCGTCAATGGTATAGTTTTCAATATTGGCATATGCCGTAAATTTCACCATAGATGGTGTAAAAGGAATTCCTGTTATTATTTTATTACCCGTCGCGTTTATAATGAATTTACCAACGTGAAAAGTCTTGTTTAAGTAAGCTCCTCCGTCTGTACCTGTTGTTATAATATTACCACTATCACTACTTACTATAGTTATAGTATTTGCTATAGGAGTCCATATTGGACTACCAGATGTGCCTTTGTTATATTCTAATTGATTATTATCAGTATTAAATATAACAAGCCCATTTGCTGGGGTCGCAATTGCATTTCTTTGCGTGTTTGTTAAACGAGGCATTAAAACTCCTTTTGTTGTAGAGTTAATGTCTAATATAGAGGATGCGTCTGGGTTTGTTGTCCCTATTCCAATTTGTGCATTTAGTTGGAAAAAGAAAAGTGTTATAAAAATGTAAACTAGATTTTTCATAAGACTATTGTATTAATGTTATTTACTGCAAGTTATTTTTTTAAATACTTAATAAAGCGGGGTGACAATTGACAGGGAGTGTTTTTTCGTTTAAGAGCGGCAATTGACCGACAAAGCGTCTATTTTTTTAGTATAATGCTATTAGTGTACAGGATATGTTACCCGTTTTTTTGAAGTATTTCCAACGATAGTTTAAATACTTGGGGTATAAGTCTCTATTATTTGGTGATTTGATAGAATATTGTAACTATTGAAAATAGTGAGTAAATCACAAGGAAGTAATATTTCTTGTTTATTCTATTTTAGATTATCTTTGCAAAATATATGCAGAAAGAAATTAAAGAATTAGTTGGAAAAGGAGAAATGCTTCCGTTGATGGAGGAGTTTTATACTATTCAAGGTGAGGGGTTTTATAAAGGAACAGCGGCTTATTTTATTAGAATAGGTGGGTGTGATGTTGGTTGTCATTGGTGTGATGTTAAAGAAAGTTGGGATGCTGAATTACATCCGCCAACCGATACGATACAAATAGCAAACAAAGCTGCTGAATACTCTGATACAATTGTTGTTACAGGAGGAGAGCCATTAATGTGGAATATGAAACCATTAACTGACGCTTTAAAAGCAAATGGATTAAAAACTCATATAGAAACATCTGGCGCATACAAGTTATCAGGCGAATGGGATTGGATTTGTTTATCTCCTAAAAAAACAAAATTACCTACTCAGGAAGTACATGATACTGCACATGAATTAAAAGTAATTATTTACAATAAGAGTGATTTTAAATTTGCAGAAGAACAAGCAGCAAAAGTAAATGACAATTGTATGTTGTTTATGCAACCAGAATGGAGTAAGAGAGATGAAATGATACCATTAATGGTTGATTATGTAATGAAAAATCCAAAATGGAAAATGTCATTACAAACTCATAAGTATATGAATATACCGTAAACTTGGCTATTGGCGAAGACCCATTATTTTTTTCAGTTTAGCAGAGAGTTATAGAGTATGAAGTACTGAAAACGAGTTTCAGAATTAATAGGTTAAAGTTATGTGTTGTTTCGCCTTTTTTAATCTGGCCTACTGCTTACTGTAATTCTCGCTAGAAAATCATAATGTTCCCCTTCTTGAATTAACTCACAGGTTAATCCGTTAGCATGACATGCGTTTTGTAGGGTATTAAAATCTAAATATAACCAATCAAAACTTTCGGATTTCTCTCCTTTATAAGACATGGTAAAGGCTACTTCACCATAATATTCATCAGGATTTACCCAAAAACCACCTTCTTCATCTTGATCAAACATATATGAGATGTCAGAAGAATCAAGTAAAATTTGACCATTAGTATTTAGTATGCTTTTTAAATGTTGTAAAAATAGATTGATTCGTTCTACTTTACCACAGATTCCAATACCATTCATTAATAGTAAAAGTGTATCGTAAGTTTCTTTTATTTCAAAAAGGTTTTTATTGAAAGTATTATGGACTCCTCTTAATTTGGCTACTTCAATAGCTCCTCTAGAAATATCGATAGCATCTACAATTAGTTTTTTCTTATTTTGTAAAAACAAGCTATGGCTTCCGCTTCCGCAGCCAATATCCAATACTTTTCCTTTACAGAGTGCTAATGCTTTCTGTTCTATAGCAGGCATCTCATTATAAGATCGGAATAAATATGATGAAGGCAATTCGTCTTCTTCTGAAATGGTAGATTCTGTAATAATATCTTCAGAATAGTTTCCGTTGTAGTAATCTAGTAAAGCATTACCTAAAATATCACTCATAGTAGTATCTTTGTGTTTTTAACCCAATAGTGGGTTTTCTTATTTTCAAGGCTTGCCTCGAATGAAAATATTATTAACTTATACCTTTGGTACTTTTGTCAAAGATATTGATTTGTAATCCATATTATGATGAAAGAATTTTTAGAAGAACTTCCAAAACTAGCCAAAGATACACATATCGCTAATAAAAAGTTTTTCACAAAGCTAAAAAAAAACCCGCCTAAAAAATTAGATTATATTATGCAGGATTTGCATGATGAAGAATTTGAAAATACCGATTGCTTAACTTGTGGGAACTGTTGTAAAACAACAAGTCCTATTTTTACAGACAAGGATATTGAGCGTATCGCAAAGCATCTTAAAATGAAACAACCTCAATTTATCAAACAATATTTACACGTTGATGAAGATGGCTTTCATGTATTACAATCATCTCCTTGTACTTTTTTAGCAGATGATAATTATTGTATGATTTATGATGTGCGTCCAAAAGCATGTAAAGAATACCCGCATACCAATAGAAGAAAGTTTCAGAATATATTAGATATCACATTGAAAAATGTAGAGGTTTGCCCTGCTGTTTATAATATTGTTGAGCAGATGAAAAAGAATATTAAAGTAAGATGATTTAGGGGGGGGGGCTTTAATTCTTGAATTTTGTTTAGTTATGATGATATAAATTCATTGATTTTTGCTAACTTAGTATGACTAATTTTATTCCTTGTATTTGTGTTAGTTGTTGGTCATAGAGGTTGTAGAGG
>JABSPO010000091.1 GCA_013214625.1 Flavobacteriaceae bacterium
CTGATTCATAATACTTATGAAATAGCTCATTGTAGTTATTCTCTTCGCAAATGGAGGGCTCTATCTTATTCATTTCTTATAAGCGACTAAAGTATTGTAAAATATTTATTCAAAAAAAAATAGGGTAGTTTATTTTTTACCTGTCTATTAAATAACAACCAAATAAATTACAGATGAAAAAAAGGTTAATTTTTACATTTATAGTATTAGTAAGTGCTTTATCATTTGCACAGATAGATAATGAAGTGCAGGGAAACAATGCAGGAACAGTAATAACAACAGGTAGTTATAATAGTATTTACGGAGATAGAGCAGGACAAAGCCTAACCACAGGTAGTTATAATGTTTTGATGGGAACAGAAGCTGGAAAAAACTTAACTACAGGAGGTAAAGCTGTATTAATTGGATATAGGTCTGGTTATCATTTAACTACTGGGGCATATACTGATAATGTATTTGTTGGGGCAGGAGCTGGTTTTAATAATACGTATTTTGGAAACGATAATACTTATATAGGAAAACAAGCAGGTTATAATTTTACAACTGGAGATGATAATACTTTTTTAGGTGACGATGCTGGAGGTGGTGGTTATAGTTTTCATGAAAATAGCGTAGCTACTACAACTCCAGCAACAGGGAGTGATAATACGGCTCTAGGTTCTGCTGCAGGTTTTAGGTTAATAGCAGGGTATAGAAATACATTTGTAGGTGCAGAAGCAGGTTATGATGTAGAAAATGGTTACAGAAATACTTTTGTAGGAGATTCAACAGGTATAGATTTAAAAAATGGAAAATTAAATGCTTTTTTCGGTCAAGCAGCAGGTTGTGCCAATGAAAATGCTAGTTATAATACATTTATTGGTGCGCTTGCCGGTGGAGATGTAAACAGAACAAATAAAGCTGATGGATCTTCAAACAGAAATACGTATGTGGGTGTGTTTACGGGGTTTGCTAACAGAGAGGGGACTGATAATGTAGGGATGGGGGCTTTTGCTGATGTAATACTGCATAATAATAACAACATACAAAACGCTACAGGATGGGGTGCGCTATCTAATAATGGTATAAGTACATATAGAGAAAAAAACACATTTATTGGAGCACAGTCCTATGCTAATAATAATGAAGTAGTACTGTTAGGATATAAGGCAAGAGTTGATGGGTTAGGAGGAATTGCAATTGGGAGTCAAGCACGGGCTCAAGGTAGTTATTCTGTAGCCTTGGGGTATGGAGTAGATGTAGCTAATGCCAATACCATGGCTTTGGGTGGTGATACAGTAATAAACCGTTTGAGTGTAGGTATTGGTACAGTAGCAGCAAATACAAATGCATCATTAGAATTAGCAGATACTGATAAAGGGTTTTTAATAAACCGAGTTACTACTACTCAAAGAACTACTATGATTACTTCACCTGCATCAGGAGTGGCATTAACCACCACAGATGCGGGTTTAATGGTGTATGATACAGATGATAACGTGTTTTATTTCTGGAATGGCACCCAATGGAATGAATTAGGGAAAACTACAATTGCTGGCTCAGGAACCAATGCGGTACCAGAGTTACTAAACTATCAAAGTGTTATTCGAGATGCTACTGGTGATATATTAGTAAATCAATCTGTTAGTTTCAGAATGAATATAATAGATGCTACTACTGGAAACACAACAGTGTATTCAGAAACACATAATGTAACAACATCTGCTCAAGGTTTGGTAGGTTTTACTATTGGAGGAGGGAACATTGTTTCGGGGCTGTTTTCAAATATAGATTGGTCGCATAACAATTCATTACAAATAGAAATAGATACAGTAGGAGGAACTGCTTATGTTGTAATAGGAACAACATCTTTTGTAAGTGTGCCGTATGCCTTACGAGCTAAATATGCAGAAAATTTAACATCATCTACTAATGCAAAAATAGTTGGTTCTAAGGCTAAAGATGATAGGATTGATGTTTTAGAAACAGAGTTGAAAGCTCTTAAAAAATTAGTGAATCAATTGTTACAGAAATAATAGGAATAATAAATAATTATAGTAATAAATAGGGTGTTTCTTTATTATACTGTCATTAATATAGATGATGTAGTTTTTAAGTTGTTTATGTAGTAGAATAAAATAGAGTTCTCTTAATGTCGGCTAGATTTTAAAGAAGAAGGACTATAATAATATAGAAGAAAAAAGATCGTTAATATAAAGATTAAATATGATGAATAAAGTTATAATCGGTACATTTTTTATGCTAGTTACCAGTTTTGGTTTTTCACAAGGTTGGATTAAAAATATAGAGGAAGCGAAAGAATTGGCTTTAAAGAATGATAAACCAATTCTTTTGGTTTTCTCTGGGTCAGATTGGTGTGCACCATGTATGAAGTTAGATAAACAAGTTTTCAGTACAGAGGAATTTAGACAATACGCTACAGAAAATTATGTGCTTTTAAAAGTTGATTTTCCACAACGTAAAAAAAATAAATTACCTGAAGCGCAACAAACGCACAATAATCAACTAGCTGAGGAATATAATAAAAACGGCTTTTTTCCTTTAGTAGTAGTATTAAATAGCAAAGGTAAATCGTTAGGTAGTATAGGGTACGAAAAGGTATCCGCTAATAACTATATTGAAAAGATTAACAAATTTGTAAAGAAGATATGAAACGAATAATCATTTTTAGTTTTTTATTATTTTGCCTGAACAGTTTTTCTCAGGAAACATATAAAAGATCTTTGGTTTTAATGGGCTGTGATTTTACCATCACTGTAACTGCTAACTCTAAAGAAGTAGGAGATATTTATATTCAAGAAGCTATTAATGAAATTATTCGAATAGAAAAGTTAATTTCCTCTTGGGATGTTAATTCACAAACATCTTTAGTAAATAAAAATGCAGGAATAAAACCAGTAAAAGTAGATAGTGAATTGATAGCACTGATTGAACGCTCTATTGCTATAGCGAAGTTTACAGATGGTGCTTTTGATATTTCGTTTGCTTCAATGGATAAAATTTGGAAGTTTGATGGTAGTGTAACAGAAATGCCTTCCGAAGAAATAATAAAGGAATCTGTTGCTAAAGTAGGTTATGAAAATATCATTTTAAACAAACAAAATAGCACCATTTTTCTGACAAATAAAGGAATGAAAATCGGTTTTGGAGGAATTGGGAAAGGATATGCTGCGGATAAAGCCAAAGCCTTATTAATAAGTAAAGGAGTTAAAGGAGGAATAATTAATGCTTCGGGCGATTTAACTACTTGGGGAAAACAACCCAGTGGAGATGCTTGGCAAGTCGGAATTAAAAACCCTTTAAATAAAGATAAAATTTTTGCTTGGTTTCCAGTTGAAAATAGAGCAGTGGTGACATCGGGTAATTATGAAAAATTTGTAATGATTAATGGTAAACGTTACACTCATATTATAAACCCAAAAACGGGATATCCGTCACATGGAGTTTTAAGTGTTTCAGTATTTGCTCCAAAAGCTGAATTAGCAGACGCTCTAGCAACTTCTATTTTTGTAATGGGTAATGAAAAAGGATTACATTTTATAAATCAAATAGCAACTGTAGATTGTATCATTGTTACTGACAATGGAAAAATACACTACTCAAATAATATAAAAAATGAAGTTGAATAAAATTAGAACTCGCTTTTTACTAGCAATGATTCTTGTATTTGTAATGAGCTCATGTGTTGTAGTGAAGGAATATGAAAAAGTATATGTAAATGATGCTGACATGAAATTAACAGCCAATAAAATCAATAAATTTGAAACAAATTTTCAAGTATATCGTGAAGCAGCATCAGGCGCTAACGGTGGAAAAGCTGGTGGAGGTTGTGGTTGTAATTAAGCCACTAGTGGCATTATTTTAAAAGTTAATATATTAAGGAAAGCTTATAGAGAACTTATGAAAAAATTAATTGTAGTATTGTTATTTTTCACATCGATATTCTTTGCTCAAGAAAAGCAAAGGGATACAATTTTCAAGAAAAGAGTATTAGAAAAAACTGAAGTAGATTTTTTAATGAGTTATTATACTCAAGATGGAGGTCATGCCGCAGTTACTGGTGGTATTGGTACTGAAAAGTTAACTGACATTACACCAACTTTTATTGTTGCTTTACCGTTAAATGATGATGATGTATTGACTGCAGAAGTTGGTATTTCAGCATATACTTCAGCTTCATCAAGTAATATAAATCCATTTGACGGAAATCAACCCGCAAGCCCATGGATTGAGTCATCTGGGGCATCTTCAAAAGATACTTGGGTAAATGGAAATTTTGATTATAGCCACTCTTCAGATGATAGAAATACTATTTTAGGAGCAAATTTAAGTGTGGCTTCAGAATACGATTATTTTTCTATCGGATTTGGAGGACATTTGTCAAAACTTTTTAATGAGAAAAATACTGAGTTAACAGTTAAGGCCAATGCATATATAGATACTTGGAATCCTCAGTATCCAACAGAATTACGCTCAGGGTTCAAAGCTCCTTTAGGATATACTACTAATTATAAAGAATTTGAAAAATTAGGTAGAAATACGTACTCACTTTCATTCTCCTTTTCTCAAATTTTGACTAAAAAAATGCAAGCATCGTTATTTTTGGATGTTGTTCATCAAAACGGGTTACTGTCAACACCACATCAAAGGGTGTATTTTGCAGATAAGCAAGATTTTTTTATTGATAATTTTCATATTGCAGATGATGTTGAACGTTTGCCAGAGACTCGTTTCAAACTACCCATAGGTATGCGTTTAAACTATTTTATAAATGAATACTTAACGTTCAGGTCATATTATAGATTATATACTGATAACTGGGGAATAACAGCACATACAGCTGAAATTGAATTACCAGTTAAAATAACGAGAGTTTTTACAGTGGTTCCTACTTATAGGTATTACACACAAACAGCCGCAGATTATTTTTCGGAATATAATACACACTTGTCAACTCAAAAGTTTTATACTTCGGACTATGATTTATCTAAATTCAATAGCAATCAATATGGTATAGGAATACGATACACGGATATTTTTACTAAATTTAGAATATTCAAATTAGGGCTTAAAAGTATTGATTTAAAATATAGTAATTATAATAGATCTGATAGATTAAAAGCAAGTATAATCTCTGGAGGAGTTAAGTTTATTCTAGATTAAATAATCATGAAAATTTGTAAGTATATGATTGTATATTAAACTATATACGGTAACCAATTAATTTATATATTTATGAATAGAAAAATGTTTCTTCAAAAAATAGCGGGTGTATTAATTAGTTTGCCAATAATATCAGTTTTAGGGTGTTTAAGTTCTGATGACGCTCCAACTCCGACAACAGATCCAGATCCTTTAGGAAATTGTGATAATGGTACTACAGCAACAAATATAAGCTCAAATCACGGACATAGCTTAGCTGTTTCAGCAGCAGATGTACAATCAGGGGCGGAAAAAACCTACACTATTCAAGGATCTTCAGGTCATGATCATAGTGTAACGTTAACTGCTACGAATTTTACTACTTTAGGAAATGGACAGTCTCTTGGGGTAACTTCTACAGCAGGAGTAGGGCATACACATTCTGTAACAGTAACTTGTGCCTAATGTAATATCAATTCTTTTTGTTCTGGAATTTTTATTTTTATAGCGTATCCGTTTTTAAATTGCTCAGTATAAGTACCCATTAATTGCCTAGTAATTAATTTTGCAATTAACGTACGACCAAGTCCTAGTTTGATTTCTGATTCAACAAACCCAGAACCATTATCGGAGTAGTTAACAATTAAATATCCACTTTCCTTTTGATATGAAAGGTTAATTTTTTTGTTTTCAAAAGGATTGGTGTTCCATGCATATTTATTACTGTTTGTAATTAATTCATTAATAATTACTCCAATATATGAACAGGTTTCAATTGGGATGTGTAATTTTTTTCCGCGAATACTAAGTGTAGTATTTAAGTTGAAATGGCTGGTGTTAAATGTTTTGTCTAAATATTCCTTTAAATCAATGCTTTTATGTTCCGCTTTTTGGTATAATATTTCATGAAGTGATGAAATTGAATTAATACGGTTAATAATATCTTTAATTAATTCTGCTTCATTTGCATCTCCTAATCTTGATTTTATAGATAGCATACTGGATAAAAACTGAAGGTTGTTTTTGATACGATGATGCATTTCTTTAATTAAATAATCCTTCATTTGTAAAGCTTCTTTTAGCGCTTTGTTTTTTTCTAAAAGCTCTAATTCAACCTTTTTCTTTTGAGTTATGTCAGTACGTATTGACCAAAATTCATGAATATTTCCTTCATGATTTTTTATAGGAAAAATATGAGAATACACCCAGTATATTTCTCCGCTTTTTTTAGTGTTACATAATTCTCCTCTCCAAACATTTCCAGAATTTATAATTTTCAAAATATTCTGATAATAGCTTTTGGAATGATGTGGCGACATAAAAAACTTGTATGATGCTCCAATAATCTCCTTTTTTGAATAACCAGATAATTCTATAAACAAAGGGTTTACATCAGTTAAGAAACCATAACTATTTGATATTGCTACAGCTGAAGTGTTGAATAAAGCTTTTTTAAGATTATCAATGGTTAATTGACTCCTTGATTTATAATATTGCATATCTTCATGCAAACAGACCAAGCCATATATGATAGATTTATCTTCTTTAGTTTGATATTTTTCAGTTTCAGAAAACGATAAATTTATGTCATCATTTAAAATTTGTGCTAGGTAATCTGATAATGTTTCAAAATCAAGTCCCATTTTCAATAAATTTTACGGCATCTTCAACAGATTTATAAGTTTTGAAATTTATTAAACCAACTGATGAGCCAACAAACTTTAATGCTATTTTCAATAAAAAATTACTTCCTATAATTACACTATAGGATACTATTTTTGAATCGAGATCTTGTAGTTTTTTTTTGAGTAGTATTCGTACCTCAGTACTTGGGGGATTGGTGTCTGATAAATCTATTATATAATGAAACTTATGTCCATCTATGAGTTTATCTACATACCTAAAGTATTCAGTTATTTGCGCAATGGAATTTTTTTTTGCTTCTATATATAAAACAATAGGATATGTTGCTGTAGACTCTAGTAAACGAATGTTTTTATGAACGTTATGCATAAAAATTATTAAAATTAGTTAACAATAGTCATAAGGAATAGGCATCCAAGTACATGTAAAGTTATTAAAATAAACTTAGTATAGCTAGATATTAAATTAAATATTTATTCAAATGGGTTAATCAACTAATGTAATTCCAAATATTTTTATATTTCCCTATTTGTTGGTATGTGAATTTTAAAATACTATTTTCTTCTTTTAAAAGTGAAGGATCATCTTTTAAAATAGCCATAGCATAGTTTCGAGCTAATAGTAGTATATCGTTATCTTTTACAATATCGGCGATTTTTAAATTTAAGATACCACTTTGTTGTGTTCCCATTAAATCTCCTGGGCCACGTAACTTTAAATCAACTTCAGCTAATTCAAAACCGTCATTGGTGCGTACCATAGTTTCTAATCTAGTTTTTGCTTCGGTACTCAGCTTATAGCTAGTCATTAAAATACAGAAACTTTGTTCAGCACCTCTACCAACACGCCCTCTTAATTGATGTAGTTGTGACAAACCAAAACGTTCGCTACTTTCAATAATCATCACACTTGCATTGGGTACATTTACTCCTACTTCAATAACGGTTGTGGCAACCATTATTTGTGTTTCTCCTTTGATAAAACGTTGCATTTCAAATTCTTTATCTGCTGGCTTCATTTTACCATGCAGGATAGAAATTTGATAATCTGGTTTAGGGAAATCACGCGAAATACTTTCAAAACCGTCCATTAAATCTTTATAATCCAATTGTTCCGACTCTTGAATTAGTGGATATACAATATATATTTGTCGACCTTTTTTTATTTCATCACGCATAAAAGCAAAAACTTTTAAACGATTACTATCATATCTATGTACTGTTTTTATTGCTTTTCTTCCAGGAGGTAATTCGTCAATTACGGAAATATCCAAATCGCCATATAAACTCATAGCTAGTGTACGCGGTATTGGCGTAGCGGTCATGACTAATATATGAGGAGGGAAGGTGTTTTTTTTCCAAAGCTTAGCGCGTTGTGCAACTCCAAACCGATGTTGTTCATCAATAATAGCTAGACCTAGGTTTTTAAACTTGACTTTATCTTCTAAAACGGCATGTGTTCCAATTAATAAATGTAAAGTTCCATCTTCCAATTCTTGATGAATAATTTTTCGCTGTTTGGTTTTTACAGAACCAGTCAATAACCTTACATTGATATTCAAACCTTTTACAAGTTCGGTAATACCATGATAATGTTGTGTAGCCAGTATTTCAGTAGGAGCCATTAAAGTAGCTTGAAAATCATTGTCAATTGCGAGTAATACGGTCATTAAAGCAACAATGGTTTTTCCTGAACCAACATCACCTTGTAATAATCGGTTCATTTGAGCATTGCTCCCTAAATCATTTCTAATTTCTTTAATTACCCGTTTTTGTGCTCCTGTAAGTTCAAATGGTAAGTGATTATGGTAGAATTCAGTAAATAATTCACCTACTTGGTCAAATGGAAATCCTTTGATTTTATGTTTTCTGCTTATGTTTTTTAAGATCAGTTGTAATTGAATGAAGAACAACTCCTCAAATTTTAATCTGTACTGTGCTTTAGCAAGTAACTCAGCATTTTTTGGGAAATGAATATTAAATAAAGCTTCAGCTTTTGAAATTAGTTTTAACTCATTTAAAAGTAAAGGCGATAATGTTTCTTGAAATTTACCTCCAGTTTCTTGAAATAAGGATTGTAGGAGTTTTATTTTTACTTTATTACTAATCCCTTTATTAGTGAGTTTTTCTGTAGAGGGATAAATAGACTGCATTGCAGAACGGATATTTGCTTTGTGTTCAGTAAGTAATTCTAACTCCGGATGTGGCATTGAAAAGCCATTAAACCAATTGCACTTCCCGAAAATCACATAAGGCACATTAAGTTTGATACTGTCTTTAACCCATTTTTGACCTCTAAACCAAACGAGTTCAAGTATTCCCGTTTCATCTTGAAAAGTTGCTACTAAACGTTTACCACGTTTTTGTTCAACCATTTTTAAATTGATGATTCTTCCAACGATTTGTACTTCTGCAGCATTCCGTTGTAGTTGGTTGATTTTGTAATATTTAGTTTTGTCTAAATATCTATTTGGAAATAAATTAATTAAATCTTGATACGTGTAAATACCCAATTCCTTTTTAAGTAAATCGGCACGATTAGGTCCTACACCTTTTAAATAATCTATGGGAGTTTGTAGTGTATTCAAAATTTTACACGGTTTGTAAACCCAAATATATATAGAATTATGACAAATAAAAATATTTTTGAGATTATGTTGTTTACCCCTGTTTTAATGTCGTTTATCCCATGTTTTTTTCCTTAGCACTAATTTATTGTATACTTGTTTGTTGATTTTTAACCCAAAAAAAATATAAGCTATTATGAAAAAAAATAACGTTATAAAAGCAGCTACATTCTGCTTTTTTGCATTTCTAATTGTTTTAAACTCTTGTAAGGATGACGAGGCAATTGTACAGCCAACGGAGCCAGTTGTTCCAAGTTTAACTGCAGCTAATAATGGAGCGGTTATTAATGAATTGCTTTTTAGCCCAACAATTAATGGAAATGTATCTGCAAGTAAAAGCTTTACGTTGAGAGCAGCTAACTTATTAAACTCAGTTGAAGCAACTGTAACTGAACATTTTGAAATTTCAAAAAACAATACTGATTTTACTAATTCATTAACTTTTACAAGTTCAGAATTGAATGTAGGTGATTTTTTGTTATACGTAAGATTTGCACCAATAATTACAACTTTAGGAGAAATTACTGGAGATTTATTATTTACTTCAGAGGATTTTATTGATGTAACAGTAAATTTAATAGGTAATGCTCTTGAAATTCCTAGTGAGATTCAAACAACAGGTACAATAACTGATTTTGGAGATGTTTTGTTAGCAACAGTTTCTACGGAACAAGTTTTTCAAATAAAAGGATTGAGTTTAGAAAATGATATTACGGCTACTGTAACAGGAGCTTACGAAATATCAAAAGATAATGTGACGTACACAAATGCTACTAATTATACTTTTGGAACCATAAATACAACAGCAGAAAATTTATATGTACGTTTTATACCAACTCTTACGGATTTAGGGGGTCAAAACGGTAGGATTACACTTTCTGCAACTGGAGTTGATGATGTGGTAATTGAACTTTCTGGGACAGGAATAGGGGTTACTCATAATTATACAACTTTTAATCAAGAGGCATTAGCTTTTGGTGGTGGTTTTAGCCAATCGGCTACACAAACGTTTACATTACATACAGATTTATCTAATATTGCTCAAATAAAAATGTTTGTGCAAATTGATTGTCCAGGTACTGGATGTGATGATTGGGATAGGTTTGCTAATGTTAAAATTAAAGACGCAAGTTCAGGAGATTGGTACGAGTTAGGGCGTTATATAACACCTTATTGGACAGGGACTCAGCAATTAGCTAGAGGATTAGAGTTTGATGTAACTGATTTTAAATCATTGTTAACTGGTTCTGTTGAGTTGAAAATTTATATCGAAAATTGGACTGCTAAAGCTGATTTGATAACTGTAGATTTTGATTTTATTGAAGGGACTCCTGATTATCAATATTATGAAGTAGCAGGTGTATTGCAATATAATAATAATTCAATAGATGGAGTCCCTTATGGAGTTTCTCATAATTTTGATTTAGATAAATCAATAACTATTCCTGCTAATGCTGAGAGTACACATTTACGTACTACAATATCTGGTTGGGGTCATGCTACTGGGAGTCCAGGATCTAATTGTGCAGAATGGTGTTTCAGAACACATGATGTGAAAATTAATGGAACAAATACATTCCAACATGATATGGGATCGTTAGGTTGTGCATCGAATCCAGTAAGTAATCAGTCCCCAGGTAACTGGACTGGAAATAGAGCTGGTTGGTGTCCTGGGATGGCAGTTCCTGATAGAATAGATGTTTTTTCATCTTCAATGGCTGGAAATACATTTACTTTTGAGTATGATTACGAAGATTGGACTAATAATATGGGGAATGGAGATGCATATTATGCAACCTCTACGTATGTAGTAGTAAAAAGTAATACTCCTATTACAAAACCAATAGTTAATTAGATAAAATTTATTAAATTGAGTAAAGCGCAATATTTTTTAGTATTGCGCTTTTTTTTGGAGTAGATTTTGATAGTTTTATACCATGAGAATATTTAAAATACTTTTATTCCTTTTTTGTGTAAATTTTGGCAACGCTCAGCAAACTCAATATGTTGATTTTTCGAATTGTAAAGCTGAAATATTCATTCTACCAATAAAGAAAGAGGTTAGAGGAATGGTTAACTATACATTTAAAATTAAGGAAGCTACTGACTCTATATATATCGATGCAAAAAACATGGCATTTGATAATGTATATATTAGGAACAGGAAAGCATCTTTTAAAGTAACTAAACAGAAGTTATGGCTGTTTAAAAAATTCAAGAAAAATAAAGAATACACTGTTTCGTTCAATTACCAAGCACATCCTAAAAAAGCAATGTATTTTATTGATTGGGAAAATCAAGATCACCCAGAAGCAAACCCGCAAGTGTGGACCCAAGGTCAAGGGAAAGATAACTCCAATTGGATTCCTAGTTTTGATGATATGAATGAAAAAGTGGAGTTTGATCTTTCGGTAACATTTGATAACGCGTATGTAGTCATTACTAATGGTAAATTATTAAATAAAGAAATAATAAACGATGATACTGTAAAATGGAATTATGTAATGGAACACCCTATGAGTTCTTATTTATTAGCAATAGCAGTAGGAAAATATGTTAAGAAAGAAGAAATGTCCAAAAGCGGTGTTCCCCTTGAAATGTATTATTATCCAAAAGATTCATTAAAGTTAGAGCCTACTTATCGTTATTCTAAACAAATGTTTGATTTTTTGGAAGAAGAAATAGGGGTGCCTTATCCATGGCAAAATTATAAACAAATACCTGTAAAAGATTTCCTATATGCAGGTATGGAAAATACAAGTACAACGATATTTTCTGATGCTTTTGTAATAGACAGTACTGCTTTTATAGATAAAAATTATGTAAACGTAAATGCTCATGAGTTAGCGCATCAATGGTTTGGTAATTTAGTAACGGAAACCCACGGCACACACCATTGGTTACAAGAGGGGTTTGCTACCTACTATGCTTTACTTGCTGAAAAAGAGGTTTTTGGAGATGATTATTATTATCACAAATTATATAAAACTTCTCAGCAGATAATTAAAGCTCAAAAAACGGACACAATACCACTAATGAACCCTAAGGCAAGTAGTTTGACCTTTTATCAAAAAGGAGCTTGGGCGTTGCACAGCTTACGAGAACAAGTAGGGGATAGTATTTTTAAGGTGTCTGTACAGCAATATTTGGGAGCACATCAGTTTAAAAATGTAGAAACAAATGATTTTATTAGTATTGTTGAAAACTTAAGTAAACAGGATTTAACTAAGTTTGTAAATACGTGGTTATTATCAAATAAACTACCTATAATTACTATGTTTGAATCACTGATAAAGAACAACGTAATAGCTCAAGTTATTAAATTAGATGAGGGACATCACTCTAAACTTATTTCAGAATCTCATGAATATATTAAAGCTGCATTTATCAGAAATTTTAAAATCGATACGTTAGATAGAAATAAAAGAATACGATTGGATAACTTATTTAAAATAGGAGAACCTAAAGTACGTCAGTTATTAGCTGATAAATTTAAAAGGATACCCAAATCGCTACAAGCAGAGTATGAAACGTTACTTAATGACAAGTCCTATAAAACTATTGAAACAGCACTGTTAAACTTATGGGTGAATTTCCCGAAGAATAGAAAGGAGTATCTAGATAAAACGGAAAAAATAATAGGATTTAATGATAAAAACATACGAACACTCTGGTTGGCTTTAGCATTAAATACTAAAGGGTTTGAAAAAACTAAATACATGGTTTTTTATGATGAATTGGTTGGGTATACAAATCCTGTTTTCCATTTTGAGGTGCGAAAAAAGGCCTTTGAATATTTAAACGAATTACAATTGGTGAACTCTACCGTTTTGCAAAACTTACAACAAGCAACAAAGCATCATAATTGGCGTTTCAGATCTTATTGTAAAAAAATGTTTAAACATTTAAAAAATTAAGGTAATTCAGTAGTAAATTATTTGTTCTCTAAAATAATATAATTTATCTTTAAATAACTAAACACAGTACATGAAAGCATTAGTAATATCAGGAGGAGGAAGTAAAGGAGCATTTGCCGGAGGAGTAGCGGAATATCTTATTAATGAAAAAAAACGTGAATACGACATGTATTTAGGTTCATCAACAGGAAGTTTATTGATACCCAATTTAGCATTGTCAAATATCGAAAAAATGCATGATATTTATACCAATGTCAATCAGCAAAATATTTTCAGTTTGTCTCCATTTAAAGTGCGCTATAAAGAAGGAGAGGAGTTTATTCAAATTCATCACTTAAATGTGTTATTACAATTGATTAAAGGAAAAAGAACTTTTGGAGAAAGCAAAAGACTAAGAAAACTAATAAAAAAAAGTTTCTCTGAAGCTGAATTTGAGGAGTTAAAAGCGTCAGAGAAGGATGTTATTGTAACAGTTACTAATCTTACATTGAATAAAGTAGAGTATAAATCAATTAAAGATTTTAATTATGAGGAATTCTGTGAGTGGATTTGGATATCTTGTAATTATGTACCTTTTATGAGTTTGGTTAAAAAAGATGATTTTGAATATGCTGATGGGGGTTTTTCTTGTGTAGTTCCTATTAGAGAAGCGATTTTAAGAGGGGCAACAGAAATTGATGCGATTATATTGGATACGGAAGCTTTTACCTACAGAAAAGCTATTGGTAAAAATCCTTTTTCATTAATGGTTGATTTATTTGATGGTATTATGGATCAAGTTGAAAAAAAGGACATAGCATTAGGAAAGCTAAGTGCAAAACACAACAATGTAGTCTTAAATTTGTATCATACACCAATAAAATTAACAGATAACTCTTTGGTGTTTAGTAAGAAAAAGATGACTAAATGGTGGAGGCAAGGATATGAATATGCTAAGCATAAATTAGATGGTGATAGTGAAATAGATTATGAAGCAGTTATAAATTCTAAACCCCCATTGAGGGATTAGTTTAATAGTGTCTTTTCTAGGGGCGTTGGAAAAAAAATATTACGAAAAATGATGACGTCGTCACTTCGAGTGAAATTATTTGGAATGCGTTGGAGAATAATTTTGTATCGAGAAGTGATTAGTTCTCCCCCAATCAAGTTGAGGGTAGGTTAATTTTCATATCGCTTAACTATATAAAAGTCAATCGAACTGACGATAAAAATGAAAATCCATCAATGTAGATTAGGGGGTAAACCCACTGATGAATTTAGAACAATTCGCTTACTTCATTTTTAATAAAAGCCATTCCTGTTTCTGAAGGAGAGGATTTTTGTAATAAACTAGTTAGTATGATTTCGCGTAATTTATCTGCATCTGCTACATCAGGGCTGTTAGCAGTAGTTCTGATAATTTGTATGGTCGTGCTTTTAGCTGTTTTAATAACATTCCAACATTCGTCACTAATGTAAATTTGTTGTGCTAAATTATGTTCAAACTCTTGTTCTATACTAGCGGCCAATAATTGTTGGTATTGTATTTTATCATTACTTAGTGGGCTAACTCTTAATAGTAAATTAGAAGGGTTTACCCTCTCTAAGAATAATGCCATACGTTCATAGGCTTGTAAACGTAATGGTAAAGCTGTTTTTTGAGCTTCTTTCTGTATTAAATACCTGCGTCTACCTTCTTCATTAGCAGTATGTCTTTTAAAAAACATATAGGCGATACCTCCAGTGATTACAGCAGGAAAAAGAAATAATATAAATTCTACTAATTTTTGATAATCGAACATGATCCTTTAATTTTTTGCTAAAAATAAATTTATTTTTTTAATACTGAGGTATAAATCTTACTTGATTTTTCCATATAATCTTTCCCTCCTAGATACTCACAATTTTTTAAGGACTCCATAGTAGTAAAAGGAACAGGGGTTTTTTCGTAATGATACGTTTTATCCAATTCTTTCGATAAGTTATGATCGTCTACATTTACTTCAATATCACTCATTTTAAACTGTGCTGGATGTTCGTAACCTGCCGCATGTGTAATTTCAATCAACTCTTTTCTAAAGGTTTTAAAATATTGTGCTAGTCGCTCTGATTTAATTGGTACATCAATACCACGTTGTAACCATTTACTTTGTGTAGCGACTCCACTAGGGCAAGTATTGGTATGACAAACTTGTGCTTGAATACAACCGATACTTAACATGGCCTCACGAGCTACATTAATACAATCAGCTCCCATAGCAAACGCCATTGCTGCTTTTGCAGGAAATCCTAACTTTCCACTTCCTATAAACACAATACGTTCCGATAATCCTTTTGACTGAAATAACTTGTATAAATCAGCAAAACCGTATACCCAAGGTAAGGAAACATGATCTGCAAAACTTGGTGGAGCAGCACCTGTACCACCTTCACCACCATCAACAGTAATAAAATCAGGTCCTTTACCTGTTTTAACCATAATATCAGCTAACTCTTCCCATTGTTCAAGTTTACCTATAGCAGC
>JABSPO010000092.1 GCA_013214625.1 Flavobacteriaceae bacterium
TTAAACTATGAGTAGCAAAATGACCACCCATTTGTCTTCCTGCTGACATCGGTTCTTCAGCAATATCTGTATGGCCATATAATCCAGCAAAAAATTGTTGAATGTTTAATGCTCCAATAGCCATCATAAAGGTTTGATCACGATAATATCCTGAACGGAAATCACCATTTTTAAACGCCTTTGCCATAGCTAGCTGAGGTACTTCCTTACCATCACCGAAAATTCCAAACTTAGCTTTACCTGTTAAAACCTCACGTCTACCTAGTAAACTACATTCGCGACTAGTAACAGCAATTGTATAATCACTAAGTACTTCTTTTTTAAAATCGTCAAAAGTAATGTCTTTGGTAGTTTTGCTTGTGTTGCTCATAGGTACATTTAGATTATCTTGAAATGCAAAAGTACAAAAAACTAAAATTTTACACAAGGCTAATTTCGATCAAAATATTGAATTATTCTTGTAAAAGTTTGATTTATATTGAATAATTCTTAAAATTGTGTTAATATCGAGGAAGCGAATTATTAATTATCTAATCTTGATAGTAGAGATACTCCCTAAGGATAGCTTCGTACGGAAATTGATTTCGGTTATAACCATTTTCTTGTGAATAGCTTAATTAAGACCTTAGGGGTTAAGGTTATTTTAAATCTAATTTTGTCAGTATAACCTGGTTGCCCAACTTCCCATCCTAAATTTGAGTATACAGGAAAGTATAATTCAAAATAATCTGGAACTAAATTTAGATGAATTCCTGAATCGTAAGCGAAATTAGTATTGCTATTATTACCAACAAAACCTGCATCACCGTAGGCTAAAATGTATTTCCATATTGTGGTACTTGTATTGATGGTAGTCATCCACTCATTCGCTAAAGGGTTATTTAATTTGGATTTAAATCCACCTTCTGCAATAATTATTTGCTGACTATAAATACCGGTACTTTCTGATCTTCCGTAATAATTGTAATCAAAAAGATAATCTTGTGGTCTGTCTAACGAAAAGCTAAAATAATCAGAATTAGTATTGTTATAGATAAACCCACCTGCAAAAGCTCTAAAGTTAATTTGTCGGTTATTTGAAAATATTTTTCGATATTCATAGTTTGCTGATATTTTACCAAAATCTTTGGAAAATTGGATGTCAGTATTCAGGGATTTGTGATTAAGTAAATTAGAATCAGACATACCAGCTTTCAAGTTAAAGACATTGTAATTAGGTGTGTCGTCAGTAGTAACTAGGCTTTTTTCACGTTGTACTGTTATGTTTCTTACAATAATGTATTTCCCTGCATTGTTCCTTAAATCGTTTTTGTCTCTAAAATTAAAGATTATATAGGGGTTAAACTTTTGATACATTAAGTTTTCTGCATAATGATATTGATTATAGGAAAGACCATATGTAGCACTAAATAGGTCTTTATGTTTGTAGTATTTCGTATAATTAGTAGAAACACTTCCAACTAGTGCTTTACTTTTTAAACCGTAAATAGGTTTAATTTTATAAGTGAAGTTTTTTCTAAGTAGGGTTTTGTTTGTGAATGTTAAACCAGGGGAGAATCCATCATATAAATTATAACCTAATTCAGGAACATAAAATAATTGACTATGATTAGGTGCCTCGGAATCTTTAATAAAACCAAATTTTAGAGGTTTGTTAAATAAATGTGGTTTAATCTTTTGAGTATTGTCTCTTAAATTAAATTCAGGAACTATTCCCTCGTAGTTTAGTATTACTCTATCCGGCTTGTTGTTTTTAATTCTAATTGTTTTTTCTCCTTCAAACCCTTCTATATATTGTTTGCTGATTATTTTATTGTCCAGTATTTGATATATTGATATTGGAGTTTTTGTATGTTCTTTATTTTTAAGATGAACAATTAGCTCATTATTATCTTCAATTACATCTTTAATAGTGTAATCAATTTTTTTATCCGAATTTATATAGTCGGTTGTAAACCAGCTAATATCTTTATTCGTTTTTGATTGTACTAGGGCAATAAAAGACTTTGAATCAATTGTTTTGGTGTTTTTATCTTCATAAAACTCTTTTATGGAGTTATTAATGATATCATTTCCTAAATAGTCGTCTAGATATAAAAGACCTACTCCAGCTCTGTTTTTATTTGATATGTTTGCATTGTATTTAAGTAATGAATCTTTTGAGCTGCTTAATTTTTGGTCTAAGTTTTTTCGCGCAGTATATTGACTGAAATAATAATACTGATCATTAAACCCTTTTTTTGCCACTTCAAAAGAGCGAATGCCCCATATTCTAGATAATGTACCCAATAGTTTCATATTTGGGTAATTGTCCTTAATGTACATAGCCATAAGGTAACTTTCTACAGCGTCATTCAGCCAAAAATCTGTTCTTGGGTTTGTGTTGAATGTATTTTTAACATACTTAGCTATTGTAGCTTTTAATATTTTTACTTCATATTGAAATCCATCAGGGAAAGGACGAATAAAATCAGGTAACTGATTTAATCCATAAACAGGGTTTCTTTTGTAAGAAGTATTTGATAATAGTATTTTGTTATGGGGGTAATTACCAAGTTTGTCATTTAAAAAATAAGCAATTTTATCATGAATAATAGCTTTTATACCGGAACCAATTCCTTCATCATCAATGTTAGATGTAATAGTGATTTTGTCAGTAATAACTTCAGAGAATTTGGAGTTTTTCGTGATATGTATTTCAGTGTTAATCCTGTTATAACCTGTTAGCTCTATAGTTTTCAGACTGTCGTTTTGTTTATTATTAACCTCATCAAAATCACTTATAATAGTGTATTCTTTTGGTACAGTAATTTTTAAATTAATATTACTGTTTGGGAAATATAAGTCGTCTAAATCTTTATTGCTATAATATACCCATTTATCGGTTAGTTTTGCTGGCAGTAAAAACCATTCTTTAAGTTTTATATTCTGTTTTGAATCGATACCAAAACGAGTAAACTTATCAGAGGGTAGTTGTAGTGAGTATTCTAAATTAATAGTAATAGTTTCATTTGGATTTAAAACGTGTTCTAAAGCAATAGATAGAATATCCGCTTTCACTCTAGCGTATTTTAATTCTGAAGTATTACTTTTAATACTCTTAATGTTAGTAATTCCTCTTTCTTTTTCTTTTGAAAAATGTAGTTTAGTACTGTATTCTTCTGCAAATCGTTTTGCTAATTCAGTTTCTCTAGAAGAATAAGAGTTGTTCCAATCATATAAATAAATACTATCCAAGGGTTTATTGGTCGTATTGGTTATGGTTATTTCTTGTTTGATATTAACATTGTTCACATCCGGTTGAAACTCAGCTGAAATAGTTAAATTATTTTGTGCATTTGTTGTTTGTGCAATGCAAAAAAGTAGCGTAATAAGTAAGAATATTGTTTGCTTCAATGTATAGTTTCTTGTTTAATGGAACTTATAATTCGAAGATAGCGAATAACCATTAGATATTAATCTATTGGTTAGTTAAAAAAATATAAAGATTAAAATAGATTCATTGTACATTTAGATAAAATTTGTTAGCTCGAACTCCTTTTATGATTGATGAAGGTAAAACTAGTGGCTTCCGTAACTCAAGAAGGATTAATGCGTCCGATGAGGAAAAAGTAGGAGTTGTTTATTGTTATTTTACGGGTTTACAGATACTTTTCTAGAAATAAATTAGTTTATTTGTAACTATTAAACTAACTATTTTCATGAAAAAACATTACTTATTATTACTTGTCATTTGCATGGTAAGTTTTACCCAAGCTCAAATTGTAAACATTCCTGATGCTAATTTTAAAGTATTACTTGTTAATTCGAATATTGCAGATTTTAACAATGAAGGAACTTTTAGTGGGGTTGTAGATACTAATTCTGATGGAGAAATACAAGAAAGTGAAGCGGCTGTTGTTACTGGCCTAAGTTTCGGTGGGAATAATATTAATTCATTAGAGGGAATTGAATATTTTACTAGTTTAGAATATTTAACTTGTACTAACAATAATTTAGTTAACTTAGACTTAAGTGCTAATACATCTTTGTATAAGGTGTGGTGTAAAGATAACAACTTGAACATTATAAATGTGAATGGTTGCACTTCTTTATTTCAACTTTGGTGTTCAAATAATAACTTAATTAATTTAGACGTTAGTACAAACGTTAATTTAGATGCTTTAATTTGTGAATCAAATAACTTTACTGATTTAGATTTAAGTTCAAATATTAATTTAACTTATTTAGCTTGTCACTCTAATAATCTAAATACTTTAAATTTAAAAAATGGAGGTAGTATTCAGGGGGCTAATAGTTTGTATTTTTATAGTAATCCAAATTTAGCATACATCTGTATAGATGAAGAAGAGTTAACTCAAGTACAAAACTTAGTTGATAGCTATGGTTATACCAATTGTGCGGTAAATACTTATTGTACTTTTACTCCAGGAGGTGATTTTTATGAGGTTACTGGTAAAGCTAGACTTGATGCTAACATAAACGGATGTGATGTGGAAGACAGTTATTATTCTTACTTACAATATAACATTACAGACGGCACTACAGCAACAACTTATATAACAAATACATTAGGGGAGTATTACTTCCCTGTAGAAGCGGGTAGTTATACGATTACTCCTCAAGTTGAAAACCCAACCTATTTTAATGTTTCACCAACAAGTTTGGTGGTGAGTTTTCCAACTAATACGAGCCCATATATACAAGATTTTTGTATCACTCCAAATGGAGTCTATAATGATTTAGAAATTGTTTTATTACCAATAAATCAAGCTAGTCCTGGTTTTGAAGCTGAATTCCAATTAGTTTATAAAAACAAAGGAAATACAATATTGTCAGGTAGTGCTGCTTTTTCTTTTAATGACGATTTAATGGATTTTGTTTCAGCCATTCCAATAGAAGATGTTCAAAATACGGGTAGTTTAACTTGGAACTATACCAACTTACAACCATACGAGACAAGAATTATAGAGTTTACGATGAATATAAATACACCAACAGATCCTAGTTTTCCTGTAAATAACGGTGATATATTAGATTTTACAGCAACAATAAACCCTGTGGTAGGCGATGAAACGCCTGATGATAATGTGTTTGAATTACATCAAACAGTAGTAAATAGTTACGACCCAAACGATAAAACGTGTTTGGAAGGGAAAACAATTTCACCATCTGAAGTAGGAAGGTATGTACATTATATGATTCGTTTTGAAAATAATGGTACTGCAAACGCAGTGAATATTGTAGTTAAGGATGTTATTGATACCGCAATGTATGCTGTAAGTACACTAATACCCTTGCATGGAAGTCACGAGTATGTTACGAGAATAAAGAATACAAATGAAGTAGAGTTTATTTTTGAGAACATCAATTTACCTTTTGATGATGCAAATAATGACGGGTTTGTAGCTTTTAAAATTAAGACACTCCCAACTTTGGTTGAAAACGATACTTTTGAGAATAAAGCAGAAATTTATTTCGATTATAATTTTCCTATTATAACTGATAAGGAAATTACTACAATAATGAATCCACTAAGCATATCAGATTACAAGTTAGATTCAAGCCTTAAAATTTATCCTAATCCGGCTAATGATTTTATTAAAATTTCAGGTAATAATAATTTAAAGAATATATCGTTATATGATATAAACGGAAGGTTACTACAAGAAGTAAAGATTTTAGGGAATCAAATGGAGAAAGAACTAAGTTTACATCAATTAGCTAGCGGAATTTATTTAATTAAAATACAGTCTGACAAAGGAGTATTGCTAGATAAAGTAATTAAGAAATAATTTTAACAAACGATGATTTAGAGAAAATACGTCAGTTCGAGTGATTTTCGATAGAAAATTGTATCGAGAATAGTATTTGAGTTACTAAATACTAAAATCGAATTCAGATTATAAAAAAAAAGACATTATAGCTGCGGTTATAATGTCTTTTTTTCTTCCAATAACAATGCGTACTTTTGCAAAAACAAAAAATAAGCATGTATAAAAGCCTTATTCGTCCAATATTTTTCGCTTTCGATCCTGAAAAAATTCATCATTTTACCTTTAGTTTAATAAAAATAGCAAGTAAAATTCCTGGGATACCAAGTTTATTTAGAAGCTTGTATCAGGTAACCGATTCAAGATTAGAACGTGAGGTGTTTGGATTGAAATTCCCCAATCCAGTTGGATTGGCAGCAGGGTTTGATAAAGAAGCTAAATTATACAATGAATTATCAAACTTCGGATTTGGATTTATAGAGATTGGAACCATTACTCCTAAAGCACAAATTGGAAATCCTAAAAAACGTTTGTTTCGTTTAAAAGAAGATAATGCTATCATCAACCGAATGGGGTTTAACAATCAAGGAGTTGAAGCGGTAATTAAAAACTTAAAAAATAAACGTTCTAACTTAATTGTAGGAGGAAACATCGGAAAAAACACAGATACCCAACCTGAAGATTATACGGCAGATTACGAAGTGTGTTTTAAAGCATTGCATCCGTATGTAGATTACTTTGTGGTGAATGTAAGTTGTCCGAATGTAGGAAGTCATGCAAAATTACAAGACAAAGGATACTTATTAGAATTATTAGGTGCTTTAAAAGAGTTGAATAATAAAGAAACTGTTCAAAAACCGATAGTTTTAAAAATTGCTCCAGACTTAAATAATGAGCAATTAGATGAAATTATTGAAGTTGTTGCTGAAACAAAAATAGATGGTGTAATAGCATCAAATACTTCAATGGATAGAGGAGGTCTTAAAGCAACTAAGGAGCAACTTGACGAAATAGGAAACGGTGGAGTAAGCGGTAAACCAGTAGCTGATAAAAGTACAGCGGTAATTAAATACTTATCAGATCATTCCAACAAAGCTTTCCCGATAATCGGAGTTGGAGGAATACATTCTGCTCAAGATGCTTTAGATAAAATAAATGCTGGAGCAACCTTAGTACAAGTGTTCACAGGTTTTATTTATGAAGGACCAAAATTAGTAAAGGATATTAATAAAGCGATACTAAAAACACTTTAAAATATATTTAATCAATTAAAAAAGAAGGGTGTTGTTTGTAAAATGAATTCCAAAATTCAGAGTCATATTCAACAGTGTTTAACTTGTTTTTAAATGAGTTTATTTTTTCTAGAGGTAGTTCAAGAATAAACTTAGCACTTAGCAACTGTAGTGTCATTGCTAAAAATGACAACATTAATAGTAGGGTAACCAATAACGCTACATTTTAAAAGACTTCGGGGTCTCGCCATCTACCTAACTAAATTTTATAAATAGTTTCCGGCGTTCACTAATAATATACATATCATGAACTGTTGCGAAGTACTGAGTTTTATTTTATATTTTTAAAGAGTAATTATTTTTTATAAGAAATCTGATTTAACTACATAATTTAATTTTTTAATAGCATTAGAAATTTTCTTGTTGGTTTTTCCAATAACATAAAATATGACATTACTTTTGGCAGCTTTTTTATATAAATTAACAATACAATTTATACATGACGTATCAATACTATTTAAGTTGTCTAAACTTAGTACTACTTTTGATTTAGTGTTGAAAAGGAACTCAAAATGAGAGTTTAATTTTTTAGAATTGCTTGAAGCTAAATTCCCTTCAATTTCAAATATTCCTTAAGTATAATTAATATGTAACATATTATTTTTTATGCGTTAATATACCTCAAGGTCATTTTTTTATTTGTTTTACGTTTTCCATATTCGATAGAATACGACTTGCTATAGATTAATGAACTTGTTATTGCTTGTAACATTACACACATGTGTTATGGGAAATAGAATAATTATATACAGTTTGGGTTTCGTATTATTAGTAGTTCAACGAAGTTACTCTCAGTCCCCTATTAATAAAAGGACTTTTGCTTTTAGAAAACGGAAAATTTGGTCAGGATGAGGTCTTTTTTGAAAGTTTTATGAAAACAAATCTATTAAATAAAACTGCCATATTATGTTTTGGTAGAGCAGTTGGTTTTAATGGTAATCCGTAAAAAGCGAAAGAGATTTACGATAAGCTGTTATATGATGATTCTAATAATCCAATTGTACAATTAGGTTTAGCAAATACTTATAGTAATATTAAAAAATATAAAAGCGCAATAAATTATCCTCAGGAACTGCATCAGGTTTTGAATTTAATGAATTGGGTATTAAGTTTAATCACCTATTTTAATAGATTTAATCTACTCATTAATTCAGATCTGTTTGATCGACTTACAGGGATCACCTCTTTTTTGATCAATACACTATTATCCTCAATGTCTACAATTTTTTTTATATTAATGATAAATGACCGATGAATTTTCAAGAATAAATTATCAGGTAGTTTATCTTCAATTTTTTTCATTGTTGTATGAACAATATGATTTTTTGTTTCAGTTTTTATATTAATATAATCACCCTTAGCTTCAATTAAATAAATATCAGGGATATGAATTTTCACCAAACGTCTATCAATATTTACGTACATTTCATGTGTCTCTTCGTTATTTGTTGATTGCGGAGCTATTTTTGGAGTGTCTATTTTTGTAACTGCCTTAATAAATCTCGGAAGTTTAATGGGCTTAACTAAATAGTCCACAATACATTTATATTCAAATGCGTTTAATGCAAATTCTGAATCTGATGTAGTTAATATAATATTTGGAGGATTATTTAAACTATCAATAAAATCAAAACCATTTAGTTCAGGCATATGTATGTCTAAAAAAACTAAATCAATTTTATTGTTATTTATAAATTGAATAGCGTCTAAGGCATTATTAAATTGATTTACAATTTGTATGTGATTAAGTTTA
>JABSPO010000093.1 GCA_013214625.1 Flavobacteriaceae bacterium
CGCAATAAAACTTTATAATAATGAAAGATTACATTTATCTTTGGATTACAAAACTCCAAATATGGTGTATCAGTTTAGTCAAAATTAACGAGTATAACCTGTAGCCGTATTTTAGGACTAGACATTTAAACAATTAAAAAAACATGAAATTAAGTTTTAAAATATTAACCCTGATTTTACTAAGCTCTATTCTATCAATAGGTTGTAACGACGACAATGAAAATGTACAGCAAACAGAAACAGAACCTGAACCTGAATTAATAACTTATTTATGTTGCGGAGAAAATCCTTTTGAAAATCAAAACATTGATAATCTTGACCAAAGTTCTGGAGTTATTAATATAGTTCCAGTCTTTACTCCAAATGGAGATGGTATTCTTGATGTGTTTACAATAAATAATATTGGATTATATTCAAACAACTTGGTTACAATTTACAACTTAAATAATGAAATTATTTTCTCAACGGGAAATTATAACAATGGTAGTAATTCATATGGTTGGAGTAATGGTAATAATGATTTTGAAAGCGGAACATATAAATACAAAATAGTTATTGAAAATGAACAGACCTATTTGCAATATGGATACGTTTGTTTAGTAAAAACTCCTGAGGATAGAGCTGGTATTTACTTTTATAACGAATGTTTAGACCATGACAATAATAATGGTCCTGACCCAATTTTAATTTGAAAATTTGCGGAATAAAAAACGTGCGACAACAATACCTATAAATAATACGGTCTTGGTATTTAACTCAAAGGATTGCGTATATTTACTTGGTCGCCAAATCTTTTAATTTACTCACCTCAATTTTATTTAATTTAGAGGTGTTCATGATTTAAAAATCGGCTTTTTTAAAACGACAAACTAAAAACAAAACTTAAAAGCAATGACTTGTGCCGACACGAAAATCTGTGGATTCTCTGCCCCGAACTATTCATAGCCTAACGTTACAGGTAATTCCAAAAAAAATGAAATATTTATTGCTTTTTTTTATTTGCTTAATCTCTGTAAGCTGCTCTAATGATAAAGAACTTTTAGGCACATGGTATGGTCATTGGTCTAACCATAAAGAAAAGGCTCCTATCCTTTTTAAATTTGAGGAAAATACTTTAATTGATTATTTTTCGAGTTACGATACTCTTAAATATCACACCTCCAAAAATAAACTGATTATCAATACTAAAACCGGAGAAAAAAACACAATAATATATAAAATAGAAAAGTCCGAATTACAGTTGTTTGATTCAACCAATGATTCTTTACTATTCACTCTAAAGAAAAGTAAAAAAAAGATTTTCTCCTTAGATTACCTATCCGACAAATCTTTAAAAATTGAGTTGCCAGAAGGAAACGGAATTGAAAAAAAATATAGTCCGAATTTTAAGTTCAATGAACCCCTATATATCGCATATAAAAACAATCAGCTTGTTGCAAACTTTAGAGGTATCACACAAATTGTTGACGAAAATTTTCACGAGTTTGTATCTGAATTAGCTGTATATAATTTTGATGAAAAATTCTACGTTTCTATTTCCATTATAGCTGACAAAAACACAAAATTAAAAGATATTGAATCAATCAATAGACAAATAAGATTAGCTGATTTAAATAAAGTTAACTATATATTATCTTCAAATAAATATGAATTTTCAAAAGTTTTTCCTTTTAAATTACCTCGATTATCAACTAAGGAAATTTCAAAATACAATCTTAAAATTGATGAATTCTACAATCCGTGGACACCTTATAAATTAGATTCAAGTAAATGCCTTATTATAAACATAGAAAAATCTAAAATTATTATAAATAATGAAGTAGTTAATCATGATAATTTAAAAGCAAAAATAATTAGTGCATCAAAAAAAGACCCTGAACTAATCGTATTATACAATGTCTCGGATAATTCTGAGTATCAAGATTATATTACAACTTTAGATATCGTTTATAATTCAATTATTGAATTACGTAATGAATACTTATTAGACAAATACAACATAGAGTACAGCATGTTAACTAACAGTGATGAAATAAAGGAAGCTAAGAAAAAAATCCCTTTTATTTTTTTAAATATTGAAAATTTTGAGTTTTAAAAAACTACCTGTAACAACACCTATAAAATAATACGGGTTTCGGTGTTTAATCCTAAGGTTTGTGTATATTTAATCTTTCGCCAAACCTTTTAGTTTACTCACCTCTTTTCTATTTAAAATAAAGGAGTTCATGATTTGAAAATTGGCTTTTATAAAACGGCAAACTAAAATCAAAACTAAAAACTTATGGCTTGTGTCGATACGAAAATCTGTGGCTTTTCAGCCCAATACTATTCATTAGCTAAATGTTGTGCTTCATTAACTGAACGTTAAAATTATTGTTGCGTAAAGCGAGAAAAAGGTTAGTAAAAATCTATTATATAAATACATAAAAATTAATTATGGAAAGCATGTTTGAAGGTGTACTTAGTTTTGTTATTATTATTTTGATTATTTCTTTCTTTTGGTTTATTCCTATTTGGTTCGGTCTAAAATGGGCGAAAATTAAAGGAGTTTCAAAGCTTTGGATGCTTTTTGGATTCCACCCAATGACTGGATGGATTGCATATTTAATCCTAAGATATGGCATCGACCCAAGAAAACAATGTGATAAATGCAAAGAATTAATTAAAATGGAAGCTCAAATTTGTCGTTACTGTGGAAACCAGATGAGTCAAGAAGAAATAAATTTTGCGATAAAAGAATACGAGGACAGAAAAAAATAAAAACGAACCACAACAAAACCTAAACTGCATTAAAACGCAGTTTAGCCAGAACGTTAGCTATCATTTAAAACAAAACCTGAATTGAATGAAAATATTTCCCACAGATGACTATTCAATAGAATTAAATAATGATTATTCAGTAGGAATTTCGGAATTGGAAAATCAAACTTTATCTAAAAAACAGTTCGTTGCAAACTGGAATAATCAGGCATTTATTGGAATAATTGAAAAGAATGAATTTGAAGTAAAGCTTTCAAAAAAGTTAATTGGAGAAATTTGCGTTCTAAAAGGAAAATTGGAAAATAAAAAAGGAAAATTGGAAATTCGGACAGGTCGCATTTTTAAAATAATTTTTATTGCGATAGTGTTGTTTGCTTTTTCTGGTATAATTTCAGCTATAATCCAAAATGAATTAGAAGTAATATTCCATCTTGTTATGACAGTCTTAGTAATGAGATATATTTTTCTGGAAATAGGATTTAGAATTATATCGAAAAGAGGAATAAATAAGCTGACAGAAATTATCGGAATTAAAAAAATGAATAAAAACGTTGCACAACAATGGCTATAATTAATACGGGGCTTGGTGCTTAACCCAAAAATAATTGCTTTTAAACTAAGTCCGCCAAATCTTTTGATTTGGCTTTAAAAATGAAAAAATAAAACAAAATAAAAAGTTTTGGCTAAGTGCTTATTCGGAAATTCATTACTTTTAATTCCCGTACTAACCATAGCCGAGACGTAAACCACAATTTCAAAAAATGAAAAATCTCTTAATATTAACTGGTATTCTATTTGCTTTTCTAAGTTGTGAAAAACCAATGAAGAATAATCAAATAAAAATTCAAGATTATGTCACTATTTCATATCCTAATTATTTGGATGGAGAAAAAAGGGTTTACATTTTACAGCCTGATATTATTAAGAGTGATGATTCCATAACTAAAAAAATTATTCAGCATAAAAGAAGATATGAATACCTTCTTTATAATAAACTTAATTTAGATTCCTTAAGGAAAGAGCTTCCTGATACCATAAAAGTTTCTAAATTATTTATAGAAAACTTAACGGATTTAAAATTCCAAAACTATTTTAATCAAATTCTTATTCCAAATGAAAAAATCACATTTTCTGAGAAAGAATTAATGCAAGTAGCTGCAAATTTTTGTTCTCCTGAAAATTATAATGGCAAATATTCATTTCGTTTTTGCATAGGGGAGAAAAATAAGCCTGTTGCAGATTTTAGTAATAGAGATTTAACAATATTAGAAGCAATTGTATATGACGCTATGGCACAAAATTTCTGGGAAACTGATGACGATAAGATTAAAAATAATTATATAAAAAGGGTTTCAGAGGCAGTAGAAACCTATTCTAATTTAAGTGCATCCGATAAAAACTCGCAAATAAAGGAGTATGTCTTCAATGAAATGATTCAGGACGTTGACATTAAAAACTACTTACAAAAATTTATTTCCGAAAACAAAATGAACATTCCAATAAAAATAAAGTGGTTAACAACACCTATAAAATAATACGTGTTTTTGGGTATAATTCCAGAGCTTCTCTATATTTACATAGTCGCCAAATCTTTTAATTTACTCACCTCAATTTTATTTAATTGAAGAGGTGTTCGTGATTTGAAAATTGGCTTTTATAAAACGACAAAATTAAAATCAAAACAAAAACTTATAAGTCGCATGAAAAAACTAGATGATTCCTCCCAAAAATTTGCCAAAAATAAGTCTCATCCATTTTGGCGATGGTTCTGGCTCACTTTTCTTGTAGTATCTCTTGCTTATGCTTGGTATTCATTTTATACTCCTTCTAATGATATTAAATGGGTCAACAACATTACATCTATTCAAGAACTTCCTAAAAACTCCAACAAGAACACGCTTCTTTTTTTCACAGGAAAATGGTGTTCACCTTGCCAAATTATGAAACGTGAAGTTTTTGCAGACAACGAAGTCGAAAAGATCGTCAACTCTCAAGTTACACCAGTAATGATTGATATTGACAACCCCAGTACCAAGGAGCTAGTAAAGTATTATAAGATAGGTACAACACCTACAACGATTATTGTTGATTCACAAGGAAAAGTACTTGATTTCGCTGTGGGAAAGATTGATAAAAAGAAATTTATTGAAATGCTTAGTAATTCTGAGCCCTTATAAATAATATATAAAACCGACAATCAAAATATTAAAAAAGAATGATTCACTTAATAGTAGGAAATACTGGTTCTGGAAAAACAACTTATTCAAACGAGTTAAAAAAAGAAACTAATGGAATAGTATTTTCAATTGATAAGTGGAACAATACACTATTCCTTCCTGACAAAAAACCAACAGACGGTCTTGAGTGGTTTCTTGAGAGAATTGATAGAGCTGAATCGATAATGGTGAATTTAATCGAACAATTAGAAAACTCAAAAACAGATTCTATTTTGGATTTGGGCCTTTCTAAATTTGAACACCGTAAAAAATTCAGAGCGTATGCAGATTCTCATGGGTTTGAATTAACAACTCATTTTTTGGACATATCAAAAGAAACTCGTTTCAAAAGAGTTATGAAAAGAAATAACGAAAAAGGAGAAACTTTTGAATTTGAAGTTACTAATGAAAACTTTGAGTTCATGGAAAGTTGGTTTGAAAGACCGAATGATACCGAAATGAAAAATGGGATTCTCATTTCGGAATAAAAAACGTGTGATAACAACAATTATAAAATAATACGGGTTTTGATGTATAACCCGAAGTGTATATTTACATTATCGCCGAATCTTTTAATTTACTCACCTCCTTTATATTTAGTTTAGAGGTGTTCATGATTTGAAAATTGGCTTTTATAAAACGACAAAATTAAAAACTAAATCTAAAAGCTTATGGCTTGTGCCGACACGAAAATCTATGGATTTTCTGCTTCGTACTATTCATAGCTAAATGTTAGCAAACATTAAATAATGACAACCACTGAAATAATCATAGCAGTCACGATTCATTTAATTATTCCATTGACGGCACTTATAATGTATCTCGGACTTGTAAGAAAAATGAAAAGCGAGAAAATAGAGAACCCTCCGACAATTGACCTTTTCCTGACCTTTGCGACTTATGGAGGACTTTTACTTGTGACTTTAACAACACTCTTTTGGAAGTGGTCAGGAATGGCTTCTCTTGGGTCTTTTTATTTGATATTGGGAGCACCAATTGTAATGGGAATAATTGCTTACAGGAATTCTAAGAAAAAGGAACTTTCGATTTATCATTTACGGACTTACAAAGCAGGACTATTGTACTTTTTAATAACACCAATTACTTTTGGGTTACTGGTATTAATTGAATAAAAAATAAAAACGTTCGCTAACAACACCTATAAACAATTCGGTTTTGGGTGTTTAAAATCGAAAGCTTGTGTATATTTACATTTATCGCCAAATCTTTTAATTTACTCACCTCCTTTATATTTAATCTAGAGGTGTTCATGATTTAAAAAGTGGCTTTTATAAAACGACAAAATTAAAAAAAAGCTTATGGCTTGTGTCGATACGAAAATCCGCACGTCCCGATAGCTATCGGGATTCTGCCCTGTACTATTCATAGCTAAACGTTAGCAACCATTATTTTCTATTTTTCAATGATTTTATAAAGTCATCTTCAATTTGACCTACAGGAAATAACACATGATTCCATAAGCAGTCTAAACACCACTTTACTATTCTCCACCACCTTGGAACTTTATTTTTCATAAGGTTAAGATACAAAAAAAGCGCATTATCACTAATGCGCTTTTTTAAACTTGTTTAATATTGACATTTGTTTAATAATTAATAAGGCACTTAACCTATATATACCGTTCCTGAAGCTATTACTTTACCTATGGGTAAATCAGTTGGGTCATTGCAAGTCAATGCCATATCTCCACTACGCGCGGCCTGTTTTCCGTTAATTTTGACAGTAAAACTTCCCAGAAACACGGTTCCCTTATTTGTAGGATTTTTAGCAAACTTGTCACCCATTGCAACATGCTTTGGGCTATTTATGCCCCCGCTACCTTTAGTTGCAGCTGGTTTCCCCATAATATTCACATTCTTGCTTAAACCCAATGTCAACTCGGCTTTAAATGGGTGTGGCAATGGTATTACAATTGGTCCGGCCGGAGATGAAATTTCTACCAAATGAATATCGGCTGGTGAAACAATTTTATCTCCTTTTTTTGCTGCTGGCATTCCCATATATTCTAATTTAAATTGATCATTCTCCCCTTTACGGTAACTATATCACTGGCCTCCATTATTAATTTCCCACGACTTTTCATTTTAATATCTTTTGAACTCTTTATGGTAATTCCATCAACACCCATTATAATTTGGTTGGAGAACTCATCTTCAATGATAACTGTCCCTCTTGAATCATCCAGGCTTATTGTTTTTCCATTAGAACTCTGATAAATAATTGTTTTATTTCCTTTTTCTTTCATATCACTTCTTGTTTATATATGGTTGAGATACAAAAAAACGCATCAGTTATAATGCGCTTTTTTGTATTTAAATTTTAATATAATTAAGTGCTTTAAGTATTTCAATGTCATCTAAAGTTTCAGTTTGAGATCTGTATTTTGGATACCCTTTTTTAAGATTGTTAAATAATAATTCATATTTCTTAATCAGCAACGCTCTATGGCTTTTAGAGTATTCAGGATTATAGCCTTTATTTAAAAGAAGTAACATACACTCTAAAGAAATCATGATATCACTATAATTACTCCAGGATATATTGTTAATATCAATAGTATTGAATTCTTCTTTTAAATCTATTTTCGCTAATTTTTCTGGCACAATTTTCTTGGTTTTATTTAGTAATAATTGAATTCTACTTTTGTTAAAACAACCTGGCTAATAATAGTATTAATAAAATGATCATCTGTTTCTTTTTTTATGTTTGTTAATTCTGTTTTTAACTTTGAGGTTTCCCTATTTAGTTCTTCGACTATCTGAATATCTTGGAGTATCTCTTTATAGGCTGTATCAGAAATGAGGCCTTCTTTGCACATTGTATCAAGCAGTTCTTTATCCATTCTTCCTGGTGTTTTTTAGTTCTGCTAAATAGTCCTTGGTGTACTCTAATTTATCTTCTTCTGAAACGTATTTGTTTTTAGCCTTGATGCTAATGAAGTCAATTAATGACCTAACGCTTCCTTTTAATGTATTGATGTAATTGTTCTTATGGTTTACAAGTAAATACGTACCATACACTATTATTATGGCGATAACAATAGCATACAGCACGTATGTTGTTTTTGAATAATCATTTGCTTTTTGAAAGTCCCAATTAATAAAATAAAGAGCTATAAATATTAAGGATGAGTGTAGTATGATTTCTCCTTTTAGAGATTTGTTTTTTCTAGCAAATGCTAGTGATAAATTGAATAAAGAGTAAATTAACAAACCAAAGGCCCAACCAAACTCTCCGAGGAAATGTTGTATGTTTTTAAAACCTAAAAAAGACTCTTTTTTCATGACAGCCTTTAACTCACTAAAAGCATTACTAGTTTTATTTTTTTCTACTAAATAAGCTGCATATTCAGTAGCGTTTTTAGCACTTTCTTTTAATTCGTTTAATTTAATAGTTCGTTGCTTTTTGGCCTGTAAGTGAGTGTTATAACTAAACCTATATTCTTCAGATTGATCCTGGACAAATTCGTGCATAAAAAAAGCGACAGTACATACCATCGCTAATATATAATATATGATATTATATTTATTCCTCTCCGTTGTCTGGGGTTGTGTCATCATCACTTCCTGAGTTTGTACTATCATCTTTTCCTGTATCTACCTTTGCATACAGGTCTGTTTGATTTAATTCTTGTTGTTGAATATCTTCAATTGAATCAGTTGTACATGATGTAATTGAAAATAAACATACAGTTGCTACGGTAAATAATACTTTTTTCATAATTGTAATTTTTGGATTAGTTAAATAAATTTGAATGTAAATTTATTGCTTTAATCCGTTTAATTACAATTAGATAGTCTGTATTTATAGGTTAATAATTGTGAAGATGATTTGAGGCATCCTAAAGTAAAGTTCCCAAAACTAAAAAAATGTTACCCATTTATTTTGTTGAATTTTAATGATTATTTAAAAATACCCAAACACTACTATTTTCAATCATCAATATTAGTGAGTAGTAAAAATACCTAGCATTGGGTATTTCAGCAACTAGCCGTAAACAGTAGATTTGTGATTGTAAAAACGAGAACACAAACACCTTTTATACAATTGTTAGGCACAATTAGAATAAAAATTAACCCTTTAAATTTAAAAATTATGAAAAAAGCATTAAAACTAACAACAATAGTTTTACTTTTAATTTTCTCAATCTCTTGTGAAAGAGATGATTCTGAATTAAATATTGAACCAACAATTGAATCAACAATTGAACAGAAAAAAAATATAACAGATTCAGATCTGAACTATAAGGTTATCGCAACAACATGCGATATATTAGGTAGTTCAATAGCCTGCCCTAATCAAACATTAACCTACATTTACACTTCTAATAGTTCATATTCAAATGTCACTTGGAGTTATTCAACCGGAATCACTATTATTAGTGGACAAGGTACTAACACAGCCACTTTTAACTTTAACCCTGGATTTACAACAGGATATATTCAAGCACAAGGACAAGGTTTTGAAGTTTGTTCAGAAACAATTTATTTGTCTTGCGGAAATGATGATGATGATGATGATGATGATTGTGGATCAATTAATGGCATTACTCAATTAAATGTACTTGGAAATGGTTTTGTTAAATTTTTTATCCCAAATGGAAGTTTAATAGTTAATTCTGGCTGGAGTAATCCAACATATTATTGGGAATTTGTTTGTCATTCTACAGGTTATACTGTTTCGTCAAATGATGTACAACCATATGTTGACCTGTCAAATTGTACTGGGTTTTGGGATATTACTGTAACCGTAACTGTAACTAATGCACAAGGTGTTCAGTGTTCTTTTAGCAGAACCGAAGACTATCATCCTGGAGGAACTGGTGGTTTCTAAAAAACAAGTATGAATATACAAAAAACTAATTATTATTGAAAGTAACAAAATAATTAGTCCAGATTAAATTAATTGTGTCTAACAAAGTATAAACTTATAAATTTAACCAATAAATTAAAATTTTATTAATGTCCTTACTATAATTAGTAAGTGGCAAAATACCATTTGTTGGGCATTTCAGTAACTAGCCATAAACAGTAGCTTTGTTATTGTAAAAATGGTAATATAATTAAAAATAAAATCACCCCACTAAGGATTTTCCTTACTATGTTCAATATAAATCCTTACTTTTTATTGAAGTAAAATGAGTACTATTGAATTCTTAAATTTGGAATAAATATATGTTGGATATGCACCATTAATGTTACATATCCAATTGTTAGCAACAACCAAAAAAAAAGAAATAAAATGAACAATATATTTTTAGGAATGATAGGACCATTACAATTGATTTTCCTTTTAGGAATACCAACTATAATTTTCATAACTGGTTATCTTTTTGGAAAAAAAGCTGGATATGTAAAACGAGTTAAAGAAACGGAATCAAAAAACTAATTAAAAGGTAGACTAGCAAAACAAAAAGCTTATGGCTTGTGACGACACAAAAATCTATGGATTTTCTGCCCCGTACTATTCATAGCTAAACGTTAGCGATAATAATTACACATGAATATAAAATATATAATTTGGGTTTTATTATTAACCTATTTAAATCTATTTTCACAAGAGCACAGTGAAATATCCTTAGATATACCAGATTCTTTTTCAACTGAAGAGTATAAAGACGACCTTAAAAATTGGAGATTGTCTCTTTATAAAAAATATGACATCGATGAGACTAAAATCAATGAAGAAATCTTTTTAAGGACTGATATCAACCTTTATGTAAACGGAAAGGTCAGATCTCATGAAGTATATCAAAGTTTATCTAAAAAAAACAGATATTATATTGAAGCATCAACAACAATTATAGACTTTGACCATCAGCTTGTAGGCACTATGGGAGTCAGCGGAATTAGTAGCATCAAGTCTAAAAGTAAACGAATTGTAATTATTTTAGCTCCAGAAAAAAACATAAGTTTAAATGGAGTCACTCTTGATTTTACAGGAAAAACAAATGTTGATTTACCCATATTTAACAAATACTCTGTAAAGTTTAAATGGACAATCAATGATTAAGTGGATATTTAAAAACTATTGCTAACAAAACCTATAAATAATACGGTTTGGGTATGTAATTCCAAGCGTAAGAGTATATTTACATAGTCGCCAAATCTTTTAATTTGGCTTTTTTAAAACAACAAAATAAAAACAAAATCTAAAAGCTCATGTCTTGTGTCGACACGAAAATCTGTGGATTTTCTGCACCGTACTATTCATAGCGAAACGTTATGGTTAATGTAGCTATAAAAATACCTGATTATAGTCATTTTTTAAGAGGTTGCTACTTGGTATATTTGGCATATAAAAGAAATAAACACAATAACTATATAAAAGAAATAAACACCATTGTGTTTATTTACTTGTTAGCAAACATTAAAATAACCTAAGTCCAAAATAATGAAAACATCAAAAATCACAACAATTCTT
>JABSPO010000094.1 GCA_013214625.1 Flavobacteriaceae bacterium
CAACCTTCAATATGGTATACCAGAGATTGGATGGAGTATGAAACTGTAAAAAACAACACCACTAATATAGATGATTTACACGATGCTTTAGCTGATGCAGTGCACCGACAACTAATGAGTGATGTTCCTTATGGAGTGTTATTATCTGGCGGATTAGATTCTTCCATAACCTCAGCTTTAGCCAAATTATATGCTGAAAAACGAATTGAAACTGGCGATACACAAGATGCTTGGTGGCCACAATTACACTCTTTTGCTGTTGGATTAGAAGGCTCACCTGATTTGGCTGCCGCACAAAAAGTAGCAAAACACATTGACTCTATACATCATGAAATAAAATTCACTATTCAAGAAGGTATAGATGCTATAAAAGATGTTATTTATCATTTAGAAACCTATGACATAACCACTATCAGGGCTTCCGCACCAATGTACCTGATGGCACGAGCTATAAAGGCTATGGGAATAAAAATGGTGTTATCTGGCGAAGGAGCTGACGAACTTTTTGGAGGCTATTTATACTTTCACAAAGCACCAAACGCAGAAGAGTTTCATAAAGAAACAGTTAGAAAACTTGATAAACTATATGAGTATGATTGCTTGCGCGCTAATAAATCCTTAGCAGCTTGGGGAATTGAAGGACGTGTCCCATTTTTAGATAAAGAATTTATGGATGTTGCCATGCGTTTGAATCCTCAAGACAAAATGATTACTCCAGAAAAAATGGAAAAATGGGTGCTTCGTAAAGCCTTTGAAAAATATTTGCCAGAATCAGTGGCATGGAGACAAAAAGAACAATTTTCAGATGGTGTTGGATATAGTTGGATTGATAATTTAAAAGAATTGGTAGCACTTGCTGTAACCGATGAACAAATGAAAAACGCACATTACAGGTTTCCAATTCACACTCCACAAAACAAAGAAGAGTATCATTACCGCACCATATTCGAAAGTCATTTCCCGAGCGACACTGCAGCAAAAACGGTTCCTTCAGTTCCATCTGTAGCTTGTAGTACCCCGATAGCATTAGAATGGGACGAATCATTTAAAAACAGGAACGATCCTTCTGGGAGAGCTGTGACTAGCGTACATGATGAAGCTTACAAAAAGTAACTCTTATCATTAAATATGAATTAAAACTATACAATTCCCAAAACCAGATGATAAACAAAAACTACTGGTGAAAATAAATATTTGACTTAGCCGTCATAAAGATCTGTTTCTCTAGCCCATCCTTTAGAAAAACAGATCTTTAATTATACAACAGCATTTATTATTTCGATTCTTCAATAATCCAATAGTTAATACACTTACATATTAAATCAACTTCCTCAGTGCAAGTGCACAAGGCATGAATTAATGATCTCATTTTTCATCAGAGGAAAGCCTCCGGAAATTAAAACTTGGAGCCCTTAAAAATAAACTATTGAACAATATTTTTTGTTGAGAATGCTACACGATCTTATTCATCATATATACTAGATAAATAATTAAATAAATAAGTCCAGTTTGCGGTTTTTCCATCATTTTTACCCAGCCTTACTATGACAAGATTCTTTTTTGAATTGACATAAATACGCTGTCCTAAAATTCCTTTCGCCTGAAATGTACCGTTATCTGATATTATCCACCATTGATTTTGATAATACGAAACCCCACCATTTGTTTCATCGATTTTAGTAGAGGAGTTTACCCACTCTTCTGACACTATCCTTTTACCATTCCAAAGCCCTTTATTTAAATATAACCTTCCGATTTTCGCGAAATCTCTAGCTCTAGCATTTAAACAACAGAAGGTTTTTTCTATCCCATTTTTTCTTTTATCTAGGCTCCAAGAAGCTTCAAATTCCATCCCTAATGGCTTCCATATTTTTTGTTCTAGGTAATTTGATATAGATCTGTCTTTCAAAGCAGCTTTTAACACTAAACCTAATAGCTGAGCATCACCACTACTATAAGTGAATTTTGTACCAGGTTCATGTTTTAATCTAAGTTTCGTAATTTCTTTTCTTAAATTTTTGCCGTAATAGAAACTTGCGGCATGCCCAAAAGGATTTAAATAACTTTCGTTAAAGTAAATCCCTGAAGTCATGTTTAAAAGGTTGTTTATTGTTACTTTTTCAAATCCATTTTTTTTAAGCTCAGGCAAATAGTTAGTTATAGATTCATTTATTGACTTAATTAATCCTTCATCTATTGCACAACCAATTAATATTGAAGTAACAGATTTTGCCATTGAAAAAGAGTTGATTATAGAGGTTTCGTCATATTTTGAAAAATACTTTTCATATTCAATAGAATCATTTTTAATTACAAGGAATGAAACCGTCTTGTTTTCAGTTAAATAGTCGTCAAATGCTATCTTTTGTTTTAATCCTTTTTTTCTTATAATCAATGAATCAGGAATACTTGAAATACTTTTTTTCTTAAAGATGAAAGAAATTGAATCATTTTTAATTACATTTTTAGGGAAAATTTTATGATCAGTAATATCTGCAAAATTATAATACACAAACCTTCCTACTTTACAGGAGCTTAATGAAGCTATAACAAGAAGAATACAAATAAGTTTAAGTAGTTTCATTTATATTTAATTAGTTATTTTACATCTAATACAAAACCTAAAGGATTACCAGTACATCCATTAGGAAAAGAAATCCCTAATAAAGCTGATATTGTTGGTGCTATATCTATAACTTCTGTTTTAGTTAAACTAGCACCTTTATTAATCCCAGCCCCGTAAAACAATAATGGAACATGTGTATCATAACTAAAACTACTCCCATGAGTAGATCCTTTTTCTGGGTAAGAAATTACCGCTGGTTCCAATACAAAAACGACATCTCCAGAATGCTTTTGATGAAACCCATTTTGCACCAAGACCCCTACTCCAGTAACAAACTGAGTAGTTGATAAGGTTTTTGCAGAATACGCCTTATCGATATGTTTGTACAACACAATATCCTGTGCAAGGAATTCTTGAATGTCTATTAAATTTAGATTATGTTTTTTTATCAATTCTCTATTTAAAAAAATCTGATTATTAGAGATGTTTTTTACTAAACCTTTAAACTCAAATTTTGTTACTAGGGCTTCTTTCACTTTAGCTGTAAATTCTTTCTTATTAAAATATCCTGCAGGAATATGTTGTGATTTCAAATAATTAGGAACATTTACTGCTCCGTGATCAGCCGTTAGAAAAACAGTGTATTTCCCTTCTCCAACTTGCTTGTCTAAATATTGAAGTAACTTCTCTAAGTCTTTATCCAATCTAATATAAGTATCCTCTACCTCAACAGAATTCACTCCAAATTGATGCCCAACATAATCTGTTGAAGAATAACTCACTGTTAAAAAATCTGTGATATCATCTGCTCCTAATGCTTCGTTTTCAATTGCAGCTATAGCAAAATCTGTAGTCATTTCGTTTCCAAAAGGAGTTGCTTTTAAAATGTCATATCCACCATTTTCTTTTGATAATTCTTTTAAATTATATGGGAACGTTGGTGTATCCTTCCCTTTAAAAGACTCTTCAAAATTAGTGTTATCGGGACCACTTTCAGTGTACTGATCTATAGGCAACATCGTATTCCATATTTTTAAATAAGATTTCGTAGTGGTATTAAACTTTTGCACCCATTTTGGAAGTTCACTACTGTAATAGGTACTTGTTATAAATTTTCCATCATCTTTTCCTCTAAACCAATATGCTGCATTTGCTGAGTGACCTGCAGGTAAAATTGCTCCTCTATCTTTCAATGAAATTCCAATTACTTTACTTCTGTTTTGTGTATGCAATTTTAGTTCATCAGCAACTGTAGTTGTTTTCATTCTTCTTGGTGACATCTTCTCTTTTTCTGTTACCACACCAACTGCTGTAACGGAATCGTCAGAAGCACAATACACCGTTTTATCGATAAACTTATCATACCAATAGTTCGAAATTATTCCGTGATTCATTGGCGAAGTCCCTGTAAAAACTGAAGCGTGACCAGGACCTGTATACGTTGGCACATAATTAAAATGATGATTTTTACAATTGAAGCCATCATTTATCAAACGCATAAATCCGCCTTCTCCAAATTTACCTTCAAAACGAGTTAGATAATCATAACGCATTTGATCGACCACAATTCCAATAACTAATTTTGGCTTACTCTCCTCAGTATTTACACTAGAGTCTTGTGCTTTACATGATAAAAACAATAGACAAGCAACTACGTTAAATATTTGTTTCATTTTTTATTATTTTTATCAAAAATACCTATTTTATAACACAACATAATCTTTAGTTACAATAGATTTATTATTTTAGCCTCTTATGAAGTACCTACACGATTTTGGACTCTATTTTATCATGCTAAAAGACATCTTTAGCAAATTTACTAGGTGGAGTGTATTAAAGAAATTAATATTTAAAGAAATTGATGATTTAATTATTGACTCTCTTGGCATTGTTGCCTTCATTTCTTTTTTCGTAGGTGGAGTAATTGCAATACAAACAGCTTTAAATATTGATAATCCGTTAATTCCAAAATACTTAGTTGGTTTTGCTACCAAACAAAGTATCGTCTTGGAATTTGCGCCAACTTTTATGTCGATTATTATGGCAGGAAAAGTAGGTTCGTTCATCACTTCTAGTATTGGTAGTATGCGTGTTACTGAACAAATAGATGCTTTAGAAGTTATGGGAATAAACTCTTTAAACTATTTAGTTTTCCCTAAAATTGTGGCTTTAATGCTGTATCCGTTTGTTATTACTCTATCCATGTTTTTAGGGATTCTTGGAGGATGGGTTGCTTGCGTATACGGAGGATTTACTACTAGTGAAGATTTTACTATGGGTTTACAATATGAGTTCAATGAATTCCACATTATCTACGCGTATATTAAAACATTTTTCTTTGCATTTATACTCGCTACAATCCCTTCCTATCATGGTTATTATATGAAAGGTGGTGCGTTAGAAGTTGGTAAAGCAGCTACTTCTTCATTTGTTTGGACAAGTGTTGTTATTATCATTGTAAATTATATGATTACTCAATTAATGCTAACCTAAAATGATTACAGTTAAAAACTTACATAAAGGCTTTAATGGTGTTCCAATTTTGAAAGGAATTTCAACAACATTTGAACAAGGGAAAACCAATTTAATTATTGGTCAGAGTGGTTCTGGGAAAACAGTATTTCTGAAATCTTTATTAGGACTACACACTCCTGAAGAAGGTACTATTTCTTTTCATGACAAAGTGTATGGCGACTTGTCTAAAAGCAAAAAACGTAAACTAAGAGTGAAAATAGGTATGCTTTTTCAAGGTGGTGCTTTGTTTGATTCTATGACAGTTGAAGAAAACGTGTTATTCCCTATGGAAATGTTTTCTCAAATGTCTGATAGTGAAAAACGCGATAGAGCCAATGAAGTAATTAAACGTGTTGCCTTAATAAACTCAAATCATAAATTCCCTTCTGAAATTTCTGGAGGAATGCAAAAAAGGGTCGCTATTGCACGTGCGATAGTTATGAACCCGAAATACTTGTTTTGTGATGAACCTAACTCTGGTCTAGATCCTCAAACATCTATTTTAATTGATAATTTAATACTCGAAATTACTCAAGAGTACAACATTACTACAGTAATTAATTCTCATGATATGAACTCTGTAATGGAGATTGGTCAGAACATAGTTTTCTTAAAAAACGGACTTAAAGAATGGGAAGGAACTAACCAAGATATTTTCAGAACCGACAACAAAGCTGTTACTGATTTTGTGTATTCTTCTAATCTAATGAAGAAGGTTCGGACAATGTATCTGGAGGGTAATTAAGTGCGTTTGACCTTTTAAAACTTAACAAATCTATACGCAAAAGCCTAAATTATCTTTAAAACTATTCTTGAATTATCTGACTTTACTACCTCTAACAAAAAAATTCTATATTCTTTACAATCACAGTGCTCAACTCATAAGTGCAATACAGCTTTAAATTTCATTGTTATTTTTTAAATGATAGCCCTTTGGGTTAATCTTAATTAATCTTTTTTAGATATACTCGTCTACCTATTTCTCCAAAAGAACGGGGTAAACACAATTAACACTGTAAATAACTCTAGTCTACCTAAAAGCATTAAAAAGGAACACCACCACTTAGCCAAATCTGGCAAGTGACCATAGTTCGCTAGCGGATTTAACAACCCGAATGCAGGGCCAACATTCCCTAAACTAGATACTGATCCACCAACAGCTGTTTCGAAATCCATCCCTAACATCCCTAAACCTAGAGCGCCTATTATAAACAGTAACATAAACAAAATAAAAAATGCTAGTACATTGAATACAATTTCCTTTGATACCGCTTTAGAATTATATCGCACCGGTATTATTGCATGGGGATGTAATGTTCTTTTAAACTCTAGCAATGCATTTTTAACCATTATCAAATGACGAACAACCTTCACGCCTCCAGCAGTAGAACCAGCTGAACCACCAACAAACATCAACCCAAAAAAGAATACAGATAAAAACGGCGTCCAACTTGTAAAATCAGCTGTCACAAAACCTGTTGTAGTCACCACAGAAACTACCTGAAATAAGGAATGCCTGAATGAACTTTCCCATGCTCCTAATACCTGAGAATGATATTCTGAAACAGGAACATTTGCATTATAATACACTACAAACGTACACATCACAGCAAAAATAACCATGAAAACACTATAAAACTTAAACTCTTCGTCTTTGATAACTTTCTGAATTCTCCCTTTAAAAGCAAAATAACTCAACACAAAATTGGTTCCCGCCAAAAACATAAATACAATGATAATATATTGTACCATCGGGTTGTTATTCCAATATGCCACACTTAAATTTTTAGTAGAAAAACCTCCTGTAGATAATGTTGCCAATGAATGATTCATTGCATCAAAAAGATTCATCCCTGCCAACTTCAATAAAATCGTTTCTGCAATAGTGTAACCTACATAAATTAACCACAATCGTTTTGCGGTATCGGTTATTCTCGGATGTAACTTATCCGCACTAGGCCCAGGAGCTTCTGCCGCAAACAACTGCATCCCACCAATTCCTAACAATGGTAAAATTGCTACAGCCAAAACGATAATCCCCATACCACCAATCCAATGGGTCATACTTCTCCAAAATAATACCCCTTTAGGAATAATTTCGATATCACTTAGTATTGAAGCTCCTGTTGTGGTATAACCAGACATAGTTTCAAAAAAAGCGTTGGTGAAATCTGGTATGGAATTAGTAAACAGATAAGGTAAAGTTCCTGAAAAAGTAATAAGCAACCAACCGAAGGTTACCACTATATACCCTTCTCTCTTTTTAAGCTCTTTTTTATGAGACTTCGTAGTCAACATCAGTACTCCACCTGTTGCTAGAGTAACTAATCCTGCTAATAATACTTCAAAAGTAACTCCATCTTCATATAAAAAACTGACTAAGGCTGCCATTAACATGAAACCACCATTGAAGAGCAGTAGCAGCCCCATTATATGAATGATTATTTTGGTGTTTAGTTTTTTCACAAAGTCTTAATAATGGTTATAAAAATAAGTTTTCAACTTTTGAAATAGCCCTAGGCAAACAACACACAACAACTTTATCCTTTGCCTGTATTTTAAAATCACCCAAAGCAATCAATCCTTTTTCATCACGAATAACACCTCCTATAATTGCAGAGCGAGGAAATGTAAGATCTTTAATATATTTATTACAAACTTTAGAACTTTCTTTAACTTCAAACTCTAATAATTCAGCATTTAAATTATTCAACTGAGTTAGAGCAACAACATCTCCTTTACGGATATACCTAAAAATAGTATTTGCTGCAATTAGCTTTTTATTCACCAAGGTATCAACCCCAATAGATTGTGACAATTGGAAATAGTCAATATTCTCGACTAAAGCAACGGTTTTCTTAACGCCTTTTGACTTCGCCATTAAGCATGACATGATATTTGTTTCCGAATTTCCAGTTACCGCAACAAAAGCATCCATTTCATCAATATTCTCTTCATCTAGCAACTCCACATTTCTACCATCTGCATTAATAATTAACGCTCGAGGAATATCATCTGCCAACTCAAAAGCTTTTTCTTTATTTTTCTCTATTAACTTTACATTAAATTTATGGTCACATAAATTTTTTGCAGTTTTCCGACCAATGTTACTCCCTCCAAGAATCATTACATCTTTAATGGATTCTTTTACTTTTCCTGAAAGTCTATACAACTCTTCCACTCCACCTGATGAAGTAATAAAATATACCTGATCGTTTTCTTTAAAAATTGTATCTCCTCTTGGTATTACTGTGTATTGAGTCCCATGACGCTGAATCGCAATAGGGACAAAGTGTATTTCTGGCAATAATTTAGCAGCTTCTTTAACTGATTTCCCAACAAAAGAGGCATTTCTAGATAAATTCAACCCCAACATAGTCAATACTCCCCCCTCAAACTCAAAACGTTCGTTAAAAGCTGATTCATTTAATAAAGCTTCAATTTCATCTGCGGCTAATGCTTCAGGAGAAATTAATTCGTCAATACCCAATTTAGAAAATTGCATTTCATCCTTATGTTCAATAAATTCTGAATTGGATATCCTTGCAATTGTTTTTTTAACCCCAAGTTGTTTTGCTAATACACAAACGGTAATATTTGTTGTTTCCGAAGATGTAACTGATATTAATAAATCCGAAGAAGACACATTTGCGTCTTTCAGTACAGCTATAGAAGTCGCATCACCTTTAAGTACTCTAATATCTAAATGATTATCGGCATACAGTAAATTTTCTCTACTACAATCAATCAATGTAATATCCTGCGCTTCATATGAAAGTAGTTTTGCCAAGTGAAAACCTACTTCTCCAGCACCAGCGATAATTATCTTCATCAGTTTTTGTTTTATTCCCACTAGTGGGTTTAATACTCCGTCCCGATGACTATCGGGATGTCTCGTTCGAAAATTAAAATGTAATCCATACCTCGTGGACTTGCCCCGAGGATGTTGTTTTTTTTAGGAAAACATAATTTTAATTATATCCTTACTGTTTAGTTTCTAAACATTGAATGCAAAGGTAAATTTATTTTAAAAGAAAAACTAACTTTTCAGTATTCCTCACACTCATTACTTGCTTTGGCATTCTTGATTTTGTATTTTCGCTTAAATTTTACAGAATGTCTAAAAATGTAACACCATATAAAAACTCTGATCTTGGCAAAAAGGAACAAGTAACTAAGATGTTTGACACAATTTCGAAAGAATACGATGGTTTAAACAGAGTTATTAGTTTTGGTATTGATCAAAAATGGAGAAAAAAAGTTGTTCAACTAGTTGATGATATTTCTCCAAAAAGCATCTTAGACATTGCAACAGGAACCGGTGATCTTGCCATAATGTTTGCAGAAAACACTACCGCGGAAAAAATTGTAGGCTTGGATATTTCTGAAGGAATGCTGAACGTAGGAAAAGAAAAAGTAAGTAAAAAAAATCTTAACAACCGAATTGAAATGGTTATTGGTGATTCTGAGAAATTACCTTTTGAAAACAATTCTTTTGACGCTATAACGGTCTCTTTTGGTGTAAGGAACTTCGAAACTCTAGAAACTGGCTTGTCAGAAATTTTACGTGTTTTAAAACCAAACGGAAAGTTTGTTATTTTGGAAACTTCAGTGCCCTCAAAATTTCCTTTTAAACAAGGGTATTTATTTCATTCAAATATTTTACTACCATTAATAGGTAAATTATTCTCTAAAGACAAAAATGCATACGGTTATTTATCTGAATCCGCAGCCAATTTCCCCTACGGAGAAAAATTGAACAATATTTTACGAAAAGTTGGGTTTATAGATGTTCAAGACCATCCGCAAACTTTTGGCGTAGCATCAATATACACTTCTAGCAAGCAATAAATTAGTTTTAAATGAAGAAATTAATCACATTAATCTTTTTAATCATTTTCACTCATTCGTCTTATGCACAGTTATTTAGCAAAGAGCGCGTTAAGTATCGAGAAAATTGGGATCAGAAACTGCTAACTTACGGGTACTACCTTGGGTTTAATAGCCTAGACTTTAAGTTTCAATACAAAACTGATGCTCATAAAGACATTTCTGTAAAATCATCTACTGGTTTTAATGTAGGATTGATTGGGAGCTTAAGATTATCTGATTATTTTGATTTACGTTTTGAACCAGGATTAAGTTTTACCTCTAGAACACTTACTTATCCTGAATCTTACACCACCCTAACTGATGACTTTACCAGTACTTCGAATTCTGAACGCATCGTAAAATCAACCTATGTATACTTACCTTTATTACTGAAAATAAATACTAAAAGAATCAACAACTTTAGACCTTTTTTATTAGCAGGTGCTTCAGCTGCATTAAACCTATCAAGTAATGAGAAAAGTTTAGATGACAATTCTGCTGGGAAGTTTAGAACGATCAGCAATCCTAACTTCTTGGAACTAGGTTTCGGTATCGATTTTTACTTACCTTACTTTAAGTTCTCCCCTTCCATAAGAGGCGTCTTTGGACAAGGCAATGAACTTATAAAAGACATGGACTCAAATAGTCCATGGACAGGAAACATCAGCAAAATGCAAACTAGAGGTTTCTTTATTAACTTTACTGTACAATAGTTTTTCTCTTAAATTCACTCAAAATAACAGCTGTTGCCATCGCAACATTTAGGCTTTCCGTTTTTTGAACCGATCCAAATTTTGGTATTGTAATTTTTTGAGTTACCAATTTTTCAATCTCTTCTGATATTCCGTTGGCTTCATTCCCTAAAACCACTATTCCAGATGTTGTATTCATATCAGCTGAATACAAATCATCACCTTCCATAAAAGTTCCAAAAACTGGCTTTACTTCTTTCTCAGAAAGAAATTTCTCTAAATTTAAGTACGTTATATTAACTCGTGTTAGCGACCCCATAGTAGCCTGAACAACTTTAGGATTATAACAATCTACCGTTTCTGAATTACAAATTAAATCCGTCACACCAAACCAATCACACAATCTTATAATTGTACCTAAATTACCAGGATCACGTACATTATCTAATCCCACCAACAACTTAGATTCATCTATTTCCTGAACTGGTTTCATTTTAAAAATCGCCAATGCAGAATTGCTGTTTTTAAAAAAACTAACTTTTTTTAATTCCACCTCAGAAACTATTGTTTGAATACTCTCAGAAATCCCCTCAAATCTATTCATCGCATACAAGTGCTCTAACTCATATGGAGAATTTAAAAACTCTTTAATAGTTTTTATTCCCTCAACGACAAACAATTGATGTTGAAAACGGTACTTTTTTTGCTTTAAACTCGTTATTAATGTAATTCTGCTTTTGCTTAACATTCAAATAATGTATTTTTGAACTTAATTCTAACTATCTATTGAAATACTTCTTAGCAAAAATATCATTTATTCTGGTAATAACTACCATTTTAATTTCTTGTAGTGTCACAAAAAACCTAGAAGAAGATGAATATTTCCTTACTAACAATCACATTACGGTTAACGAAGAAGACAGTAATGATGAAACCATTAAAAACCTTATAAAACCAAAACCTAACAGTCTTTTTCTTAAATACCCTTTGCGTTTAAGGATATACCATTTCGCAAACAAAAACCCCGACTCTACATTTACAGAGTGGCTACATAAAAAGCCTAAAAGAGAGCAACGCTTACACCGTTTTTTATCAAAAAAGCAAACCATTAAATTACAGCATGCGTATACCGGTATAAATAACTGGTTTAAAAAATCAGGTGAAGCCCCAGCTCTTATTGACTCTTTAAAAATAAAAAAAAGCATAAAGACTCTTGACAAATACCATCAACAAAACGGCTGGCTAGACATTAACACAAGCTATACTATAAACTATTCTGACAACAAAAAAGGAGCCGTAAATTACAATATAGAAACTGGTGAACCATACATAATTGACTCCATAACTCAACAAATCGAATCTGAAGCTGTTGATTCAATTTATAATATTCATAAAAAAAAATCATTTATAAAAACAAACGTTCAGTATAGAGACAAATATTTGATTAATGAACGAGAACGTATTACTACCATTATGCGAAACTCTGGGATGTATACGTTTGAAAAAGAAAGCATTCACTACATAAACGGCACTGATTCAATTAAAAAAACAAATTGGGTTGAAATATTTATAGATGATAAAAAAATACGAGACCAAGACAGCTCCTATAAAGAACCGTATAAAATATTCAAAATTAGTGAAGTTAATATTTTTACCGATTTTAATTACACGAACAAAAGAAAAGAAATAACAGATTCAACCACCTACAATAAACACAATTTTTACAGTTTTGAAAAGTTACGTTTTAAGCCAAAAGCATTATCTGACGCAATTTTCATTAAACCAAATTCTATTTATAAAGACATTAACAAAACACTAACATTAACTCAACTTAACAACTTGAGAACATTTAAATACCCAAACATAAAATACATTTTAGACGACAGAGACTCTACCAAAACTAGTTTAATAGCCAATATACTACTAACCCCTCTAAAGAAGTTTGAATTAGAATACAATCTAGATGCATTACATAATAACATCCAAAACGTAGGACTTTCTTTAAGCACATCCATACTTGCTCGAAATGTTTTTAGAGGAGCTGAAAGCTTAGAGTTAGCTTTCAGAGGATCAATAGGAGCTTCTAAAGACGCTGCAGATAGAGAGGATCGGTTTTTTGATGTAAGAGAATTTGGAGCTGATTTGAAACTATCTTTTCCTAGAATACTTTTCCCTTTTAACACCTCAAAATTCATCCCTAAAATAATGTCTCCCACAACTAGAATTAGTTTTGGAGCTAGTACGCAAACAAATATTGGTTTAGACAAAACTAACTTTACAGGAGTTTTTAACTACAGTTGGTTTTCATCGGCTCATGTAACAAATCGTTTTGACTTATTTAATATGCAGTTTGTAAACAACCTGAATAAAGGAAAATATTTTGACATCTATAATAACTCATACGACAAACTTAACGCTATTGCAATAAATTCAGGTTACACAACAGCCTCCCTTAACACACCAGAAGGAACATCTGAATTTACAAATGACGTATTAACAAACAACCTAACTCCATCCGTAAGCGCGCTAATTTCATCCACTGACATACAAGAAATTAAAAATATTGAAGAACGAAGACAACGTTTAACAGAAGACAATCTTATATTCACCACCAGCTATTCTTATATAAAAAATACGCGATCAAGTATTATTGACAACAATTTTAACAGAATTGGAGTTAAACTTGAACTAGCAGGTAACACACTTTCTACACTATCAAACGCATTAGGTTTAAATAAAAACAGTAATGACAGGTATGAATTATTTAATGTAGCCTACTCACAATATATAAAAACAGAGATAGATTATATTAAATACTGGAACCTACCAAACAATAATACATTTGCCATAAGAAGTTTCTTCGGCATCGCAATTCCTTATGGAAATTCAAAATCAATACCATTTTCCAGAAGTTTCTTCGGAGGAGGAAGCAACGACAACAGGGCATGGGATGCTTACAGCTTAGGACCAGGTATTAGTGGAGGACAAAACGAATTCAATGAAGCGAACATGAAAATTGCGTTAAATGCAGAATTTCGATATACATTTTTCGGGGATTTAAAAGGCGCTTTCTTTATAGATGCAGGAAACATCTGGAACGTTTTAGACAACGAAGAAGACCCTAAATACAAGTTCGATTCTTTAAAAGACCTTAGCGAATTAGCTGTTGGATCTGGAATAGGATTTCGTTATGATTTCAGTTTTTTTGTTCTTCGGTTTGATATCGGCTTTAAAACCTATGAACCCTACTTGGAAAACAAAAAATGGCTCCGAAATTACAACTTCAGAAATGCTGTTTATAACGTTGGAATAAATTATCCATTTTAGCAGTTCTAATTTTATTATATTTGCACTCTATTTTCTCAAAATAAACACACAACTAAAATGAATCATAATATAAAACCAGGAGTAGCAACAGGAAAAGAAGTCCAAGAAATTTTTGCTTACGCAAAAGAAAAAGGCTTCGCATTACCTGCGGTCAATGTAGTAGGATCGGATAGTGCTAATGCTGTGATGGAAACTGCAGCAGCAGTAAACTCTCCAGTAATTATACAATATTCAAATGGTGGAGCACAGTTTAATGCTGGAAAAGGATTAAGCAACAAAAATGATGTTTCGGGTATTTTAGGCGCTATTGCAGGCGCCAAACACATTCATTTATTAGCAAAAGCTTATGGAGTCCCAGTAATTTTACATACTGATCATGCCGCTAAAAAGCTACTACCTTGGATTGATGGTTTGTTAGACGCAAGTGAAAAACATTTTGCCGAAACTGGCAAATCTTTATATAGTTCACATATGATTGACCTATCTGAAGAGCCTTTAGAGGAAAATATCGAAATTTGTAAAAAATATCTTGCTCGCATGAGTAAAATAGGTATGACCCTAGAAATAGAACTAGGAATTACTGGTGGTGAAGAAGACGGAGTAGACAACTCTGATGTTGATGTTTCTAAATTATATACGCAACCTGAAGAAGTTGCGTATGCATATGAAGAACTAATGAAAGTTAGTGATCAGTTTACTATTGCGGCAGCATTTGGAAACGTTCATGGCGTATACAAGCCAGGAAACGTAGTATTGACTCCTAAAATCCTGAAGAACTCTCAAGAATACGTTCAAAAGAAATTTAACACGGAGGCAAATCCTATTAATTTTGTATTCCATGGCGGATCCGGATCAACTGTTGAAGAAATTAGAGAAGCTATTAGCTACGGAGTAATAAAAATGAATTTAGATACTGATATGCAATTCGCATTTACAGAAGGAGTTCGCGATTACATACTTGACAAACAAGAATACATTGAAACACAAATAGGTAATCCTGAAGGAAACGAATTACCAAACAAGAAATATTACGATCCTCGTAAATGGCTTAGAGAAGGTGAAAAAACTTTCGTTACTAGATTGAAAAAATCTTTCGAGGATTTAAATAATATAAACACATTATAAACTGTTTATAACAGTTTTACTTAGCAAGAAAAGATATGGCTTGGTTTAAAAGAAAAGAAAAAGGAATTCAAACATCAACGGACGAGAAAAGAGACACTCCTAAAGGATTGTGGTACAAATCTCCTACCGGAAAAATAGTTGACACTGAAGAGTTAGCTAATAATTTTTATGTAAGCCCTGAAGATGGGTACCACGTAAGAGTTGGAAGTAACGAGTATTTCGAAATGCTTTTTGACGATAATAAATATAAAGAGTTAAATGAAAATTTAACTTCAAAAGATCCTTTAAATTTTGTGGACAAAAAGAAATATATCGATCGCTTAAAAGATGCTCAGAAAAAAACCAATTTAAAAGATGCTGTTAGAACTGCCGTAGGGAAATCAAAAGGGAAAGACATTGTTATCGCCTGTATGGACTTTAGTTTTATCGGAGGCTCTATGGGATCTGTTGTTGGAGAAAAAATTGCACGTGCTGCAGATTATTCTTTAAAAAACAATATCCCATTCATGATTATTTCTAAGTCAGGAGGAGCCCGTATGATGGAAGCAGCTTTATCATTAATGCAATTAGCTAAAACATCCTCTAAACTAGCACAACTTGCTGAAGCAAAAATACCGTACATTTCACTATGTACCGACCCTACTACAGGAGGAACGACTGCTTCATTCGCAATGTTAGGTGATATAAATATTTCTGAACCGGGAGCATTAATCGCTTTTGCTGGACCAAGAATCGTAAAAGATACTACTGGAAAAGAATTACCTGATGGTTTTCAAAAAGCAGAATTCGTATTAGAACACGGTTTCTTGGATTTTATCACGCAGAGAGCAAAATTGAAAGATAAAATTAATTTATACCTTGACTTACTTCAAAATAACGAAGTAAGAGCATAATATCTAACTAAAACTGGCTAATATGAAATACCCTTAATTAGGTATTTCATATTAGCCAGTTTTTCATTAACTTTACTACAAGCTAATTAACTATTAATTTTTAGCTCAAATTCTTTAAAGAATCTAATCACTACACATCTAGTGTATTGCATCGGAATAAATACTTTCTTAGGCAAAGGTTTATCTCGATGTTTTTTTTATAGAAAAACCACCTCACTATATATTTAATTAATAATTGTTAGTTACCAAATATATCTTATATTTGCGGCTTGATATGAAACGCATATCAATTGCATAACAATCATTTAAATAAATATTAGCATGTTATTAACTAAAGAAGCTAAAGCAGCACTTTTCGCAAAACACGGAGGAACTGCAAAAAACACTGGCTCTACTGAAGGGCAAATCGCTTTATTCACAGATAGAATCATCCACTTAACTGAACACTTAAAAAAGAATCGTAAGGATTACAACACTGAGCGTTCATTAGTAATGTTAGTAGGTAAAAGAAGAAGCTTACTTGACTATTTAACTAAGAAAGATGTCTTAAGATATCGTGCGATTGTTAAAGAATTAGGATTAAGAAAATAATCAAAAAAGAGAGGCTTTATGCCTCTCTTTTTCTTTTAAAGCTAAACCACTAATTTAGTTTTGAATACATAACGAAGAAGCGAAAACTATAGTTTTTCATTGGACTACAACTACTACAACAACACAACAACCAATGTTTAATTAATAATTTAAAAAAAATTATGATTCCAAAAGTTTTTAGAGAGGTCATTGACCTAGGAGATGGAAGAGAAATTTCTATCGAAACCGGAAAATTAGCAAAACAAGCACATGGTTCTGTTGTTGTTCAGTCAGGAAAATGTATGATGTTATGTACAGTTGTTTCCAATTACGAACAAAAAGATCTTGGTTTTCTACCATTAACTGTAGATTATAGAGAAAAATTTGCTGCTGCAGGACGTTACCCAGGTGGTTTCTTCAAAAGAGAAGCAAGACCAAGTGATGGAGAAGTATTAACAATGCGTTTAGTAGACCGTGTTTTACGTCCGTTATTCCCAAAAGATTACACTGCAGAAACGCAAGTGATGATTCAGTTAATGTCTCATGACGAAAACGTTATGCCAGATGCTATGGCAGGTTTAGCAGCATCAGCAGCTATACAATTATCAGATTTCCCATTTGAGTGCGCTATCTCTGAAGCAAGAGTAGGTCGTATAAATGGTGAATTTATAATCAACCCTAGTAGAGCTCAATTAGCAGAGTCTGACATCGACATGATGATTGGAGCATCAGCTGATTCAGTAATGATGGTTGAAGGTGAAATGGATGAAATTTCTGAAGAAGAAATGGCAGATGCAATTAAATTTGCTCATGAAGCTATTAAAGTACAATGTGCAGCTCAGTTAAGATTAGCTGAAGCATTCGGAAAGAAAGAAGTTCGTGAATACGAAGGAGAAAGAACAGATGCAGATTTAGAAAAGAAAGTTCATGATATGGCATACGATAAAGTATATGCTATTGCAAGAGCTGGATCAGCTAAACATGAAAGAAGCGCTGCTTTTGCTAAAATTAAAGCAGACATAAAAGCTACTTTTTCTGAAGAAGAATTAGCAGATTATGGTGGTTTAGTTTCTGACTATTACCGTAAAGCTGAAAAAGCTGCCATTAGAGATTTAACCTTAAATGAAGGTTTACGTTTAGATGGTCGTCAAACAGATGAAATCAGACCAATTTGGTGTGAGGTAGATTACTTACCATCAACACATGGTTCTTCAATCTTTACACGTGGAGAAACTCAAGCCTTGGCAACAGTTACTTTAGGTACTTCTAGAGACGCAAACAAAATAGACATGCCATCTTTTGAAGGTGAAGAAAACTTCTATTTACACTATAACTTCCCTCCTTTTTGTACCGGTGAAGCAAGACCAATTCGTGGAACATCTCGTAGAGAAGTTGGACATGGTAATTTAGCGCAACGCGGTTTAAAAGGAATGATCCCAGATGATTGTCCATATACAGTGCGTATAGTGTCAGAAGTATTAGAATCTAACGGTTCGTCTTCTATGGCTACTGTATGTGCAGGAACTATGGCTTTAATGGATGCTGGTGTACAAATGATTAGACCAGTTTCTGGTATCGCAATGGGATTAATTTCTGATGCTGATTCTGGGAAATTTGCTGTATTATCTGATATTTTAGGAGATGAAGATCACTTAGGAGATATGGATTTTAAAGTTACCGGAACTGAAAAAGGAATCACTGCTTGTCAAATGGACATCAAAGTAAAAGGTTTATCTTATAATGTTTTAGAATCTGCATTATCGCAAGCTCGTGCTGGTCGTTTACATATTTTAGGTAAATTAACAGATACCATTGCAACAGCAAATAAAGAAGTTAAAGAACACGCTCCTACTATGGTTACAAGACGTGTGCCAAACGAATTTATTGGTGCTTTAATTGGACCTGGTGGAAAAGTAATTCAAGAAATGCAAAAAGAAACTGATACTACTATCGTTATTAACGAAGATCCAGTGACTGAAGAAGGTATTGTTGAAATTTTAGGTATAGGTAGCGCAGGTATTGAAGCTGTAATGGCTAAAATAGACGCTTTATTATTCAAGCCAAAAGTTGGTAGTGCTTACGAAGTTAAAGTTATTAAAATGCTTGACTTTGGTGCAGTAGTAGAATATGTTGAAGCTCCAGGAAATGAAGTATTATTACACATTTCTGAATTAGCTTGGGCACGTACTGAAAACGTAACTGATGTTGTAAACATGGGTGATGTATTTGACGTGAAGTATTTTGGTAGAGATCCTAAAACTAGAAAAGAAAAAGTTTCTAGAAAGGCTTTATTACCAAGACCTCCAAGAGAAGAAAAAAAACCAGTTGAAAAGAAACCAGCTCCTACAAAAGAAGCTTAATCGGTTTTTATCATATAAGTTAAAAGCGCCTCATTCACATGAGGCGTTTTTTTTTGCTGCACAAACTTGGTTCAGAGATAATTCTAAGTTAAAACACCTCTAAACCCTTATATTTAACTTTTAAAATTCCAATTGATAATTGGTAAAGAACGCTTATCATTTTTATTCCAAAACCCTATCTGAATACCCCTGAAATTTTTAGCGCTGTTCCATAGACCAATCTGAACACCTGTTCCTTTTTTAAGTATTGCATTAAAAGCACTTACCTGAACCCCATTAAAATAATTAGCTTCATTCCCCCAAACACTTGCTAACATTACTCCGTTTCCTCTATAAACTCCATTCCCCCCGACCCCTACAATCAATCCATTTGCTTTTTCAATTTGGTTAACACCCGCTAGCATTAAACCATTCGCTCTATGATAGTATTGGCTCAACCCAATAACTGAAACTCCATACAAATCTATATCTTCTGATGTTCCTGTAGAAAAATTAAAACCATAGACCTGCTGATTCGCAGGTAAGCCTAATTTCGAATCATAGATTTCTTCTGTTCTTGACAATAACGGCCTACCAAACATAAATTCTAACAATGAAATAGGCGTGGGTTCTATCCTGATACCAAAAGTCCTATTCCCTCCCATATTATCACTATAATTAGATGGAAAAAAACTGAATGAAACACCCAATATATCTGTATCTTCAACATGAGTTACCCAAAAAGGCATTTTAACTTTCCTTTTTACTTTTTTATTCATTTCTTGAGACATAGAGCTCAATCCTATTAACATCAAAATAATACATAATCCTAAATTTTTCATAACATCTGAATTTTAAATTCAATCCAAAGTTATTGCTATAATCACATATTAAAACACAATAAAAACAAAGTGTATTTTAATTATTTGTGATTATCACAAATAATTAGTACTTTACCTTATGTTTCAAGAAATATTATTATCACAACTAAGTAAAGCACTACCCAGCAACACCTCATTAATTGATGCAGTATCTATTGCCTTAGATATTAGTTATGATGCAGCACACAGACGCACAAGCTTAAAAAGCAAGCTATCATTAACAGAAGGGATACTACTTGCTAAATACTACAACTTATCCTTAGACATACTTTTTGGAATTACAGAAGACAATCATGTTTCTGTTAGAAAAACTCAGGATATCACTAATGAAGATGAGCTCCAATTATATTTCGAAAATTCATATAACTTATTAAATGAATTGTTCTCACAAGGAGAAAATCACATTTTATACTCTGCAAAAGACATTCCTATATTCTATACATTATCTGATTCCTTACTTACTCGATTTAAATATTTCACTTGGCTAAAGATGCTTGATGTAAATTTTAATAACATCATTTTTAATGACTACTCCCCTAAACTAGAAGTCATTCTTGCAGCAAAAAAATTAGGGAAATTGTATGAAAATCTAAATATCACAGAAATATGGGACGTTACTACAATTAATAGCACCCTAAAACAAATACATTATTATTATCAATCTAATATCATTCCTGTTAATACAGCGCTATCATTATGTGATGAAGTGAGCATGTTAATTGACACCTTATTCGATAAAATAAACAATCCAAAAGAAAACTATAAACTGTATTACAACGAACTATTTTTAATGAATAACAATGTGTTAGTAACTACTCCAAATCAACAACTACTTTATGTTATTTTTTAGATTTTATCCTATTATGCTACTAGCGATAATATCACCTGCAAAGAAGCTGAGGTTTTTATGAAAAAACAATTGGATGGCTCTAAACTCTTGAATAGTTCTGGAGAAAAAGAGCAACGTAATTTTTTTAATAAAATGCATAATAAAATTACATCATTAAAAAAGTTAATTGAAGCTGACCAGGAATTTAACTATGAGTAACCACTTGTAATCTTCTAAAAAAC
>JABSPO010000095.1 GCA_013214625.1 Flavobacteriaceae bacterium
CCTTTTATATTTTCTAAATCTTTCGTGATTTCACGCATGGATATAATTAAGGATAAAAACAATCCGTGAAAGAAAATTACTGTATCAAAATTTCTATAGTATACAAACACAATAAAGAATGGAGCAATGGCCAACGATGAAGCTATTAAGTTTCCTACAAAGGGATATTTCTTTAGCTTATGAGAATAAAACCATATCATAAAAATATAGGACGAGAAAAACAATACTGCCTTAAATGACACATAACTTGCTAAGATTACTGTCAGAAAATTGAGTACAAAATACCCAGATAACTTAGTGTTTTGGCTTACCAACCTATCCAACATAGATTTTCTAGGCCTATTGATTAAATCTTTTTCTGAATCGTAAAAATTATTAATAATGTATCCTGCAGCAATCACTAATGAACTTGCAAAAACTAAAGTGAATAGTTTAGGGTCCAACAACACCTCTTTTAATGAAGTATCCTTTGCTAATATATAAATTGAAGATAAGTACTGCGCTAATACAATAACTAAAATATTATATCCTCTTACAACAGAAAATAAACTGAATAGTTTTTTTAAAATCAGTTTGTATTTTCTTGAAAACATATTTTTAGCTTGTAATATCGCTTCGCAGTTAGAAAATTAGGGCTTTTACAAAGAAAACTTAGAGGTTTTAGACCATGGAGGAATCAATGCTAAATGTTGTTTAACGACTAAAAGTTGTAAACTACTTCTAGTTTATAATCTTTCAATACTTTTTGAGCTTTATCATAATCCTCGGTAAACCCTAGAATATAACCTCCACCTCCGGAACCACATAATTTTAAATAGTAATCGTTTGTTTCAATTCCTTGTTTCCAAAGTTTATGGAATTGTTCTGGAATCATTGGTTTAAAGTTATTCAAAACAACTTTAGACAATTGCTTTACATTTCCGAATAAAGAGTTTATATTTCCTTTCAAGAAGTCATCTACACAAGCATCAGTATGTTTGGTGAATTGTGTTTTTAACATCGTTCTAAATCCTTCTTGCTTCATGTTTTCCATGAAGATATTTACCATTGGTGCCGTTTCACCAACCATACCAGAGTCTAACAAGAATACAGCTCCTTTACCAGTAGTTTTCTGAGACGGTAATCCTGTAGGCTCAATATTATCTTTAGAATTAATTAAAATCGGTAGACTTAAATAACTGTTTAACGGATCCAATCCTGAGCTTTTCCCATGAAAAAACGATTCCATTTGAGCAAAAACTTCTTTTAATTGTAATAATTTCTCCCTAGTTAAATTTTCTAAAACTGTTATCCTATTCTGTGCATATTTATCATAAATAGAAGCGACTAATGCTCCTGAACTTCCTACCCCATATCCTTGAGGTATAGAAGAATCAAAGTACATTCCGTTTGAAATGTCATTTTGTAATGCTTCTATATCAAATGTTGCTAAACTATGCTTTGTTTCCTGTAAGTGCTGTAAGTAATTCGCTAATGCTTTTAAGTTTTTATTAGAAGATATAGCCTCATCAGAAGAAGCGTCATCTAACTTTAAGGCTCCATTGTAAAAATTATATGGAATAGACAATCCTTTAGAATCTTTTATGATTCCATATTCACCAAATAATAATATTTTCGAATAAAATAGCGGTCCCCTCATCTTCTTTCAATTATGAATTAACAATGTACAAATATTAATTATTTTAACAGTCGTAATTGTTAATTACTCATTGTTAATTGCTAATTAATTTCGCTCCAAAGCCTACATTATCACAAATATAGTGTGCATTTTGACAATAGCCAACTAATTGACTGTTAATGAAATCTAAAACTTGTTGCTTTTCATTTTCTGGATACAATAAGTGCACGTTAGCTCCAGCATCTAAAGTAAAGCATAAATGCAATCCAGAAGTCTCTCTAAACGTCCAGATTTTATTGATAATCTCCAAAGTGTTTGGCTTCATTAAAACAAAATAAGGCAAGCTAGTCATCATCATTGCGTGCAATGTTAATGCTTCACTTTCTACTATTTCAATAAATGATTTTAAATTACCCGTTTTAAATACTTGTATTAATTTAGACAAGTTATCATGCGCTTGTTTAAACCTGTTTTCTGCATACGGATGCTTGTGCATTAAGTTATGCCCAACAGTACTCGAAACTTGTTTCTCCCCTTTATCAACTAATAAAATGGTGTCTTGATAATTTTTAAAATTCTCATGAACTTTGTGTGGGTATTTGACCCCAAATAAATCGGAAGTCCCATTAATTTCTTTGTGAGCTCCCCAACAAACTATATCGCCCTCTAAACTTCTACATGCACTTCCTGACCCTAATCGTGCTAGGAAAGATGCTTTATTAGTAAAGTCCGTAGCAGTTATGTTCGGATTCAATTCTTTTTCAATAGACATCACGCATAATGCTAAGGCACTCATTCCAGAAGCTGAAGATGCAATCCCCGAACTATGTGGAAATGTATTTGATGTTTCTATTTTAAATGCGTACTCCTTTATAAACGGAACATATTGCTCAATTCGTTTGAAGAAGATATTAATTTTTGGCTTAAAATCGTCTTGTTTATTTCCTTCTAGAAAAACCTCAAACTGATATTCATCAGAAGGATTCGGTAGCTTTTTATAAGATAAAGTCGTTATCGTTTTGCAGTTACTTAATGTAAAACTAATTGATGGGTTTGCAGGAATCTGATTTTCTTTCTTTCCCCAATATTTCACTAAAGCAATGTTGCTTGGCGACTCCCAAGTAACATGTCCTTTTTCAATACTATTTTCAGATGTTGTATATATAAATGCTGTTGTTGGCATTGCGTAATTTTATTTTAAACAAAGATAGTTTTTCTTAGGAAAGTAATTCTGTTCTTTTGATGGTTAGCTTAATTAATAAGTTAAGAAAATAACAGATTTAGTTAGTAAAACTTAAATAGTCTCCAATTTAACTCCTTCTTAAAGTTTGGAATACTAATCATTTCTTTTTTTGTTTGCCACTAAAATAAATACGAAATTTGTTGCTGGAACTTTTTGCTAATAGATTTTTTGCTAAAAGTTGAATTCAAATATAAAAACTAATTTAAAACTATAATGCCACAAAAGTTCTTTTATTTATTACTATTTTTTTATAGTTTGTCGTATGCACAAACAGATACTTTTATTACTACTTGGAAAACCGATAACCCAGGGACTTCCAATAACACTTCTATAACCATACCTACAATAGGAACAGGTTATAATTATGAGGTTGATTGGAATAACGATGGTGTATTTGAACAAACAGGTATTACAGGAAACGTAACCCACAATTTTTCTACTGCTGGCTCTTATACCATACGTATTCGTGGCGCGTTCCCTAGAATTTATTTTAACTATAGTGGTGACAAAGAAAAAATAACAACAATTGAACAATGGGGTGCAATAGTTTGGACTTCTATGGAAAAGGCTTTTACGGGTTGTATAAATTTAAACAGCACTGCTACAGATGCACCTGACTTAAATAATGTAACGAATATGGATTACCTGTTTGGATATGCGACTTCTTTTAACGGAGATATAAGTAGCTGGGATGTTTCAAATGTAACGAATATGGCCCGTATGTTTTTTGATGCAAGTTCTTTTAATCAAGACCTAGGTAGTTGGAACACTTCTAAGGTAACTAACATGTCTGCCATGTTTCTTAGAGCGATAGTATTTAATCAAAACATAGGAAGTTGGGATACTTCCAAGGTAACTGACATGAGTGGCATGTTTACTAATGCGAATGTTTTTAATCAAAACATAGGAAGCTGGAACACTTCTTTAGTAACCGATATGGGAGGTATGCTTAGATTTACCTCCTCTTTTAATCAAAACATAGGAGGTTGGGACACTTCTTTAGTAACTAATATGTCTAACATGTTTCAATACGCTACGGCTTTTAATCAAAATATAAATAGTTGGAATGTTGCTAATGTAACTAATATGAATGGCATGTTTCATGAAGCCACTGCTTTTAACCAAGATATAAATAACTGGACTACCTCAAAGGTTACTGACATGTCTACTATGTTTCAAAAAGCCACTTCTTTTAATGGTGACATAAGTGGTTGGGATACTTCTGAGGTAATAAATATGAGAAACATGTTTGAGAACGCCACTGCTTTTAACCAAAACATAGGTGGATGGAATACCGTTAAGGTAACGGACATGTCTAATATGTTTTGGGAATCCACTAGCTTTAATGGCAACATAAGTGGTTGGAATACATCTGAAGTTACTAACATGAATGGTATGTTTTCTTATGCCGCTGCTTTTAATCAAAACATAGGTGGGTGGAATACATCTAAAGTCATCCTTATGGGCTATATGTTTTCTGATGCCACTACTTTTAATCAAGATTTATCCGGTTGGGACACCTCTAAAGTTACCAGTATGTACAGTATGTTTGCATGGGCTACTTCTTTTAATGGAAACATAAGTGGCTGGGATACATCTAAAGTTACTAATATGAGGTATATGTTCCTACTAGCCAATACTTTTAACCAAAATATTAGCTCTTGGGACACTTCCGAAGTTACTAATATGTACAGTATGTTTGGAGGAGCCACTGCTTTCAATCAAAACATAGGCGGTTGGGATACCTCTAAAGTAATCAATATGGCAGATATGTTTGATGGAGCTGCTACTTTCAATCAAGATATAGCCGGTTGGGATACTTCTTTAGTAACAAATATGCATTATATGTTTATAAATGCTACTGCTTTTAACCAAAATATTGGTAATTGGAATGTAACTGCTGTATCTAATTTTACAGATATGTTTAAAGGTGCTACTTTATCCTCAGACAACTACGATGCTTTATTAATCGGTTGGGATGCTCAAAATTTACAACAAGGAATGTCTTTTCATGGAGGTTTTTCAAAGTACTGTTCTATAGCAGCGCAAATCGCTAGGGCAAATATGATAAGTAGTGACACTTGGACTATTATAGATGGAGGGGAATGTGCCGCTTTAGCTACTAATGATTTTGAAGAAGTAAAAAGCTTTTCAATATACCCAAATCCAACAACAAATATTTTAAATTTAGATAGCCCGCATACTTTAGAGCGCGTAACTATTTACAGTATAAATGGAGCTGTTGTATTAAACAAAACCTTTACAACTAAACAAAAGCAACAACGTATTTATTTAGCAAGCTTAAGTGAAGGTATTTATTTCGCAAAAATACAAAGCACAGAAAATCAACAAACTATTAAAGTAGTGAAGCAGTAAATAAATAGTATTTCTACTATTATTAAACGTCCTAAAGATATTTTTAGGACGTTTTTTGCCTGTAAATGACTTCCACAAATCATCTTAACTACGCTACAGTACCTTAAGACAAATATCATTCGACCGTAGGGAAAAATCTTACATAGATGACAAGAGGTTCTTCATCGTTCGTTCGTTTATGCATCGAAATAAAATAAGCGGAATGAGAAATCACACTAATCGAGAACCTCTCATTTTTTTAACCGAGTACTTTATGTAATTTCTCTTACAGTCGAAATAACAAAAATATCACCAATCAAAATACATGAAAAACACTGCTTTTCTTAACTTCTCAACTTCGGCGCTCTCATTTACCGCTAATTGCTTTGGCTACAAGAAACCCTCCCGTCCATGCGTTTTGAAAATTAAACCCTCCAGTAATAGCATCAATATTTAATACCTCTCCAGCAAAAAACAAATTTTTATGCAGTTTGCTTTCAAAACGCTTGAAATTAATTTCTTTTAAATCGATTCCTCCAGCAGTTACAAATTCTTCTTTAAAAGTGCTTTTTCCATCAACCTTAAAAATGGCATTAGTTAATTGACTAGCTAAAGTATCTAATTGAACTTTAGTTAAATCAGCCCAACGTGTAGTGTCTGATATTTTAGAGGCTTCAACTAATTTACGCCACAAACGTTTAGGAACTTCAAACTGGTTGTATTTTCCCACCTGATTTTTAGCCATTTCTTGCTTTAACTCTTTCAACTTACTCAAGCAATCACCTGTTGCTAATCCAATAAAATTAACGGATATATCAAACTTGTAATTTTTATCTGCTAAAGTCCTAGCTCCCCAAGCGGATAGTTTTAATATTGACGGCGCACTTAGTCCCCAATGGGTAATTAATAACGGACCAGAGCTTTCTAGATTTGTACCTAATACTTTTACTTCCACGTCTTGAGCAACTACTCCAGGAATATCGATTAATCGATCGTCCTTTATATTAAATGTGAATAAAGAAGGAACAGCATTAATTATATTATGTCCTTTCGATTTTATCAGCTTCCATAATTTAGAGGAGCTTCCAGCAGCAATTACTAACGATGTAGCTGTAAATTTGTCTGATTTAGTTGTCACTAACCACTTGTCATCCTCTCTTTCAAAATCTACTAATGCTTGATTAGTCAGTACGTCAATTTTGTACTTTTTAACTTCCTCTTGAAAACAATCTATAATTGTCTGTGAAGAATCTGATATAGGAAATACACGTCCATCTTCTTCTATTTTTAATTCAATACCTCGTTGATCAAACCACTCAAAAGTATCACCACAACAAAACTGATGAAACGGTCCCAACAACTCCTTTTCCCCTCTTGGATAATACTGAGTAAGTTCTTTAGGATCAAAACAAGCATGAGTAACATTACAACGCCCTCCCCCTGAAACTTTTACTTTTTGTAATACATCCTTACCACGTTCAAGTATGGCTATTTTTAAATCGGAACGGTGTTGTGCTGCATTAATAGCAGTAAAAAACCCAGCAGCTCCACCCCCTACTATTATAACATCATATTCGTTTTGCATACCTATTTACTTTTTGAGATAGTTCGTATTAATATAACTTCATAAATGAACACAAAAAAACCTTCAAGAAAGCTTGAAGGTTTTTTTGTTATTATTATTAACTGATTAATTGAAATCAATTTTTGTACACGTTTCAGAGTAAACATGTGTCAATACAACTTTAACAGCTTCATCAGAAGACTTTGCATTACCTAATTTACGTCCTGCATCTAATACATCACCATTTTCTGCCCATGTATATGTTACATCATTTCCTTTAATGATACGCTTTCCATTTCTAGCACTCACTCTGAATGATTGGTATTCTCTTTCATACTCAACTCCTGCTGGATAATATGTTTCAGCATTAAAGAAAGAACTTCCTTTAGAGAACAAGTAACATACACAATTACCAATATCACTTCCTTCAGAAACTCTTACCGTATTGTTATGAATAATTTTCCATTCCCCTCTAACTAAAGAAGCTACTAAGTTCATTAAAATAGTCCCTTTTTCAGCAACTTTACCGTCAATTTTTGATTCGAAATGTACTATTGCAGAAACAGTTCCAGCTCGTTCTTTTTGAGACTCATGAACTATATCACCAATTGTCATGTGGAAATTATAGTTTTTATTTTTTATATTATCTGCTAATTGTTCTGAAAACTGCTCAAAACTAATAGTGCTTCTTTTTACTATTCCAGAAAGCCCTACGTAAGCAATATTGTTTTTATATCTATCATCAAATAATGACAATACATTGTTTACTTGTTTTGTTTCGCAAAGTGCATTTGAATTTGCGATATATGATTTCAACAATTTAGTTACTGGTTTTTCTTGTGAGAATCCTGTAAGGAATGACAACATTGCAACTGCCATTACTAATTTTAAAGCTGTAAGTTTTTTCATGTGATATGGTATTTAAAAAATGTATTTCTATATAATGTTCGCTAATATATAAAAAAGATAGTTATATGAACAATTGTGCGCGAACAAATACGCTAAGACAAGTACTATGCCAAAAAAACTCATAGCTAACGTAAGATTGCCTTCTTTGAATTAACTATTCTTTTCCGTATCTTTGATATACACTCAAACTACATGCTTTTTTCATACAACACCTCGATTAGTTGCTTATTTTTATTTAACGTATTTAACTAAAAACATGTCTTATGAAAAAGATAATTACATTAATACTAGCCACTATTCTCTTCATTTGTCTCCCAACAAGTTGTGATAGCGATGACAATAACATTACTCAAGAGGATATTACCACCATCAATAAATTTGAAAAAATTACTCCTCTCGATAAATCTGGAAAAGCAAACACTAATAAACAAACATGGAATTTAACCAATATGAGTGGCGGATTCGTTGGGATTAACCAAGATTACAATTCAGGTGTAATCAAATGGACTTTTGATACTAAACACTTAATCTTGACTATTAAAAACAATGAACCGAAAAATTCAAACTATAGCGGATTAAAACCCGGAAAATATTCATACAAAATACATCATACGAAAATTGCTTCATACCTTTTTGTTGAAAATACGGAATACGGCATCTTTATTCTTAATAAAAATAACTTGATAATTAACCAAAACAAAACTATAAACGGAGGCTTTTCTGACGGGTTTATTTATACCTTCATGAAGTAGTTTCTGTATTTTATACTTACACTATTAAAAGAATTGACTAATTACCAAAATAAAAAAACCGTAACTTCTATGAATAAAAGGGTTACGGTTTTTCTTTGTACTCGAGGCGGGAATCGAACCCGCACGACCGAAGTCACTGGATTTTGAATCCAGCGCGTCTACCAATTCCGCCACTCGAGCATTAATTTGCAGACTGCAAAAATATAAAAATAATTAATCCTATACTATATTAATTTATAAAAGTTATGAATTAAAAAAGATCCAATTTTTATGACTCACTATTTAGCTATAAATCCTTATTTTTGCGCCACAATTATACAACTAAATAAAATACAATGTCTGAATCAACATTAGAACCAAAAATATTTGCTTGCTCACAAAGTATAGATATTGCTGAGAAAATAGCGAAATCATTCGGAACAAAGCTAGGAAACGTCATCAGATCAACTTATAGTGATGGTGAATTTCAACCTTCATTTGAGGAGTCTGTTAGAGGAAGAAGAGTATTCCTAATAGGATCTACCCATCCTTCTTCTGATAATTTAATGGAGTTACTAATGATGTTAGATGCTGCAAAAAGAGCATCTGCAAGACATATTACTGCGGTTTTACCATACTATGGTTGGGCAAGACAAGATAGAAAAGATAAACCTAGAGTTCCTATTACCGCGAAACTAGTAGCAAACTTATTAGAAACTGCTGGAGCTACTCGTATTATTACAATGGATTTACATGCTGATCAAATTCAAGCGTTTTTTGAAAAACCTGTAGACCACTTATATGCTTCTACTATTTTCTTACCATATGTAAAATCCTTAAATCTTGATAATTTAACAATAGCATCTCCAGATATGGGAGGATCAAAACGTGCTTACGCCTATGCAAAAGCATTAGGGAGTGATGTTGTTATT
>JABSPO010000096.1 GCA_013214625.1 Flavobacteriaceae bacterium
TTTGTCAATACAAAAGTACCACCTTCAGCATGTACTCTTTCAGCTGTTTTCCAAGCGATAGAATGCTCATCTAATGCTCCGAATATAATTCCTCTTTTACCTTTTAGTAAATTGTACATAATTATTCATTTTTATGAGATCAAAAGTAATAAAACTATTTCTATTGATTGAATTATTAAAAGATTAAATAATTAAATAATTGTTTCTTGGAGTGTTAGTTGTTAGTTTCAAAAAAAATGAGCCTCGCTCATTTTTTTGAAACTTTGAAACTCATTACTTCAAATCAACCGATTGTAAAATCAATCCTGAAGCTGGTGCAATATAAGTTATTGGCACTATTTCCTCCGGTGCAGTAAGTGACTTTTTTATACATTCCAAATCAATTTCCCCTTTACCCAACTGCATTATCCTAGCCATCATAATACGGATTTGATTTCGCTTAAACCCTTCGCCTACTACTCTTAGCATATAGCTTTTCTTGGGAAAAAAATTAGCTGTATAAACGGTGTTCTCTATCAACTCACATGTTGTAATTGTCCCAACAGTATTGGTAGTTGGTGTAGGTTTATATGTGTAATTTCTAAAATTAAGTGTTCCTACAAAAAGTAAAGCTGCTTCTTGCATTAGCGGTATGTTTAATACTTCTGGAAAAGCCACCATAAATGGCGCGGCAAAAGGATGGATTTTCTCTCCAAAAGTAAAAAGATACAAATATTCTTTTTGCTTTGCATGCTGGATAATATTAAACTTTGCATCGGTTTCTTCAATTCCTAAGGCCCTAATATCTTGAGGCAAATTCAAATCAAACAAAGGCATGAACTCTTCCAAATCAAGCGCTTCCTCATCTAAAAACAATTCGATATATGTTTCATTAACCGATACTTTCGCATCAGTACGTCCTGCCGCTAAAGTTTTAAACTTTTTATGCCCTAATACATAAGCCAAAGTACGATCAACCATTCGTTGTACAGTATTCACATCTGGTTGTTTTTGCCAACCATGAAAACGGAATCCTAAATATTGAATTTTTATAATGTAAAATTTTCTTTGCATAAGTGGCGAAATTACTCAATTAAAACAAAAAACACTCATTTATACCATTGCGATATAAATGAGTGTTTTACGCTCTCGTATTTATTTAAGTTTACTCTAACACAAAAGAAGTATTCGATATTAAATTACTATCTCTAAATACGTTTACGAAATAGTTCCCTTTATCAAATCCTTTTTTAGGAGCATCTAAAAACTCACAAATATCCAATGCTTTATTAGTGTAATGGAATGTAGTTTTAAAACTGTAGTTTAATGTTTTACCATCCAATTCAACTTGTGTGTTTTCTCCCAATACATTATTGTTAGCATCTAAAACCTGAACAAATAATGTTTTCCCTCCTGATTTAGTAATTTTATTTTCAGCAACTGAAAAACATATTTTTACTTTATCAGCTCTTCTTGCCTTAGTCGTTGGGATTTGCTTCCCTGAAGATTTTTCTATTATAGCAATACCTTTTAAAGCAGCTACAGATATTTCAGAAGCCGATTGAATTATTTTTTTAGCATCAGTGACTTGTGTTATTAGCGAATCTGATAATTTTAATTGCGAATCTAATTTACCAGCTAGCGTGTCTTTCTCCTTGGTTAAACGTGTATTCATTAATTGCAATAATTCATTATCCTTCAACAATGCTTTTACTTCATTTTTTAATTTAAAATAACTATTCTTATATTTAGTAAGAGTTTCAACAGATGTTCGAGAAGACCTTAACTCATTAAGTGTAATATTTAAACTATCTCTCTTTGCTAGTAAATCTTCATTTAATATTTCATTTTCAGAAATTTGAGTGTTCAATTTTACAATTTCATCATCTAATTTACCCCCTAAAACTGTAATTTCAGATTTTAAAGCTGTCTTAGTTTCGTTTAATTCATTATTCTTTAAAAAGAATAAAACCGAGGCTCCTATTAATAAAACTGCTACTATTCCTAAGGCAATTTTCAATCCAGTATTCTTGTTTTCTTCAGACATTTTATGAGTTTAAATTTAATATTGCTAAATCTACTAAAAAGATTAACAATCAAAAAAAAATAGCTGTACTTTCGTAATAGAAATTATTCTTTGCTAAGGAATTTAGTCCTTAGAGACTTATTTCTATCGTGAATTTATTGAAGTGAAGCTGCCTAATTAAGGGCTATCCAATAGAAAATGATTACTATGACTAGCTTAAACATTTATTCTGAAAAAGACATTCTTGAATTTGTAACCAAACGCAAAGGAGAGAGGAAATTTGGTGAGAAAGTAACTTTTATTTCTGACCCTGAAAATTTAGATAGTGAACTAGTTGATTCTAAATCAAAATATGTGCTATTTGGTATAAATGAATCTGTTGGAGTAAAGGCTAACAAAGGAAACCAAGGTGCAGAAACCGCTTGGAATTGCACTCTAAAAAGCTTATTAAATACTCAAAATTCTTCTTTAAATAAAGGAAAAAAAATATTAGTACTTGGTTGCTTAGAATTCCCTGAATTAATGGAAGCTTCGAAACAATTAAATACAAATAATCCTGAAGAACTAAAAAAACTATACGATTTAGTAAGTGAAATTGATGAAGAAGTTACTAATCTAGTATTTAAAATAGTCTCTGCAGGGAAAATCCCTATTGTAATTGGAGGCGGACATAATAACGCATACGGGAATATAAAAGGAACATCACTTGCTTTAAATAAACCTGTTAATGTAATTAACTTTGATGCACATACCGATTTTAGAGCTTTAGAAGGAAGACATTCAGGAAATGGATTTTCTTATGCTTTTCATGAAGGTTTTTTGAATAGGTATTTTATTTTCGGAATCCATGAAAACTATACCCCTAAAAAAGTGTTAGAAGAATTAAGTGCTCATAACAAGCATATTAATTACAATACTTTTGAAGCAATAGCTATTAGAAAAGAAACTACCTATGAAGATGAAATGAAATATGCTTTAAACTTCGTTAAAAATGAGGCCTTCGGAATTGAAATAGATTTAGATGCCATACAAAACACTGCTAGTAGCGCAATGTCGCCTTCAGGGTTTAGTGTTAATAAAACTAGGCAATTTGTTTCTTATATTGGGAAGGCCAAAAAAGTTGCTTATTTACATTTATGTGAAGCTGCTCCCCTATTAGAAAACAACTCTTCTAATCAAACCGGAAAACTTTTGTCCTACTTAATTACTGATTTCATTAGAGCTAATTAGCTGTTGGCTGTTGTAAAATAAACACTATAGTTCTATAACCGAATATTTATGTATTAAGTTTCACATGGCTCTTCGCTAAAAAGAGCTTAGCTTTAATTTAAAATAAGGTTTTTTTGTTATTAATTTTTTTAGTCATTTCGACCTTAGGAGAAATCACACAAGAAACTCAACTACAATGTTTCTGACAATAAACTGTAAAACAATGCGATTTCTCACTCCGCTGTGCTCCGTTTCGAAATGACTTTTAGTGAAAACCTTTAATTTTCGCATTCTGTTTTAAAATCAGAAACGTTGTATTGGTATGATTTTGCTAAATTATAATGCCACCATTCAGAGGTAATGCTCCAGAACCCATTTGCTTCCATAACAGATTTCAGTAACTTTCTATTTTCCAAAATCCGTTGAGGGAAATTCTGATATGCATGATGTGCTTTTCTTCCGAAAAAATCAAAACTTGTTCCCATATCTAATTCCACTCCTAAGCTATCTACCAGTGTTATATCAACTGCTGAACCTCTATTGTGATTAGATCCCTTTGTAGGGTTTGCTACATAGCGTTTATCAGGATAAATTCTCCACATTTTTTTCTGAATTGATAATGGACGATAACAATCGAAGAATTTAATTTTGTACCCCCTTTTTTTAAACGTGTCATTTACTTTTATTAGTTGTTTCGCTGTTTTATAACGCACCAAACAATCAGCACAATCGTATACCTTTTCTTTTAGAAAATTATCTGACGTTGCATATTTCATATCATATTGAAAAGTGGTGTCAATCATTTTTAATGCAACAAAACTTGAATCTTTAAATTCTGTCAACTCCAATTTAGAATATAATTTAGAATATAATTTAAGTTGACTTATTATTATTTTAGAAGAATCAACCTCAACAATACCCTTCACTTCTATTGGCTCTATCTTAAGCTCAAGAGTTTTCTTTTTTTCATTTTTACAACTTGTGAAAAATATGATTAAGAATGTAACTATTATAAAAGTGAATTTCATGTATATCCTTTTCAATAAACAAGATAACTAATTCTTTAAAATACATCAACAAAAAAGCCACACAAATGTGTGGCTTTAAAATATATTATCTATCAATTTCCTCTATACGAGCTTATGTAAAATATAACTTAAAAAAGTTACTTTTCGTTAAAAGCTGGTTACGAAGAGTTAAACCCATTAGTGGGATTAAAACTTAATAGCTACATCAATATCAAATTCATCAGATATTGCTTTATCTTTTAAATCATCAAAGAAACTAGCTGAACCATATTTAATACCATATTTAGTTCTATCAATCTTAAATTTAGCTGTCGCTGAATTTGCTTCAACCTTCATTTCAAAACTTACAGGGCTGGTAATTCCTTTCATAGTTAAATCAGCAGTTACATGATAATGTGCTCCATGACCACTTAATTTTGTGAATTTCAATGTTGCTGTAGGAAATTTTTTAGTCCCAAAAAAGTCATCTGCTTTTAAGTGTCCTGCTAAATTATCAGCATACTCCCCTTCCATATCCGTAACTTTAATTGAAGCCATATCAATAACAATATTACCTCCTACTAGCTTATCTCCTTCGAAAGATAAAACACCTTCTTTTAAGTTAATCGTTCCTGAATGCTCACCAGCTACTTTGTACCCTTTCCAATTAATTGTACTTTCAGTTATTTTCACTTCTTTATTTACAATAGAAGTAAATGCAAATGATGCAAATGCGATAACTGCTACTAATCCAATTTTTAAACTTGTGTTTGTTTTCATGTTATTTATTTAGTTATTAATTATTCTCTTAATTTTTCTAATAATTCACTTAAAGTGGTCATTTCTTCTTTTGTAAACCCCTTTAAATTTTCACTTTCTAATTCATCCAATTCTGGATCTATACTACTCAACAAATCAAGTCCCTTTTGAGTAATTAAGATTTCAATTTTCCTTCTGTTTTCTTTACATGTATTTCGCTCCACTAAATCTTTCAAAAGCAGCTTATCGATCAACCTTCCTGCATTACTGTTTTTATGTACCATACGCTCTTGTATAGTTGATAAATTTGCAGGATTTCCTTTTTGTCCCCTTAAAATCCGCAAGACATTATACTGCGGGCCAGTAATTTCAAACTGCTTAAAAAATACAGCGTATTTTTCTGCAATATAATTACTAGTGCAAAGTAAGTTCAGTACTACTTCTTTTGAAGAAGGCAACACTGCATCACTTTTTAGTATAGAAGACAACTTACTCATGTACGAACAACATTTGTTGGTACAAATGTAATGCAAATAAACAAGATGAATTAAAAAATTTAGAAAAAATTAACTTTTGAGCGCTTTGATGTCAATTTAAGAACCAAAAACAAATAATAATTTAAATTAAAGCCTAGTAATCCAATAGATTTTATATATTTGCGTATGGTTTATAATTAAGGGGTTAATAATTAAACTATATAAGCAACGTTATTTTATGACGTTGCTTTTTCTTTTTTACACAATTTTCCTTTAAAATTAATAACAAAAAAAGACAGCCATTGCTGACTGTCTCATTAATATTTACTCTTAATTCTTTGTTTTACTTCACAACCAACTTAATAGTCGCTCCTTTAGTTCCTGATTGTACTTTTATGAAATAAATACCTGTTGCGTATTCTTGAGTGTTTAACTCTACTTTATCAGTGTTATCATGTTCTTGAGTAGCTACTAGCTTACCTAATACATTAAATATATGTACAGAAACTTCATTATAGTATTCTCCTAACTGTATTTTTGATAAACCATTAGTTGGATTTGGGTAAACAGAAAATGAAGAGCCAAACGTATTTTGTTCTACACTTAATGCTGTACTTAAATCATATACTCGCACATGCTCAGAAACAGAATCATTAATTCCATCATTACCCCTCGCACCAATAGCCATTATACTACCATCAGAATTTAAACTTACTGATAAACCTGAATTATCACCTGTAGCTTCCCCATCTATATCACCACCAACCTGTGTCCAAACTCCTAAAATATTTTCAAAAACACGTACATGTCCAGAACCAGAACCATTTCCATCATTACCATATGCACCAACAGCAACAATATTACCATCATTATTTAAACTTAAAGATTGACCAGAATTATCACCTGCTGCTGCTCCATCAATATCATGCCCTATTTGTATTTTAGCACAGGCTAACCTACTTAGTAATAACACTAATTTTGTTTTCATAACGTTTTTCTTTTAGCAAGTTTTTTATTGCTCAATAAAAACTTGCTAAGGGTGTTATTGTACACTTTTTTTTTAATTTAGTTACCTCTTCACAACCTTGATATAATGTTCTTGAGTTACAGTAATTTTATACCTTACAATTCAGACACAAGCTCCATAGACACTCAATTTAAGAGTAATACTGTAGTTGCAAAGATTTTCTAACATTGATGAGTGAGAGTTTCTTATCTATCCCGGCAAGCTCATTAAAATAGGGGTTAAATTTCTGGTTAGAAATAGTAGGCAATACTTTACTATTGAGCACAAAAAAAGCCTTTCATTTCTGAAAGGCTTTTTGCTTTTGGGTGGAAGACGGGATTCGAACCCGCGACCCTCGGTACCACAAACCGATACTCTAACCAACTGAGCTACAACCACCATGTTGCGGGTGCAAATCTACATATAATTTTAAATTCAAAAAAAGAAAAAAGCCTTTTTTTTACATAAAATTTACAAGATGCTCATTGTGTTCTATTTACTATATCAAATCATGCAAGCTATTCACTCCAATATAGCGTTCTACCGTAAAACCTTCTGCTGCATCAACCCCTATTAGTCTACCTAAATCTTGCGCTCTATAAACAATACTATCAATAAAATTTTTACTTGTTATTGGTGTTTCCACCTCATTACTATTTGGATCATAAAACTGAGACCCATATGCTTTTACAGCATTAACTTTTACATCCATATAGCCCGTTACATCAACAACAAAATCTGGTTCAATCGTTTTCCATTGTATATAATGATACACTTGTTTTGGCCTCCATTTCTCTTGTTTCACTCCATTTACTTCCGTTTCAATTTTTAATAAACCGGATAAAAAACTAGCATTTGAAACTAGTTCACTGCCTTTTGGGTGGTCTATGTGCCTGTCATCAATAGCATTACATAACACAATTTCTGGTTGATACTTACGAAGTAATTTTATAATTTCTAATTGATGAGTTTTATCATTTAAAAAGAACCCATCTGCAAAACCTAAATTTTCCCTTATATGAACCCCTAAAATCTCTTTTGCTTTACTTGCTTCTTTATCTCTTAATTCAGCACTCCCTCTACTCCCCAGTTCACCTCGAGTTAAGTCGATAATTCCAACTTTTTTACCTAAAGCAATTTCTTTAGCTAAAGTGCCTCCACAACTTAATTCAACATCGTCGGGGTGTGCTCCGAATGCAAGTATATCTAACTTCATACAATTCAATTTATCTATAAAATTACTTTAAAATGTTGAATAAAATATTATCGAGCCAATAAATACTAATAAGAAAATCCAGAACTTCCCGATTCTATCATAATATTTGGGTTTAATTTGATAATGATAGGGTACTACTTCTTCAATGTTTTTTATTCTAGATGATACCGTGAAATTTCCTGCTAGTTTACTTGTTAGCATCGAAAAAATAATATTTTATGACTCGTTCAATAAATCAAAATCTATTTTTAATTTATTGTTTTTAAGTTTACTAAACCATACTTTAATTACCTGAGGATTCTTCTCTATTAAATCGAAATCTACAATAGCATGATCCTTTTTTAAATTTATAATTAAAGGTTGTATTAAATCATATTTGGAAATTGGTTTTCCTTCATTATCACTTCAAATTTAGACTCATATAACTTCCCTTTCTCCTCAATATCATATAAAAAAATAGCTAAATCATTACTACTCATCTTTTGAAACAGTAAGTTAAACCCTACTAAAACAGGCAAAATAACAATGAAGTTCTTGTATAAAAAACCGTGTTATTTTAAATATAATATTATTCTATTTTGAAGTATCGGACACCTTATGTTAACTTAAAATGAAAGTAATCAAAAAACTATTACAAACGAAAAGGTCAACTCCCCAGCTGACCTTTTCTCTCTAATTAATATATTTTAAAACCCAAATTTAAATAATTTACTTTTTCTTTGGGTGTACTAATTTCATTTCATCAATTAAATGAGTAGCTCCTGCATATTTATCTACAATGAATAAAATATAACGAGCATCGACCATAATATTTCTACAAATTGATGGATCATAATTCATATCGCTCATTGTACCTTCCCAGACTCTATCAAAATTTAATCCAATTAAATTTCCATGAGCATCGATTGCAGGGCTCCCCGAATTACCTCCAGTAGTGTGATTAGTTCCTAAAAAACAAACTGGAACTTTACCATTAGTATCGGCATATTGTCCATAATCTTTATTTTTATAAAGCTCTAATAATTTTTCTGGGACATTAAATTCGTAATCACCAGGAATATGTTTTTCTACAATACCATCTAAATAACTTACCGGATTGTAATAAACAGCATCTCTAGGAGCATAGCCTTTAACTTGACCGTAAGTAACCCTCAACGTACTATTTGCATCAGGATAGTACCTATCACTTGGCAGTACTTCCATTAACGCTTTCATATATTGCTTTTGTACTTTAGCTATCTCTCCATTTATACGTTGATAATTTGGTTCTAAATCGTTATAAAACTCCGCTATGTACGGCTTAGCGAATTTATATGCTGCATCATTGTTTATTGCCGTAATAACATTATCAGAAGTTCCCTCTAAAACCTTTAAGGCATCTGTTAAATTTGTAAATGAAGTTGTATTATAAAAATCACTATTGGTATTTTTAGCATCATATAATGGCATAATTGCTTCAAACACTCCTTTATCAACATTTGCATTATAATTTTTCTGAATACGAGTAATTTGAGATATTACATATTCTTTTGCTTTTTTATACCCCTCAGTATCATGAATTTCTTTTAACTTCTCAGCAGTAGCTCCTTTTGTTTCATCCTTACTGAGTTTGAGTTTTTCTTTCTCTACACGTTGTTCAAACTGATATAAGCGAAACATTGTTTGCATTAACTCATTATTTCTATAAAATATTTCAAAAAAGTTAGATCTTTTCACTGCATAAGATTCGAACTCTCCATATAGGGTATCGAAATCTGATAATAAAGTTTGATATTTTTTGTATTTATTTTTTGAAATCGCCTTCGTGAACGTTGTTTCAAAAGTTCTTTTTTTAGCTATTGCATTACTTTTTTCTATTCCTTGATTTTCACCAATCCATTTTTTCCAATAATTAGCGATACTAGCTTGCTTTGATGCATATTGAATACGGGTTCTATCATCCGTTTTCATAGCAGCATCTATTACCTTCAATGCCTCTTCACGTATTTTAATATTTGTAGGATTAACTTTTTGGGTAATCTGTTCAACTGCTACTGCTGGTAAATATTCGTTTGTTCTTCCAGGAAAACCAAAAACCATCGTAAAATCACCTTCCTCAATACCATCTAAGGATATTGGCAGAAAGTGTTTTGGTACATAAGGAACATTGTCTTTTGAATATTTTGCTGGGCGATTATTTTTATCTGCATAAATTCTGAACATTGAAAAATCTCCCGTGTGACGGGGGAAAATCCAGTTATCGGTATCTGATCCGAACTTACCAATTGCAGATGGTGGCGCACCTACCAAACGGATATCTTCAAATGACTCTGTTACAAATAAGAAATACTGATTTCCTTTAAAAAAGGCTTTCACCTTTGTGCTTTGCCATTCTTTTTTCTTAAATGATTTTTGTAAGCCATTTGTGTTTTTTTGAATTAAACTTTGTGTTTCTTTTGGAGACATATCATCAGAAACTCCATTTAAAACTGTTTTTGTTACATCCTCAATACTAATAATAAAAGTAACTTCTAAGTTTTTATTTGGCAACTCTTCATCCAATGACATTGCCCAAAACCCATCTTTCAAATAATCTTCTTCTACAGAAGAATGTGATTGAATTTGCCCAAAACCACAGTGATGGTTGGTTAACAACAAGCCTTTAGGCGAAATAATTTCCGCTGTACAACCTCCGTTAAAATGAACAATTGCATCTTTTAAGCTTGAATTGTTTACATTATAAATATCATCGGCTGATAATTTACTTCCTAAACTTTGCATTTCAGTTTCATTCATTCCTTTTAATAGCGAAGGAATCCACATTCCACCTTGTTGTGCAGAAACATTAACACAAATAAATAATAGTAATACTTTTAGTAACTTCATTTTAACGCTGAATTTTCAATTTATGGGATTAATTTTTAGATGCATATAAATCTACATACAATTGGTTCAAATATAACAAAAAAAAGGAACACAAAAATGTGTTCCTAGGTTCAACTTTATTTATTCAATCTCTTAATTTTTAATTGCATTAATTAATCCTGGTAATAATCCTAAAGCACTTATTACCACTCCCGTTTTCACAAATCTACCTTCCCCCTCATTTTGTGTATCTATTTCTAATCCAGCAACAAAATTTTCTCCATCTCTAACTATTATCACTAGATTTCTCCCATTATCTTCATAGTTTTCTTTTGCCATACTGTAAGCTAAATCAATACCAAATAAATCATTATGCTTTTTAACCTTAAACCTCATGATTTTATTTAACATCCCATCCTTATTTGAAACAGAAGTAGGCCTAAATACCACACCATTATTTTTATTATAACTT
>JABSPO010000097.1 GCA_013214625.1 Flavobacteriaceae bacterium
TGTCGAAGGACATCTTTGGTATACTGCTAATGACTATAATCATAGAGATGCTGCTTATGAAGAGATTTTACACTTTATGCATGACATGGGTATTGGTGTAGATGGCACCAATACAAATCCTGGAGCATTACCTGCTTATCAAACAGAAATTAGAGCGGCACAAGACAATGCTGATAATAACACCTTTGCTATTTGGCCAATAGGTTCTTCTTCTACTTCTGGTTGGTATTATGAATTAGCGCAAGAAAATAGTTTATCGCAAGAGTATCTTGCTTCTGTAGTAGATAGTTATTACGGACTGTGGGAGGCTTGGAATGAAGTAGGAGAACCGAGTAGTGCTACAACAGGAATGTGGGGATTATATATTGCTAAAACCCGAACAGAAATACAAACAGAAGACCCAATGGGATATGCAGTTATGGGTAAATACTTTTCACCAATGATAAATATCAATATGGATATTGACCCGAGTTTTACGGGTATTTTTAACATGACAAGAAATGATACTCAAAAATACACGTACAAGTCACAATATTTACAACACACTAGCCTAACAGGAACTAATACTTCTGGATTAAAGGGAAATGACTCTGATAATAACCTAAATGGGAATGATAGTAATAACACTATTGAAGGAGTAAAAGGGAATGACCGTATTGATTGTAAGGACGGTACTGCTGACAAAGTAATATTTACAGGTAATTATGCCGATTATACGTTTACTGTAAATGTTGATCATTACATCGTTACTGATGGAATAGTAAATAGGGATGGAATTGATACTGTTTATAACTGTGAAATTTTAAAATTTGCCGACCAAGAAGTGAACGCAAATATTTTGGCTACAGAAGATTTTGAATTAGCTAATGCATTTAAAATATTTCCTAATCCGGCTACAAATGAAATTACTATTCAGTTAAATAATCTAGAGTTTAGCTCAATAAAAGTTACTGTGTACGACCTTATTGGACGTAAAGTTAGAAAATCAAACCATACAAAAAACACTATTACTATTAATACTCGTTCTTTATCAAAAGGGGTGTATTTAGTTAGAATTAAAAGAGATACTAATAGTGCTGTAGTTACTAAAAGACTTATTATTAAATAATTTTACATAATAACGCCCTGTATAAGTACAGGGCACTTAACTTAATATGTTTATGTATTAGGTAATTCTCTCCAAAGTGTATTTTTATCCGATTTAGTAAAACCAGTAACATATTTAGTCGCTATCCGTTGTACAAATCCCATATGTTTCAATTCATCAGGCCTAAACTTATCAACTCTATGGTTTTTAATCTTCATAATAGATTTACCTTGATAATCTTCTCTTCCCCATGTATTCGGTTTTTTTAACTTTGTAAAAACTGTTCTAATTTTCTTTTTCATCTGTGAATGCTTTAATATTAATACTGGTTATCCGAAAATCACACATAATCGCTCTCCAGTAGCTAGAGAATTATTATTAGGTTCATTTCTAAACTTTAATTTTATAGAATTTTAGACGTAATAACAAGTGGTACCTTACTAAATTACAATTTATTTATTTAATAATCAATAGTTTACAAGTAATATCTTTTATTGGTACTCGCTACTAAAAAATAAATTAGCCTGTTATTTAACTACCGAAATAAACTTAATATAGTAAACCCACTAGTTAGGAAAAAAACTAAAAATTCTGAGTGTGGGTATCTAAAGCATTTTCAGCAATACCAAATGAATCATAAAATGAGACTTAAAACCCGAAGTTGCTTTTCTTTCTTTTAAAGCCGTAATATAATTGCATAGCACAGCTACGGAAGTTTATTACAATGAAAAAGGAAAGAAAATGAACAAGTGTTTTTGTTTTATTTTGTGGTTTATTTGGTATAGTTTTGTATTTCTAATTTTTGAAGCATGTCAGAAGAAACAAAATCACTTAATTTCATTGAACAAATTATAGAAGACGATATCACAAATGGTTTATCTACGGATAAATTACATTTTCGTTTTCCGCCTGAACCAAATGGATATTTACATATTGGGCATGCCGCTGCAATTTGTTTAAATTTTGGTTTAGGAAAACGTTATAATGCTCCTGTAAACCTTCGTTTTGATGATACTAATCCCGCAAAAGAAGAGCAAGAATATGTTGATGCTATAAAAAGGGATGTTGCTTGGTTAGGATTTCAATGGACTAATGAATGCTATTCTTCTGATTATTTTCAGCAATTGTATGATTGGGCAGTTCTGCTAATTAAAAAAGGAGCAGCTTATGTAGATGGCTTATCCGCTGAAGAAATGGCGCAACAAAAAGGAACACATACTGAACCTGGTGTTGAAAGCCCATATAGAAACAAATCCGTTGAAGAAAATTTAGCCTTATTTGAACAAATGAAAAATGGTGACTTCAATGAAGGAAGCTATGCATTGCGTGCTAAAATTGACATGTCTTCTTCTAATATGTTAATGCGTGATCCTATCATGTATCGTATCTTAAAAAAAGATCATCATAGAACTGGTAGTGATTGGTGTATCTATCCAATGTATGACTGGACACATGGAGAGTCTGATTACTTAGAGGAGGTTTCACATTCATTTTGCACCCTTGAATTTAAACCTCATCGTGAGTTATACGATTGGTTTTTAGATCAAGTATATGACACCACAAATATTCGCCCAAAACAACGTGAGTTTGCTCGTAGAAACTTGAGTTATACCATCATGAGTAAACGTAAATTGCTACGTTTGGTAGAAGATAACGTTGTTACTGGATGGGACGATCCTAGAATGCCTACTATTTCTGGTTTACGACGTAGGGGATATACAGCAGCTGCAATTAGGAAATTTAGTGATGTGTCTGGTATTTCAAAACGTGATAGTGTTACAGATGTTTCTTTATTAGAATTCTGTATTCGTGAAGATTTAAATAAAACAGCTACAAGAGTTATGGGCGTTATTGACCCTATAAAGCTTGTTATTACTAATTACCCTGATAACAAGGAAGAGTTTTTAATTGCTGATAATAATCCTGAAGATGAAAAATCAGGAACACATGAGATTCCGTTTTCAAAGGAATTATATATTGAACGTGAAGATTTTAAAGAAGAAGCTGGAAACAAATATTTCCGTTTAACTTTAGGAAAAGAAGTCCGTTTAAAAAATGCATACATCATTAAAGGAGAATCCGTAGTTAAAAATGCTAACGGAACCATTACTGAAATACATTGTACTGCTGATTTAGATTCTAGATCGGGGAGTGGTACTGAAGCAAGTACACGTAGAGTAAAAGGAACTTTACATTGGGTTTCCATCAAACATGCTGTAAAAGCCGAAATAAGAGTCTATGATCGTTTGTTTTTAGATGAAGCACCGGATAGTCATAAAGACACTGACTTCATGCAATACATTAATCCTAAATCATTAGAGGTTATTAAAACTGCCTTTGTAGAGCCATTTTTAGCTAATGCAATTGTAGGTACTGAATTTCAGTTTCAACGTTTAGGGTATTTTAATGTGGATACGGACTCAACTGCTGATAATTTAGTATTTAATAAAACTGTTGGGTTAAAAGATTCTTGGAAGCCAATAGCTTCAGATAAACAGAATAAAAATACTGGGGGAGAAAAAAGACCGCAACAACAGCAAGCACAAAAGAACCCTATTAGCGAGATTAAGAAATTAGGAAAGAAATATGCGAACTTATCTGGACCTAAACTAGACGCTGCTAAAACAAAAATCTTAAAGTATGCTGAGGAAGTTTCTTATGAAGATTTAGAACCATTATTTGAAACTCCTGCTAAAAAAGTAGGAATCCGTATTGCTACTGTTATTACACTTAGTGTCATACTGAAAAAAGGGCAAGAACGTAATGAAGCTATTAATACCTTTATAGAAAGTGTTACACAAGATGGTCATGAAATGATGGTAGAAGAAGTGAAATCCTTATAATAAATATTCAACATTTAAATCAAAGCCGAAACTAGTTGTTTCGGCTTTTTTGGCAAAATTAGTTTTTATGACCTTTTCTAAAACTGAAACAAACAAAACTTATACTCAACGAATCAATACAATATTTACGTATATAGATGAGAACCTTGAGAATGATTTATCCCTAGAAACTATTGCCAAAATAGCATGCTATTCTCCATATCATTTTCACAGGATATTTAAAGTCTTTACTCATGAACCTTTAAATAGTTACATCAACAGAAAACGGATAGAAAACGCTGCTAGTTTATTATACAGAAATCAGCAATTATCTATTTCAGATATTTACTTACAATGTGGTTTTAATAGCGCTGCATCTTTTACCAAATCATTTAAAAAATTCTATAAAAACAGTCCATCAAAGTTTAGAAAAGTGAACCCAGATAAGTATAGCAAGATTGGACAAACAGCCGACATTAAAGAAACCTACCTTCGTAATCTTGAACAACTATTACATTGGAGAGATATGAATACTACTATAGCAGTTAAGCAAGTTCCTGAATTGCATTTTGCAACACTTACACAAATTGGAGTACAAGGGCTACAAAACACTTTTACAAACCTTATGGATTGGGCAGGACCAAAAGGCTTGTTAGTGAACCCTAACTTTAAAATGGGTACTATTTTTTACGATAGTTTTAAAGTTACTTCCCCTGACAAGGTACGCATGAAAGCTTGTTTGTTGACAGATAATTCTATTCCGTCAGAAGATGAAATAGAAGGGGTAACTTTTGCTGCTCAAGAATGTATTGTTGCACGTTTTGAAATTGGTATGCAAGAATTTGAAAAAGCTTGGACGAGTATATTTATGTGGATGAACGAAAATGGACATACCAAAGCTGACTATCCTCCATATGAAATCTATCATAATAATTTTAACGAGCATCCTGAAAAGAAATGTATAGTGGATATGTGTATTCCTATTAAATAATACTTACAACACATAAGCTGTTTCATTTTTGATACTTTCCATTACAAATGAACTTTGTACGTTTGATATTCCTTTAATAACCGATAACTTATCTACTACTAATTGCTGATATCCTGCCATATCCTTAACTGATATTTTTAATAAAAAATCATAATTCCTGAGACATGCAAACAATCCATAATTTCAGGAAAAGCAGTTATTTCTGCTTTAAAACTATCTATCAATTCTTTTGAATGTGTAGCTAATGATATTTGACAATAGACTAATAATCCTTTGTCTATTTTTTCTCCGTTAAGTATAGCAACATAGCTTTTTATATACCCTTGCTGCTCTAATTTTTTAATTCGTTCGAAAGTTGGAGAAACTGTTAAGCCTATTTTATCTGCTATTTCCTTAGTATTTTGCTTTGCGTTTTTCTGTAAAAGCGTCAATATTTTTTTATCTATTTCATCCATCGTAGAAAATAATTCTGTTTGTAAATTTACTCCGTGCCTTAAACAATGTAAAAACACTTTATATTTTATTATAACAGAATAATTAACTGTATTTTATTATTTACTTGAATTATATTCCTTTACTATTTATTTTTGCAAAAAAATAAAATTCACCCCCAATGAATACAATATCAAATACAGAAAAACTCGTTTAGCTTCCTTGAAACAAAATATTGAAGAAGCTAGAAACTCATTTCTTGGATACCCTGTTTCTAAAGATTTTGATTATGATGAATTAAACCCATTTTTAAAATACCCAATTAATAATTTAGGTGATCCTTTTGAAGATTGTACCTACAAAGTACAAACACATGAAATGGAACGAGAAGTAATTGGTTTTTTTGCCAAATTATTTAGAGCTAATCCAACAAATTATTGGGGATATGTAACCAATGGAGGATCTGAAAGTAACTTGTATGGTTTGTATTTAGCTAGAGAATTATATCCTAAAGCAATGGTATATTATTCTGAATAGACACATTATAGTGTGAAGAAAAACATTCATTTACTTAATATACCGAGTATTGTAATTCGTTCACAAGAAAATGGCGAAATCGATTATGAAAATTTTGAAAATACGGTACGAATGAATCGTCATAAACCTGCCATAGTATTAACCACATTTGGTACTACTATGAAAGAAGCTAAGGATGATGTTTCAAAAATTAAAAACATCTTAAAAAAACTTGCAATACAAGATCATTATATTCATTGTGATGCTGCTTTAGCAGGATCTTATGGTGCGTTTATTGAACCCCGTATTCCATTTGATTTTAAAGATGGTGTAGATAGTATTTCTATTAGCGGACATAAATTTATTGGTTACCCAATGCCTTGTGGAATAATCATTACAAAGCGTTCTAATAGAGATCGTATTGCAACTGGTATATCATACATCGGATCATTAGATACTACCATTACAGGGTCTAGAAATGGACATAGTCCATTGTATTTATGGTATGCTTTAAAAAAATTAGGCGTAGAGGGTTTAAGAAAGCGATATCAGCACAGTTTAGAAACTGCTGAATATTGTAAAAATAAGCTTAATGAAATAGGTATAAATGCGTGGATTAATCCAGGAGCAATTACCGTAGTATTGCCTAAAACTCCTTTAGAAGTAAAACAAAAATGGCAATTGGCTACAGAAAGTGATATTTCACATGTTATTTGTATGCCTAATGTAACTAAAGCACAAATAGATGAATTTATTTACGACATCGTTAACTCTAAAGAAAATGTAGAGGAAGAAGAGCTTGTATTTGAGTTTTAATTGGGTATCACTTATAATGTATTACCCAATTATTTTATCTAAAACCTCTTTTTTATTTGAACACTAATAGGTGTTTTATTGATAAACGTAAAAACCCGAGCACTAAGGCTCGGGTTTTTATTATTAATTAAAATTATTTTGATTATGAAATTTCTCCTATCGTAGAAATGACAAGATAAATTACTTCACTACTTTTCCAAGTACTACAAAGTCCAATTGACGTTTTACTAAATCAGTATTTTTAACCATAATGACTATTTCATCACCTAGTTGATATATGTTATCAGTATTTTCTCCTACTAAAGCATATTGCTTTTCGTCAAAGGTGTAATAATCGTCCTTTATTTCTCTAATTCGCACCATTCCTTCGCATTTATTAGAAACTATTTCTACATAAATTCCCCATTCAGTAACTCCAGAAATAACTCCTACAAATTCTTCATCCTGATGATCCTGCATGAACTTTACTTGCATGTATTTTATAGAATCTCTTTCTGCTTTTGTAGAAAGTCCTTCCATATTTGATGAGTGCTTACATTTAGCTTCATATTCTTCAGCATCTGCATTCTTACCACCGTCTAAATAAAACTGTAATAAACGATGTACCATCACATCAGGATATCTACGAATAGGGGAGGTGAAGTGCGAATAATAATCAAACGCAAGTCCATAATGTCCAATATTATCCGTAGAATACTCCGCTTTACTCATGGTACGAATAGCTAAAGTATCTATTAAATTTTGTTCTCCTTTTCCCTTTACATTTTCTAATAATTCATTTAAAGAATTAGCAGTTGTTTTAGGTGTTTGTAAATCTAATTTATATCCAAATTTAGAAATGATATTCTGTAAATTACCTAATTTTTCTTCATTTGGTTCATCATGTATTCTATATACAAAAGTCTTCTTCTGTTTTCCTATAAAACCAGCTACTTTACGGTTAGCCAATAACATAAATTCTTCAATTAATTTATTAGCATCTTGAGCTGTTTTAAAGTAGACTCCTGTAGGATTTGAATTTTCATCTAAGTTAAATTTTACTTCCACTTTATCAAAAGAAATAGCTCCA
>JABSPO010000098.1 GCA_013214625.1 Flavobacteriaceae bacterium
ATAAATCGGCTAATGAGTTATTAAGCTTATTTAAAGCTTCTATTGCTAATGATAATGTTGATGAAGTAACTGAAATTCAAAATTCTCTTTTTGAGAAATTAAAGAATCAAGAAATATCACCTGATTTTCTTGATAAAATGAAGTTACCACAACAAGTAAAGTACGCTAGGAACATAAATAATAATTCGGTGTATAAGTACTTTATGGAAGAGCGAAACTTATTAATTTCCATGAATGAATTAGAAAAGCTAGAAAAATTAACTCCTAAGGATGGTAAAGTAAAGTATAATTTAGCTGTATTGAAATTTACGCTTTGGAGGGCTAATTATCAGCCAGTAGACGCTATTGCTTTTAAGAAACAAATACTGGGGTTAAAACAGTTTGGTATTTCTCAAACGTTGATTCAGCGAATGCTTATAAATTATCACATCGTTAAAAGTGAAAAATATATGAGAAAAAGAGATTATACAAATAAAGATAAGGCTGTTACATATATTTTAAAAAACTATAAAAAAATTACACTATCTGATTTTGATTATTTAAGTCTATCACAATATTTAACCTATTATTCTAATTATAAGAATGCTATTGAATTATTAGAAAAAAAAGTACGAAGTATTTCTGTTGATGAAGATTTATTGTTCTACTATTTGAATATGACCTTAATAGATAATGAGCTTACTAAAAAGGCAGACTATAGAACTATAATGTTAAATGCTATTAACATGAATAAAGAGCGGTATTGCAAGTTATTTAATTCAAAAGACGTTGGAGGAGTTACGTTTCAATTATTAGATAATGAATACTTAAGGAAAACCTATTGCGAGAATTGTAATTCGGAAGAATAATAGTACCATCAAGCATTGCCAGATGCTCGTGTGTGTGTGGGAAACTTTTTTTAATCGCTTAATTATTTTTTAAAAGGAAAGTTATATATCAAGCGAATATGTAAAATAAAGTAAAGTGAAATTGGAGTATGATAATAGGTTACCTATTTATGTAACGTCAAAAAACAACTAAACGTCATTACGAGACTTTTGATAAAAAGGCGTGGTAATCTCATCTCAAATAGATACTTTTAGAACAGATAAAATATACTGAATAGAATATAAATTGCACTTCGTTATAACATGCTACGAGTTAAAATAATTGATTATAAGATTTATGAAAAAAGTTTTGGGGTATTTGTTTTATATAATAGGGTTTTACTTTTTATATGTTATAGTTTTTTCGGGTTTTCCTTTAGTCTCAGATAGTGCTAAATTTGATGGAGTAGCGACCACTGTAGGTGTCGTTATTGCCTTAATATTATTTGCAATCCCAGTCTTTTTTCTATTAAAGTTTGCAAATAGATGGACCAAATTAAAGCGTAGTTATTTCTGGGGAATATTAGCTTTAGTAAGCCTTTTTGGTTTTATATCGGAAGAAGAGGTGCTGCCATTTAATCACGATAATGAATATGTTATTTGGTCAGAAAAAAATGTTGATTGGTCAAACTTTACGGAGGTAGTCACTAAATCTGATGGCTTCTCAGCATCAATTTATTCAGAGATATTTTGCCCAAGAGAAATAACAAAAAAGAGTTCTGCTATATATGCGTATATGAGTCCTGAAATATCAGATAAATTAAATGATTCGTTATTAGATCCTCAGCTATTAATACATGAACAATACCATTTTAATATTACAGAATATTATGCGCGTTTACTAAGGAAGGCAATTATTGAAATTGGTAGCGATGAAGTAACAATTGACGATGTACAAAGTCTGTATGATAAGTATGAATCAAAGCGTGATAGTGTACAAATTGTATACGACAGTATTTCAGAGCATAATGTTAAAAATCACGAACAACGATATTGGGAGTTGAAAATTGATGAATTATTAAGAGAAACAGCATACTATACATCACCCGATTTAAACCAGTATTATGATTTTAATAAAAGTGACACTGATTTTTATAGAGAAATATATCAAACTATTGAGGGTGAATTACTGACCTCATATCCTATGACTAAAGAGGAAGTTAAGTATGGAGAAGCCTATGAGGTATTAAAATCGTGGGATAATAATATTGTTGTAAAATTCTATAACAATGGTAAACTGACTAATGGAGGGGATTACAAATCAGCTATAACAAAGATAAATAAAAACTGGTGGGGCGATATTGAAATTCAGTATTACAATGCAGATAACACATTTAATACAGACAGAGCTCATTGTGTTTTTAAAAGTATTAAGAATGACAATGATATAAGGGTAAGTAGTTATTTTAATGCTTCAGGAGAGCGAGTTAATAACACAATAGGTGTTTTTGAAACGCATTGGGAAACAATTTCGGATTCAGCTATTTATGGAAGCTATTTTGATGAAAATGGAGAAATGATAAGGAATGGTGACAGTATTTATCATTTAAAAAGAGCTTTTGATGCATACGGAAGATTAGTTGTTTATGAATCCTTTGATGAAAAACATAAGTTGATGAATGATAAAGATGGTTTAGCTGTTTATAATTATAAATATGACAAGCATCATAAGGTTGTTTCAAATAAAATGTTTGATAAAAACAGAAAATTCCCGCTACATATTGGTTCATATAATTTAAGATATACATATGATGAACGTGGGTTTTTAAAAAAATCAATCAATTTAAATAAAGATGAACTTAAAATAAATGATTCGAAAGGCATATCTGTTTATGACTATTGTTATGATATGTATGGTAATAGGACACAAACCAAACGCTATAATAAAATGAATTCCCCCGTTTTAGGGAACGAAGATTATTTTCAATGGGTAACAAGGTATGATAGTTTAAGCAGAGTAGTTTTTGATGCAAAGTATTTGTTAGCGAATACCCTTAAATTTAATAAAGAAGGCTATGGAGCCTCTAAAAACGAATATTTAAATGATTCAATTACCTTAAATTATAACTTGGATGCCTATAACAATATAATTAAAGATAATAATGGAATTGCTATTATAAAATATCAAGAGGACTCATCCAAAAAAATAGTTAAAGAGTTCTATTTTGACGAAAAAAATAATTTTGCTACTACTGATAATGAGGTTGTACAGTATAATTATAAGTATGATGAAAAAGGGAATGAAATTGAGAATATATCTCTAGATTCATTGGGGAATATCAAGTCTTTCCAAAAAGATGTTGCTATAGTTCGTTGGGAGTATGATGCAAACAATAATAAAATTAAAACGACCTATTATAATGAAGAGGATAAGTTAGCACATGCAAACTTAAATGCGACATTTAATTTCTATTCCTACAATAGTGACAATAAAGTAATAGAGCGGAGTTATTATAATAAAAAAATGGAGCCCTTAATGTATGAAGGAGCATTTAAAACGATGTATTTACTTAATAAGAAAGGGAAGGACTCCTTAATAAAAAAGTATGATATAAATAATGATTTGATAAAGGGAGTGTGTATTACTAAATACAAATATAATGTGTATGATAATGTTATTGTAGAATCATATTACAATGATGAAAATAGCAGCGCTAATAATTCGGATGGTATAAGTGCAATTAAATATAATTATGATAATAGACAAAGAGTTATTGGTCATGATTATTTTGATATACATGATTCGATAGTAAATAATAAGCAAGGGTATTCTACTTATAAGAATATTTTAAATGAAAATGGGGACATTGTTTCTGAGTCATTTTTTAATAAAATTGCAACACCTGTTCTTGGTCCCAATGGTTATCATAAAAAAGAAGCTGAATGGAATGAGATGGATTTAAACGTTAAAATAACTTTATTTAATGTTGATAATGCACTAATAGAAGATGATGAAGGTATTGCTATATATGAATTCCCTAGAGCGACATCGAGTCTTTTAAAAGTAGATAGGTTTTATAATAAAAATCATGAGCTCACAGAGGATAATTCCGGGGTAGCAGAAATATACTACCAACCCAATTTAAATGGCTTGTATTACCTTGATAAAAAACTAAATGCAAAAGGGGAAGTAATCAAATAGGAACTTACCTAATTGAAAGTATGGCTTTACCTATGAAAAATACTACTTCACTCAGTATAGGTTTTAATTGTTATTGAATAGTTAGATGTTTACATTAAATAACAAATAAACTAACTCACATGAAAAATATTGTATTTCTATTTTTGCTTACCCTAAGCTTGAATTCTATTGCTCAAGAAACACCTAAAGTAATCCTTAAAGATTCCAGTCAATTAAAGCTATCAAGTTTAAAAGTAGATGTAAAAATCATAGGGAATTTTGCCACTACAACGTATGACATGAAGTTTTATAATGAACTGGATAGCACTTTAGAAGGGGAGTTGGCTTTTCCTTTAGGGGAAGGACAGTCCGTTTCAAATTTTGCGATGGATGTAAATGGAAAACTACGTGAAGCAGTAATTGTAGAAAAGGAATTAGCTCGTGTAGCTTTTGAAAATACAATTCGTCAAAAGATTGATCCCGGTCTATTAGTAAAGACAGAGGGGAATAATTATAAAGCTAGAGTATATCCTATCCTTCCTAAAAAACATAAGCAAATAGTAATCACTTATGAGCAAGAATTACGAACCGTAAATGGTTTTATGATCTATGAATTGCCATTAAATATCTCTGAAAAACTAGCTGAATTTTCAATTAGCTTAAATGTTGAGGTAGGAGATGTTATTCCTACGTTTAAAAACAACCCGTATAAAGAACTTTATTTTAATGAGAAGAAAGGTGGATTTCATGCTGAAATAACCAAAAGTAATCATACCCCTCAAAAAGCGATTGTTTTAAAAATACCTAACAATTCTTTAAAAGAAAAAGTACTAAGCTATAATGATTATTTCTATACGTATAAAGCACTAAAGCCAAATGATCGACTAAAGTCAAAACCTAATAAAATAACATTATTTTGGGATGCGTCTTATTCTTTGAAAAATAGAAATGTTGCAGAAGAATTAAATTTATTAGATGCCTATTTTAAGTATTTACAGCATGTTGAAGTTGAATTCATTTCGTTTAGCAACACTATTATAGCACATAAAAAAATTGAAATTGAAAATGGAAGTTGGGATGAGTTAAAACAACTGATTAAAAATACTGTTTATGACGGAGGGACGAACTTTAATGCGCTTTCAAAATTAAAATTAAAAACGGATGAAACACTTTTGTTTACGGATGGCTTAGATAACTTAGGGAGGTTTTTGCCTAATAATAAAAAGGCGGTGTATGCAATAAACTCATTGGTTTCTGCCAATCATGAAGAACTGAATAATATGACCACTAAATCTGGAGGGGCATATATAAACTTGGTAAGACTTGATAGTAAAGAAGCACTAAAGCAATTAAAAAATGAAACCTTTCAATTTTTAGGAATATCAGATAACAATAGCGTTACTAATGTATATCCAAATAGAAATACTAATGTAACTACTGATTTTTCAATTGCAGGTAGGTTTTCTGAAAACACAACTATCGAATTGCTTTTTGGGTATAGAGGTAAAGTCACTCAAAAGTTAACTGTTCCTATTCAAAGCGGAGTACAAAATAGTTTAGTAAAACGTTTATGGGCAAAACAAAAACTAAGCGCTTTAAATTTCAATAAAGAAGAAAATAAAAAGGAAATTATTGACCTCGCAACTCAAAATCATTTAATAACTGATTATACTTCGATGCTAATTTTAGATAGGTTAGAAGATTATGTGCGTTACAGAATTGAACCTCCACAAGAATTAAAAAGTGAATATAAAGAACGTATTAAAAATCTAAAGGAAGACGAAGCTTATAAGCAATTAGAAATTAAAGAAAGGAAAGCAGATCTAGTAGAAGATTATAAAGACATTATTAATTGGTATAATATGAAGTTTCCTAAAAAGGAGAAGAAAGTCGTAAAAAAAGAGGCTCCTCAAATTATCGATCCAGTTGTAAATACTCCAGTCCTTGACACTACTTCAATAGTAACACCTACTATTACAAATAATCCAGCAACCACACCTGAAGAAACTGTTATAAGAAATGTAGGCCCTAACAGTAAAACAATATCAGGGACACTTGTAGATGAAACAAATATGGCATTGCCTGGAGCTACAGTAGTGATCAAAGGAACCACATCTGGCGCTAGTACAGATTTTGATGGGAAATATTCAATTAGTGCAAATTTAGGAGATGTGTTAACGTTTTCTTATGTCGGATATGTTGAACAAGAAACTACTGTTGGGGCAGGGAACACCATTGATATTGCTTTGGAACTGGATGATAGTCTTGAAGAAGTTGTAGTTACAGCATTTGGAATTAAAAGAGTGAATAAAGCATTAGGATATACTGTAACAACTGTTAGCTCAGATCAACTTGATGTAGTTAGATCCTTAGTAGGAAGAGCTGCAGGTGTACAGGTGACAAGTAGCTCAGGAGCAGTAGGAGCATCTTCATCCGTTACAATTCGTGGTGCTGCCTCAACTTCAAATAATAAACCACTATATATTATTGATGGGATTATTTCTGAAAGCAACCCTTCTGAAATATTGTCAACAGATGCTATTGATTCTATGCATGTACTCAGCCCAGAAAATGGAACTGCATTATACGGGAATAGCGGAAGTAGTGGTGTGGTAATAGTTGTAACCAAAGAAGGAAAAGTAAAAAATGAGGAAGCAATTAAAGAGTTAAATCAACAAATTGCTGATAAAATTGAATTAAAAGCATGGAATCCTGATACACCTTATTTGAAGGTTTTAGAAAAAGAAAAATCAGTTGAAGCTGCTTATATAAAATACCTAGAAATCAGAAGTGACTACGCAAATGTACCTGCGTTCTATTTGGATGTAGCGGACTTTTTTGATAAAAGGAAATCCAGTAAGATTGCAATTAGAGTATTGACAAATCTTATTGAAGTAGATTTAAATAATCATGAGTTAACAAAAGCATTAGGATATAAGTTGGAGTATTTTAAACAATATGAACTTGCTGTTATAGTATATGAAAAAGTGTTAGAATTACGTCCAGAAGAACCTCAGTCTTATAGAGATTTAGCATTAGCCTATGAAGCAGTAGGAGCGTACCAAAAAAGCTTTGACTTATTATTTAAAATTTATAATGGAGCGTTACTTGAAAAAGATGTAAACGAATTGTTTTATGGTATTGAAGCGATTGCATTTGTAGAATTATCAAGGCTTGTAAATAATCATGGTAAAAGACTAAAGTTAAATAAAAAGCAAAAGAACTTTTTTAAACCATTACCAGTAGATGTAAGAGTTGTTATTGATTGGAATCATAAAGAAACGGATATCGACTTATGGGTTATTGATCCTAGTGGAGAAAAATGTTTATACTCAAATTCAGAAACTAAAATTGGTGGAAGAATCTCTGAAGACTTTACAGATGGATATGGACCAGAAGAGTTTATGCTTAAAAAAGCTATAAAAGGAAAATACAAAGTGTTAGTTGATTATTATGCAGATAGTGTTCAAAAAATATCTGGACCAACAATTTTAAAAGTTTCCATGTATACTAATTATGGGAAAGCGAATGAAGTAAAGAAAACCATAACCGTAAGATTAGACAAAGAAGAAGATGATATGGAAATTGGGAGTTTGATTTTTTAGAATAAAATAAAGTAATATAAGTAACAAGAGCCTTCTAAGAAAGGGCTCTTGTTTAATTTAAATTATCAATTCTGTCCTAAATAATTTAAAATGCACAAAAAGGAAAGTTATAGCTTAGTTAATTTGGGCTTGTCAGACTTCAGAAATAATGAGCGTAAAATCGAAATTGCAATGCGAAGCATTAAGCATGTAGATTTGATAGTGAATGATGCTTAAACAAATGTGCAACATTCACGAATACCTTATTGATAATTAAAAAACAATGAGTAATTTACTATTGTCTGTCTTGTCCCGATAGCTATCTGAGTTTTGGTTCGTTTTTTATCAAGAAAAAATGAAAAGAAAGTAAAACAATCCCTAGAGCCTAAAAGTTGTTGTTATACCAGTGACATAGATGGTTTGAACAAAATCATAAAAAAACGTTTAGGACGGGATTATAAAAAAATATTTAATGACAATACAGGACCTTGTAGGAACATATAGTATAATTGGTAAAAACCAAGAAGATACCGAAAACAATTATACAGGAACGCTGACGCTAAGCCTTGATAGTAATAATAGAATACTTGCCAAATGGTTATTGAATAATGAACAAGTACAGGTAGGTTCAGGTTTTTTTAAAGACAACATTTTAGTAATCAATTTTAACTATCAAGGAGAAGATGATGAGGTGTTTAAAGGAGTTGTAGTGTACCGTTGTATATCAAAAGATATACTAGATGGCTTTTGGTCAGAAAAGCATGGAGATCCTTTGTATTTGGGAGAGGAGCGTTGTTTTAGAGTGAAAGAAGAGGAGCAAGTATTTGATTAAAGATTGGATGTAGTAAATAACACTTCGACAAGCTCAGTGTGACATGTAGATAATTTAAGGAGTTTGAAAGTCAGTCTGAGCTTGTCGAAGACCAATAAAGTATTGATTACTAATAGGTCTTCGACAAGTTCAGTGTGACATGTAAACTTTGGAAAAACTTAATTGAATGATATTAAAACCTTTGTTGAGCTTCTATTTTTGATATCTAAAAGAAATGAACTCGCCCAGGCTCAAACAGGATTTCTTTTTACGGTATCTTCAAATGATTGACGCTCGCCTGCCACATCTTATGACGAAAATACTTTATTTTAGTTATCTTCATTAATTTTCTAGTCAGACTTAGAAATAATGAGCGTAAAATCGAAATTGCTAAGCGTAGCTTTAAGCATGTAGATTTGAGAGGGAGTGTTGCGGAGCAATTTCCTTGAGCATGAATTGATTTTTTGGTTCGTTTTTTATCAAGAAAAAATGAACAGAACATAAATAAATACTAAAAATATTTTAATATTTGAATGAATTATATTTTAAAGCAATTTAATCTATCCATACAGTTATTGGTAGATTGGTAGAACCGATTAAAGATTAAATATATCTATTTATGAACAGCGAAAAATTGAACTAAAAAAAATAAGAAGCCTTGGCAAACTAAAGGTGCTATGGAGCAGATTTATTGGAGAAGAAGAAATTAAAAATAATATAAAAAGGGTTTGTTGTGTATAAAGCAAATTTTAAGCGAGACGAGCTCGCTTAAAATTCTAAATTATGATACTAAAATTATCTAAATCTTCTTTTCAAATTCCAAGCAACAGAATTTGCAGTGCTAAAATTTCTTGTTTTAACTCCGAGTTTACTTTCTGCTACGATTCTTTTGTTACTAGCGCCTATTGTATTGATATTCATTATGTTATGGTTATTTTTGTTCCTATGAGGCGGCAAAAGTACTCTAACGAATTATAATGGGAATACTCTTTAACATATTATTTAACATATAAATAAATTTAGCATACATACAGGTAATGATAACACCGATTAAAGCTTAGATATTACTGCAGAAATTTAAATACAATATACTTTTTATGAACAGCGGAAGTAAACCTAAAAAAAATAAGACCCCTTGGCCAACGAAAGATGCTATGGAGCAAGTTTATGAAATGAAACTTTGGGGAGGTGCTGAGTTTGATTTTTACTCTGGTAATGGATCACATGATGCTGAGGTAGTGAAGCCGTATATAGCTGTTGTAAAATCATTTTTGAAGTCGTTTAAAGAAGAGCTTATCGTCTGTGATTTAGGTTGTGGAGATTTTAATGTAGGGGCAGCATTAGTAAAATATACCAAAAAATATGTAGCGGTAGATATCGTAGGAAACCTTATTGAATATAATAAAGGCAACTATACCGAAGAAAATTTAGAATTTCATTGTTTGGATATCGCAGTAGATGATTTGCCTTCTGGGGATTGTGCTTTAATAAGACAAGTGTTGCAACATTTATCGAATGCTGAGGTACAGCAGGTACTTCATAAATTAACTGCTTTTAAATATGTTATTTTAACGGAGCATTTACCTAATGGAGATTTTGTTCCCAATAAAGATATTATTTCAGGGCAAGGAATTAGAATAAAAAAACAAAGTGGTTTAAACCTATTAGCTCCTCCATTTAATTTTCAAGTAAAAGAAGCAAAGGAGCTACTATCAGTTAGGTTAAATGATAATAAAGGGGTTATTATAACTATGCTGTATACCCTTTTTTAAAAGGAAATTGAATTGTTGATAATTTTAAGAATCAAGGAGAGTTGATTGACATTCTAGAGGAGAAAATATGTATGTAATAAGTATATCTGTTTATCTTTTTTAAGTAATAGGGCAGTTAATTAGTTGAATGGAAAACCAGCCGTCAAGACAACACCACTTCTTTCCCATCTGTCTTTCTCGGAATGTCGATTATTCGACCAATCAGAAGTTTGAATTTGAATACCAACGATAGCTTCTAATGGTGCTCCTTTTTGGATTACAAATAATCCGAAAGCGGGATTAAGTACAGGTTTTAAATATTCGTCAATTGCATATGTCATATGTAGATTTATAAATAAGCGTTGGTTAAAAAGATGTTTTCCAAAATCAAAATTAATTCTTGAAAATTTTTGATTAGAAATTAATGAAGTAATTTCATAAACATCGCTTGTTTCTGATACGTTCCTTGTTATAGAGCCATTATTATAACTTTGAAATGAAGTTGTAATTTCAACTTGATTTATAATGTCTGTATTATCTTTAATTCCCATAGAACCTGATATCCCAGTAGTAAAATCACCTAAATAATTCAGAAAATTATTTTCAAATCTAACATTTTGAAAATTCCATCCGTAATTTATTCTTAAACCTATATTAGTTTTATCAAAAATTTGATTATCAAAATCTTTAGTTGCATCAAATACATTATTTCTTGAATATAAAAACTCACTACCCAAGAAATGATAGATTAGATTACCATTACCAGGATTATCTCTATCACCGTAATTTGTTTTATCGAAAATTATATTTGCTCCTAACCTCCCGCTAAATTGAAATTTACTTCCTTTAAAAATGTTTGAAGTTCCTTTCTTTGCATTCGCAGAAGCAGTAATAGTCCAATATTTCGCACCTACTTTATTAGTTAATTCTTGAGGTCTTATAGAAAACCCTAAAGACGTTTTCTCGGTATTTATAGTGATTGTATTTGCTTGAAATAATTGAAAAGAAGTTTCACCTTCCCCATCTTGGATGACATTAAATTGAGCATGTAAAGAGTTTGAGAATAAAATAATGGTGATTATAAATAATACCTTTTTCATAATTCTATGGTAGGTTTAAAATAGGTTTTTTTCTAACAGATATATTTCTTCTTGTGTCTCCAGTAGTACCAGTCCACTTAAGAAAACTTTTATTTTCTGTACCTGAAATTATTTTTAATTCAGCCTCCCAGTCAGTTCCACTTACACCAAATACTTGAAGAACATATTCAAAAGGTTCTTCAATTAAAAGTTCAAAAGATTTATTACTCCATTCTTTTCGCTTTGAGTCTGTTTCTAGTCTTATGGAAACATTTTCTTGCTCTGGAAAAAAAAACACATTAGCTAAGCTTCCTGTTGATTTTAGCAGAAAATAAAATTCAACTTTTTTCATACGGTTGTATTTAATCTAGGCTAACGGTAAAATTTTGATTTTAAAATATCCTCAAAACTCCACCGTTAGCATTATGGATTAATCGAATTCTGATGTTTTGAATTGTGCTTACAATTCATAAAAGAATCTGTTTTAATGTTTTTTACACTAAATATTAGTAACTTTTTATTTTGGTTTATACGGGATTATAAACTCCAGGTGACCAGCTTTCAAGTAAATTTCCATTTCTTGCTCAGGGAAACCATTTAAAGTAGATAAGTCAAATTGAAGTGTTTCTGAAATAATGGCTTTACAACGATCTCCATTGTCATTATGACTTAAATCTAAGGTCACTTGCACAGGAAATGATTCTCGAATTTGACCATCCCAATTTAGCTGAAAAGTATGTAATTTACATCCTCCTCCATATTGAGAGTTTAGAATTAGTTTATCACCCCTTATACCGACAGGATTTATCCAAACATGTGAATTTCCGATTTCGGATTGTTCTTTAGTAGGGTTTCTTAAAGTGATTAACTGGTCTCCTGCAGAGCTTTTAATACGAACGCCTTGAAACCAATCTGAAGTTTCCATTTCAAGAGATCTCTCAAATAACTGAATTGCAGTCGGTGCTAATCCTGATGAAGAGGTTGAGGATAAAATAATATCCTGAATCCCATCTTCAGGCTGTGTAATATACTCTACTTTTGATAAATCGACATTTGTCCATCCAAGTGTTGGAGCAATTGCCGAGACGTTAAGTGTGATTTGATTAGAATTTCCTTCCAAATCTGCTTTTGCGATATTCATAATATATATGTTTTTAGGTTATCCAAAAATTTCCACGTTTATATTAATTGAGGCATCATTACTATATCTTAAAGTTACTTGACTGTAATTCTTTGCCGTTTCATCTGATAATTCATAGTTAAATGGTTTAGGTGTTCCTTTCATTGGACCATTTCCTTCAATCACCTTTAAATCTAGAACTAGAATAGTGGAATTGATACCCGGTAGTTCAGCTTTGATAAGCCTAATTGTGTCATCATTTCTATAGGTCATGATTGAACCATGAATATAAAGAGTTTGTGGTTGCTCCTTTAAGTTTAGAATGGCGTTTGCCGAAATGTTCCTCATTTTTTTAATTTTAATCGACGATTATTTTTGGTAAGTAAACCTACAACTATCTTTTTTATTTTTTTTGGGTAACAAAAAGTGATTTTTGGTAACTATTAAAAGGATGTTCTTTAAGAGAGGTTATTGGCGAATATATTTTAGATCAAGTTATATTCCTGAAGTTAAAATGAATTAAATTATAGTAGTATAGTTATGTGATATGATGATTAAAAATGAATACATTTAACAGTAATACCAATTAAATTTCAAGATGCACATAAGTAAATTATCCTTAAATTT
>JABSPO010000099.1 GCA_013214625.1 Flavobacteriaceae bacterium
TTAGAATCTGTATTACCTTTTAAGTATACATTTTGTCCAACTACAGCATCATCAATTGAAGTAATATCTCTAGCAGCAGTATTAAACTCACCAATAATTAAAGCGTTATGATTAGCAACCGAAGGCGTTGTATCATCAGCAGTAATTGGCACGTAAGTATCTGTTAAAATATCGACATCATTACAAAAGAAAATTTGGCTCTCAAAATCCTGAGGAGCGCCACTATCTGGCTTCACACCAAATGCAGAAACATGAATCCCTAATTTATAATCAGCAAAAGCTTTAATAGACCTTTCAGATTTTTCAATTGTGAATATATTTTCCTCTCCTGGCTTATCTACCATTACAGAAATATTATCTTCAGTAGTAATATAAAATAAGTCTGAACCTTCCATTTGTGCTCTAACATCAAACACAATATTCGGATACCCTTCTACATAATCAATCTTACCAGCGTAATCAGTATTACCACCTTTAATTTGAGATCTACGCTCATTATAAGCGTTTTTCCAATATGGAGATATTGATAAGTACAAACCTGGTTGTATTCTCATTTCATATGGAATTTGCTTAATAGCAGAATTTAAAACATCGTACACATTTGTTTTAGTCAATTGAGGTAAATCAAAAGACTTAAATGATACGTTTCTGTATTGAGCAATTAATTTTAATAACCCATTCATACGGTTAATAAATAAACCAGGAGTATCACCATCAGTATTATCATGGTACACACCATTTACTAAAACAATCTTATCCTCTTTACGAGCTTGAAGTCTTAATTTCTCCATTAAATACTCAACAAATTGCATCTTATAAGCAGTAGAACCTTCATCAAACATGGTGTTTAAATACGTTTTCTCTAAAGATTTTAACTGGCTAACCGACCAAAGAGCATCAATTTGCACATCATAAACTTTACCTTTAATTGGTAAGAATTTCTGAACGTTTTTCGGCAAGTATTTTTTAGCGAATGACTGAGTGATTTCACCAGTAACAATCATACCGTAAGCAATCTCATCAGATACACCAGAAATTACTTTCCAATGCTTAGGGATATCTAAACCATCACGGAATAAATCAATTACTTTGTTTAAGTTCTTACGAGCGTATGCACCAAAATCTGTATTAATTTTTTGAACGTTCACTGCGTCACCCCAATCAGTTAACGCAACCGCTTCGTTATTAGCTTTAGCTAATACGTTTTTATTCCAGTTTCTACCTTCAATAGCGGCATAACTTTCATTAATTGCAAATACATGTGATTTACTATGCTTCATAGCGCTTATTCCTTTTTGGATTCGTATTACAGCTTCCGGATCATCATCCTCAGGAGCGCCTGTTAGTTTCGCAACCGTAGCTTTTAATTCTTTGTTTGATTTTTCTGAAGCATCTATGCGACCAACTAATCCTTGAACAGCTTGTGATAACGTTTGTTGCTCAGCACCAGCGCCAGCCTCTTCGCCTTCAGTCCCTCCTTCAGGAGCACCATCTGAAGCCATGAATTCGTCAAGTACTGCTTGAGATAATTCCACTTGATTTTCAGCAGCATTTTTTTCATTAAAAGTCGCTACAAACTTTTCAGCAAATCCTTCCGCACCTGCTTTTTCATCTACTGCAGTAATTTGTTCTGCAGATAAACTCAACTTCTCTTTAGATTCTGCATCAAAAGAAGGAATCATACTAGCCATGAAGGCTAAAATTGTTTTCCATTTCATCTTAAATAATTTTTATTGGTTCATAAAATCTTGAACTGCGGACAGCTCTTTAACTTTCCTAATTGCTGCATCAAAATTCCCAATACCATCAATTAATCCAGCAGCCTGAGCATCCTCTGCGAAAAACATCTTACCTTTTAGTAAGCCATCTACGTTAAGGTCCAGTTTAGATCCTCTATGCTTTTTAATTGTTTCTTGAAATTTTGACGCAAGAGGATTAAGAAGTTCCTCTTTAATTTTTTTATAGTCACCGTTTTTAGCATCAGCATACGCCGATCCTTTTTCTGAAGACTGGTCTGCAAAAATGGTATGTATTTCTAATCCTATTTGTTCAAAGTATTTGTCCCAGTTCTGTAATTCCGTCATTACCCCAATAGAACCTATTGCAGAAGAAATATCATTTTCGGCCATAATAAAATCAGCAGGAGCCGCTTTCCATATAGCAGCAGATGCGCAAATATCTACCAACTCAACAACTGGCTTTTTACGGTTTGCATGAAAATCTAAATAAGGAGCTACAGCAGCTACTTGACCACCACCAGAATTAGTGCGCCAAATTTGTCCAATAATATTTGAATTATTATCAAACGCCTCGGCCATAGCCATTAATTCATCTGAACCCCAAGCCCACCAGGTACCATTTTTAAACATTGGGCCATCAATATGGATTACCCCAATACTACCTTCTTCAACATCTTCACCAGAAGTCAACGTTTTACCACTAGGAGAAATAACGCTATTAACATATCTAGCTTCAATTTTTTCGTATAACTGAGAAGTATCACCTTTAATTAAATGAGCTAATAAAGGAGCGAATGATAATGCGCTTTGCTGATCAAACATCCATGGACCTCTTAAAGCAGCAGCAATATTTAAAGTGTTCTTTTTCATTGTTACAAGATTTATAACAATGATACTAAGTGCCTAACTATTTATAAAGGACACTAAAATTGAGGGTATGAAGAGAAGGATTGCTATTCCGTAGCAGAATAGAATAATATGGGTATTACAATAAAAAAAGAGGGTGGTTTTTACAGGACAAACCGTGGCTAAATATTATAAGAGCCGATGGAGTAAAGGCTTATCGGTTTTCTTATCTCTATATATTAACTTTTGCCATGCATCAATGTTCTGATTGGTGTATGTTACTCCATTTTTTTTGCAAAATTCAACAATTGCTTTGTTCCTAACCCCCTTAACATTCTCCTTTAATTCATTAATATATTGTGCGCCATTACACCAACTAATTAATGTCATTTCAAAAATAGGTTTCAGGAAATTGGTAATCTCTTTTATTCCTTGCTCATCAAATTCAACAAAACTATAACGTTTGTCTACTTGCTTTTTATCACGCTCCCCTTTTCTGTTTTCAACTGATAAATACAAGGTAATACCTTCTTGTATTTTTGGCTTTTTATATGTGGGTTTTAGTCGGCGTAAAATAAACTTTCCGAGCTCACTTTTCTTTCTAATATGAAATGCTTTCACATCGCTACCATCAATTAACGTTTCAACTTCTGTAGTGAGTTGATTTGCGAAAAATGTAGACAAATATATAGGCAACGGAAACGGAACAATTTGATTATTATCATTCATATAAGCAAGTATATTGGTTACTCAATATTACGGATTAATTCACATGTTTACAATAGGGTAGACCTTATTTTATTAAAAAAACAGCAGTCAAAATACCTACTGAAAAACAGACACCTCCAATAACAAATCCTTTTCCTTTTTTATGGAGTAATCTTTGATATTTCGGCTCAATTACAGCAAGCCTATTTTTTAATAAAACAAGTTTTTCATCCTTGGTGTTATGTAACGCTTCTAACTGAGTAATTTGTAGTTCCAATGTATCAGAAAAAACCAATGCCTGGATAAACTTATTTTCAAAGTCCTGATCAAGTAACCTATGGTAATCAACCAATTTTATATTGGCTTTATACAAATACTTAGCAGGAACAGAAACCAAGGCGTTTGAAGTAGCTAAAGCGCTATCGGTTTGCGTTTGTGATAAAAGCGGCTGACAAGCTATCAATATCACGAATAGCAATAGCTTTTTGAATGAGTTTTTCATAACGTGTATTCGTCTTTTTGGTATGTATAATTTTCAACTGTAGGGAATCTTTTAAAACAGTAATTTTACTTTTAAGTGAATCGATATTTTTAACCTGGACTGCTGCACTAGTTTTTAATTTATAGTATTCTAATTCAAAACGTTTTGCATCATCTAACTCTGAATGATTAAAATCAATCAGAGTTAAAAAAGCAACATTCACCGCTAAACTCAGTATTAAAATAATAAGAAACGCTTTTTCAATTTTATCTAATGTTTTCATATTACACAAGTCTTCTATATCCTAATAGCTTTCCTTTAGGATAGCGCCTAATACATACTTTATTACTTTGATTACCTCCTAAAATGTAGATATACTTTTCGTCATGATTCATATAGAATCCTACGTGGCCCTTCCATGAATTTCTCTTTTCACGCCAAAGAATAACAACATCGCCTAATTGAGGAATGGTAACTGGTGTACCAATGCGCAACCAACTACGCGCATTTAATAATTTTGAATAATCTAAACAGGCGGTTTTACATACCCAGTTTGCAAAAGCGCTGCACCATGCAGTTTCATCTTTTAGTTTATGGCCATCATATCCTAATTCAAAAAAATACTTTAGCACTTCAGGGTTATCTTTTCGCCCTGGTATTTCCTTAATTCCTAATTGAGAAAACAATATTGGTAATAGCTTTTTCATAATTATTTTTTTGGGTATTTATTAAAACGGCCATTTATCTTATCACAGGCGCTTTTAGCATCTTTCGGTATTATGTACAGGCTTATAGCTATTACTTCAAAAATCGCACTGATTCTGTCGTAATTACTCGCGTAATCTGCATTGGTAGTAATGCTTTCCACACGCGCATGAAAACCTTCAGTCACATCTTTTCGAAAACTCTCGTAGCTTTTAATTAAATACTTTGAATCCGTTGTAGATATGCCTTGCTGACGGAAACTATTATCCGCTTGAACACAATATTCATTTTCTATTAGCATAAACATTTCATTAATTTCATGCTTTAATCGTTGGCCAGAATAACTTGCTAAATCTTTACGATTTAAGAACTCATTCAAATACCTTTTAAGCACAGAAATATTTAGCGACACCAACTCATGCAATAGCTTGGTTTTATAAGGATCTGTTTTTCCATCTGAAGTAAATTCTATATCATGCATTTTATCTAATACGGAATCAGCAGTAGCATGTACATCATGAAATTCAAGGTTTTTAATATCCTTTTTTTTACGCCTATGTTTTACCATTTCAATAATAGTATCCTTAAAGATGTACAACACAAGGGCTATAATTAAAAACAGAAAAGTGAGTAATGGGGTCATGGTACCGAAGCTACCAGAAATGTCTTTTAAAATATCCATGGGGTAATTAGTTTTGTTTTTTCTTAATAGCAAGTAACAACCAATAAAACGGTGTAGAAAGGACTAACAAAACCGTGCGGAAATAGGGAGTGAAAATTCCTTTACCAAACATTTCTAATAGTTTACCATACCAATAATCGTAGATGCACTTACCATATAACCACCTCCAACCTTTATTTTTTTTAAGCTCAATTAAATACAAATAATCATGTACCATTGCCGCTAAAGAAAGGTTTGGTAAATCATCCAAATCCTTAACTATACTAGCACCATCAAATTCATTAGGGTGTTGTTCAAAATAATCATAAGCATCTAAAACGAGTTGCTTCCAAAATTTAGGGATCCCTTTAATGCGTAGGTATTCTAATACGTCTAATCGTTTAGCATCTAAACGCGCATTAGTTTGCGCTTTTGTTTCTCCTGATGCGGGTTTGAAAAAATTGTTTTTACTAAATAACATTATGCTTGAGGTTTAATTTCATAATCATCTGGTGAAGTTTTAGTTCTATCCAATTTATAATAAACAGGATCCGCTTTGGTAATATCTAATAAGCCATGTGCCAACCTTAAATTACGAGATGCCTCTGGCATATGAGTGTCAAATTTTTCCATTAACGCATCATACTTTATTTTCGGAATAAGAACCTTCTTACTGTATTCAGCTTTTTTATTTAATGAAGCAGGTTTTATCTCTAACTTTTGACGAGTAAATCCAGGAGCTACTTCTTCACTATTTATCGGATTTACAGAAGCAGCTTGTGGAATCAACACATAGTCTTCAATAGTAAAAACCCAATCCCCAGTTGCAGGTACCCGAGATTCTAAAGCGATTTCTATTTCTACAATTCCAGATTGTAAAATAGTGCCTGAGCGGTCATTAGATTTTATAATAACTTCTACTTTTGATTGTATTATTGGTAACATATTTTTTTATATTAATCCGGTTCCGTTAATTAATTTGTTATGAATTTCAACTACTTCATCTGGCGTTAATTCTTCTTGTTTAAATGCGAAAGTGTTAATTTTCCCATCTAAATCCCACGTGCTATCACCAGTTCTTCCGCCTATGAAAGTTGATGTATTTGGCACATGGTTTAACCCGACAAACGTACCGATGTTTACAGGTGTATGAGATTTAAAAACCCCGTCATGATACATTTTCACACCACTAGAACCAGTTCCGCCATACGTAAGAATAGATGTGAAGTATGTTCCTAATGCTGTTGGATTGGCATATGAACCGTAAAAAAAGTTAGAATAACTGCCTTTAGATAGCGCTATGTATCGTATTAAATTTGATGTACAATAAAACCTTAGTGTTTCTGGATAACTTGTATATATATAACAGTTGTCATTCAAATCTCTTTTCATGTACACTATTATAGAAAAAGGCAAGTCATCAACCCCGTCATTAGCCTTGAAAGCTTCCGAAGAATTTAAAATTAAATCATTAGATGCATTAAAAACTCCTGCTTGCCCGTTAGTAGTAGCTTCATAAGTTAACGTATCCGTTGTAGGTGTTAAACCATTTATTTCGTCCGTAGTATTTCCATTAAATTTACAGTAGTACGAAAGGACTGCCCCTTCAACTAAACCCTGACTATATATATTTAGGTGAGCTGTATTCATTACGGACTAATTATATAAGTTGAACCTAAACGCCCTATCGACATCATTTTATTTTCCTCAATAAGCAACCCATTTGGAGCATCTTTTGTATTGGTTAAAAAATCCATAGTACCATCATAACCTGTTAATGCTTTTGTACAGCAATTAAAATCAGCATCCATACCTGTTATAGGCATCGTTAAAATAATCCCCGAATTTTGCAAGATTAACACTTTACCTTTATCAGAATTCAAGAAGTTTCTGGAAGCGGTTACTGATATGTATCGGAGTGTAGTTTCTATAGAATACCATGCATACCAACCATCTTCATTTGAATTATATTGCCTATAAAATACTTTACCTGTTAACCCAGAGGTGAATTTTTGAGTGACGTGTAAAAAATTATCAGTTGTATCATTATGCACCCCATACACTTCAAGCGTAGCTCCTGATAATGAAAAATCAATAGACAGGTTAGTTATGGGTACTTGAGTTACTGAAGGAAATGTACTATAGGTAACGGTACTGGTAGTTTGCACTGTAGTATCAAAAAAGTACACACCAGCGCCTTTAATATTATCTAATAAATTAATAGTTGTTAATTGTGGCGTATTCAGTATGCTAATTATAGTAAGTGTACTATTATTCCCTTGAGTTGTTATGGTCCCACTTAGGAATTGAACTGGTTTTACATCTTTAGTTATAAAACTAAGTTTAGTTCCTTTATTGTTATATGGTGCCGATAAAGTCATAGGGGCGTTAACTCCTGCAAACTGAAATACTTCACCAGAGGAATAGGTAACTAGCATTTCAAAACCATCATGCATGAGTTCATGAAACTTAGTAAAATCCGTGTCACTAACACCAGGGTATTCTAAGGTTACTTTTTTAGTAATTAAAATACCAGCTTTCGAGATTTTCGGACTAGAAGAAACTCGTATTTTACTAGGTTTACCATAAATTTTAGTAAAATCAGGTAAAATTTGGTTTCCTGCAACGGACTTTATAGCTACATTGCATGGACTTCCTAATAAATTAATATTTCGCTGAAAACTCATAGTACAATTTTAGTGCGATTTTCAGCTTTTATAAAGGACACTTTATGTCCGAAGCACTTCCTAAAAAAATAAAATTCAGCTGAGTTTTAAAAAAATGAAATTTTCAAACCGCTGAAACTGCATATAAAACTGTAACATTGTAACATTTTGGTTTTT